>NZ_JAIMBW010000001.1:958333-1277777 GCF_019195455.1 Gymnodinialimonas phycosphaerae | reverse complement strand
CCCCCGTGCCGCGCTTCTGCTGCCGGTGATCGCCGCCGCCTGCTACGCGGGAATGCAGGTGATGACCCGCAAACTGGGCGCGAAATCCGCCGCCTCTGCCATGGCGATCTACATCCAACTGGCCTTTATCGTGGTGTCGTGCGTGTCCTATTTCGCGGTGGGGCATGGCCGCTATGCCGAGGGTCTCGACAGCGAAAGCCTGATTTTCCTGCTCCGCGCCTGGGTCTGGCCCGCGCCCGAGGATATCTGGAAATTCGCAGTGCTTGGCGCGATGTCTGCCATCATCGGCTATTGCCTTTCCGCCGCCTACCGCCTTGGCAATGCCGCCACCGTGGCCTCTTACGAATACGCGGCCCTGCCGATGGCCATCATGCTTGGCTGGATCGTGTTCGCCGAGCGTCCGGGCTGGATCATGCTGCTTGGCACAGCCCTCATCGCGGGCGCGGGCCTTTACGTCTTTGCCCGCGAGCGCCACCGCGCCGCCCCCGGAGAAGTCCCAGGCCCCGCCGCCGAGCGTCCCCTGCGCCGAGGCTGATCCGCCCGCCCGAAAGAAACCCCGAATTCGCCCCAACCCCGCGCTTGACCCCACCGCGCACCATCGCTATCTCCACGCCCACGCGCGGTTGTAGCTCAGTTGGTTAGAGTACCGGCCTGTCACGCCGGGGGTCGCGGGTTCGAGTCCCGTCAACCGCGCCATTATTCTCCTCTTGTTTGCCCTACCGCGCTTCGCGCTACTTGAGGGCGGGGGAATCGCGCTGGCACCTTTCGGAAGTGTTAACGACGAGATTTGTGTGTCCTTCGGGATCCGCAGCAAGGGCGGGCAGGGGGCTGAGATCATCGCCGGCCGGGCCCTGGCTCGGTATGCAAACCCGCTCATATTGGCACCCACCGCTCAAGCGCAGAGTTCTTCGGCCATACGTCAGTTTCCCGCTTGACCGCATCGCGCGTCGCCGTTATCCCGCACCTCACGCGCGGTTGTAGCTCAGTTGGTTAGAGTACCGGCCTGTCACGCCGGGGGTCGCGGGTTCGAGTCCCGTCAACCGCGCCATTTTATCCCCCTCTTGTTTGACCTATGGCCCTTCGCGCTACTTGAGGGTGTTTTTTCTGGTCCTACCGCCCTGGGGGCTACTTGAGGACGACATTTTTTTGCTCTAACGCGCTTCGCGCTACTTGAGGACGCCCTTTATTGCCCCACCGCGCTTCGCGCTACTTGAGGGCGTGGCTATTTTTAACCTTCCGCCAATGCGCTACTTGGGGGCGGGCAGCCTGACCTGACGCGCGCCACGCGACGGGGCGGGTATTTGTTCTTTGGCCGTCCCGCGCTAGAATGCCTACTGCATGGCCCGATTTCTGTTCATCGTGATCCTTACCCTATCCGTCCTGCCTGCCACCGCGCAGGAGGCACCATTGCGGTTTCCGCTAGGGGGGGTGCTCGGGCTGGCAAATCAGGCCTACCTCGATCGCAACAGCTTCGAGCGCGCCTTGACCACGCTTTTCCCCCTCGCCATCTCGCCCGAGCGGCCCCCTTACACCGCTCCGATTGATCCGTTTCTATGGAGCCTCAGCGGGTCATTCGGCGGCACCGGTGCGCATCCGAGGCCGGGTGCAATATTCGAATGCACCCGCTATGGCCTCGCCACGCGAGAAGTCTTCGCAGCCGAGGGCATGTCTTCGGCGCGCACTTTCGCCCTGATGCGATACGCGCGGCCCCAGTTTGACGACGCGACGAACTGGCCCGAGGGCGCCGTGGCGCGGCTCCATTGTGTCTTTGTGTGGGATGACGTGCGGGTGGTGGAGATCCTGCCGGAACACGCCTCTCGTGCCTTGCTTGCGACCCTGTTCCAGACTCTCACCGATCAACCCAACCCGTCGCAGGTCTACGGCGAGGCAGGATACAGGATCGACGCCACAGGGGGCCCGGATGACAGCGTGGTGCAGGTCGAAAGTGCGCGTATGACACTGACCCTCGGCCATCAATCGCTGTCGTTTCGCAGCTTCCTGATGGCCGGCGGGTCCTGACCGTCAGCCCCGGTGGATCCAGCCACCCCCGAAGATCCGTCCACCTTCCGGCGCATAGAAGACGCAGGCCTGGCCGGGGCTGACGCCTTCTTCGGCCACGATAAGCTCGACCTCCGCCTCCGTCGCTGAAATCGGGCGGATGGTGGCCGCACGGGGGGGACGTGTCGAGCGGATCTTGACGTCCAATTCCCAGGCGTCCCGGCTGTCGAAAGGGGCGTCGCCCAACCAGTTGATCTCGCGCACGGGAACCGTGCGGGTCGAAAGCATGTCCTTTGGGCCGACGATCACCTGGCGGCGGTCGGGGTCCAGTTTCACCACGTAAAGCGGGTCGGCCAGCCCACCAATACCAAGGCCCCGGCGCTGACCGATGGTATAATGGATCACGCCGCGATGCTGCGCCAGCACATTGCCATCGACATCCACGATGTCACCCGGATCGGCGGCACCGGGGCGCAGTTTCTCGATCACGGCGGCGTAATTGCCATTGGGCACGAAGCAGATGTCCTGACTGTCGGGCTTGTCAGCCACACTCAGCCCGTATTTTGCCGCCAGGGCCCGCGTCTCAGCCTTGCTTTCCAGATGACCCAAAGGGAAACGCAGAAAGTCCAACTGCTCCTGCTTGGTGGAAAACAGGAAATAGGATTGATCGCGCGCGGCATCGGCGGCGGAATGCAGCTCGGCCTTCCGGGGGCCCATCTTGCGCTGAATATAGTGGCCGGTGGCCATGCAGTCGGCGTCCAGATCCCTGGCCGTCTCCAGCAAGTCCTTGAATTTCACCCGCTCATTGCAGCGGATGCAGGGGACCGGCGTGGCCCCGGCCAGATAGCTGTCGGCGAATTCATCGATGACGGCGTCCTTGAAAACGTTCTCGTAATCCAGCACGTAATGGGGAAAGCCCATCGTCTCGGCGACGCGTGCGGCGTCCTGAATATCGCGGCCCGCACAGCACGCACCCTTCTTGGCCAGCGCCGCGCCGTGATCGTAAAGCTGCAAGGTCACGCCCACGACGTCATAGCCCTCATCCGACAACTGAGCGGCAACGGCAGACGAATCCACGCCCCCCGACATGGCCACAACGACGCGCGTGTCGGCAGGGGCCTTAGCAAAGCCTAACGAATTGAGGCCATTTGGCCGGTCGAGTGCCATGGGGTCTTCCTGATCAAGGGGGTCTGAGGGAAAATATAGGGAAAAGGCTTCCTATCGCAAGGCGCGCTTACCCGATCTTAAACCTCATGGCCCATCACTCTTGCAGATGAAGAAAAAATGAGGCCGAGATGTATATCAGGAAAATTCAGGGGCCACACACCGTGTCACTGCCCGATGGCAGCACAATGACACGGTCTGACTTGCCCTCTCCGACGACAACGCGCTGGGTGGCCAGCCGAAAAGCCGCCGTTGTGCGTGCGGTGTCTTGCGGGCTATTGAGCGCGAGCGATGCGATTCGCACCTACTCCCTCTCGGAAGAGGAGTTGGAGTCGTGGCGCGTCGCCGTGGAGCGTCACGGCGAAAAAGCCCTGAAAACAACGGCAATTCAGCAATTCCGCGAAAAAGAATAAAAAAGAACTTGAGGTTTTTGCGAAATCTAGAGGTGTAGGTAACTTGGTGTTAACCATTTGGACCAAAACTAGGCCAAACGGATGAGAGCCACCTGGAGATAAAGCGGATGCGCGTACTGTTAGTCGAAGACGATCCAACCACCTCGCGAAGCATCGAAATGATGCTCAAGCACGCGAACCTCAATGTCTACTCCACTGACCTTGGAGAAGAAGGGATGGATCTCGCGAAGCTTTATGACTACGACATCATCTTGCTTGACCTCAATCTACCTGATGTTTCTGGCCACGATGTTCTGCGCCACCTGCGCACGGCCAGGGTGGAAACCCCGATCCTGATCCTGTCGGGCCTCGACGATCCGGAAAACAAGCTCAAGGGGTTTGGCTTTGGTGCCGACGACTACCTCACCAAGCCGTTCCACAGGGAAGAACTCGTGGCCCGCATCCACGCGATCATTCGCCGCTCCAAGGGACATGCGCAGTCGGTCATCAACACCGGCCTGATCTCCGTCAATCTCGATGCGAAGACCGTTGAGGTGGATGGCGCGCCAGTGCATCTGACTGGCAAGGAATACCAGATGCTGGAATTGCTGTCGCTGCGCAAGGGAACGACCCTGACCAAGGAAATGTTCCTGAACCATCTCTACGGTGGCATGGACGAGCCAGAATTGAAGATCATCGACGTCTTCATCTGCAAGCTGCGCAAGAAACTCGCCGAGGCCACCGGTGGCGACACCTACATCGAAACGGTTTGGGGCCGCGGTTACGTGCTGCGCGATCCGGTCCCGTCGTCGGGCGACATGGACCTCGGCATGGTCGCCACGGGCTAATTGCCAAACCACAGTGTCCCGGCACGCCTTTGAAGTGGGGGCTTTCAATTGGACTTGCGTGAGATGACGCTGGAAGCGGCGCGGAGAGATCCGGGCCGCTTTTTTTTGAAGCACGTGAAAACCGTTCAATCGCCGAGTGACGGCCCCAAGGACCGCCCAAATCGGCCATGATCCCCGGCCATGTGCGGCTCATCTCTGGACCAATCCGCCTCTGCCTCCTATCACCATGGCAATAGCTTTGCAGCTTCGGGGGCGCGCGCATGTCACATCCAGATCAAGAAACCGCATTGCTTGCGGCCAAACTGTCCCCGACCGAGGCCGCCGCGCGACTTGCGGAGTTGGCCCGCCTCCTGGCCGAGGCCAACTCCGCCTACCATGGCGCCGATGCGCCAGAGATGACCGACGCCGACTACGACGCCCTGAAGCGTGAAAACGCGGCGATCGAAGCTGCATTCCCCGACCTCAAACGCGCCGATAGCCCCTCGGATCAAGTGGGCGCCGCCCCGTCGGAGGGTTTCGCAAAGCTCACCCATAGCCAGCGCATGTTGTCTCTTGCCAATGCGTTTGAGGCCGCCGATGTGGTCGATTTCGTCAGCGGCATCCGCCGCTACCTGAACCTTGCCGCTGACGCGCCGCTGGCCTTCACCGCCGAGCCCAAGATCGATGGCCTGTCTTTGTCCCTGCGGTATGAGGACGGCGAACTCGTCTCCGCCGCCACACGCGGCGACGGCGCAGTCGGTGAAAACGTCACCGCAAATGCCCGCACCATCGACGACATCCCGCAGACCCTGCGCAATGCCCCCGCCGTTCTGGAAGTTCGCGGTGAGGTTTACATGAGCCACGCGGATTTCGCCTTCCTCAATGATCGCCAACTGACGGCAGGTGCAAAACCCTTCGCCAATCCCCGCAACGCCGCCGCGGGCTCGCTGCGCCAACTGGATTCGTCGATCACCAAATCTCGCCCGCTTCGCTTCTTTGCCTACGCTTGGGGAGAGGTCAGCGCGCCCCTGGCGGATACGCAATCCGCCGCCCTCACGCACCTGAAAACCCTCGGGTTTCAGATCAACGACCGGACAAGGACCTGCCACAGCTGCGAGGAGATGCTGGCGCATTACGCCAGTATCGAGGAGGGGCGTGCCGAGCTTGGCTATGACATCGACGGCGTCGTCTACAAGGTCGATGACCTCGACTACCAGCGCCGCCTCGGCATGCGCTCCACCACGCCGCGATGGGCGATTGCGCACAAGTTTCCAGCGGAACTGGCGTGGACCACGCTAGAGGCCATCGACATTCAAGTGGGCCGCACCGGCGCGCTCAGCCCCGTCGCGCGGCTGACGCCCGTGACGGTCGGCGGCGTCGTCGTCTCCAATGCGACCCTTCACAACGAGGATTACATCGCGGGCCGTGACGCCAACGGCGGGCCGATCCGTGACGGGAAGGACATCCGCGTGGGCGACCGCGTGCAGGTCTACCGGGCGGGCGATGTGATCCCCAAGGTCGCCGATGTGGACCTGTCCAAACGACCCGCCGACGCCAAGCCCTACACCTTCCCAACCCAGTGCCCGGAATGCCAATCCGACGCGATCCGTGAAGAGGGCGACGCCATCCGCCGGTGCACCGGTGGCCTGATCTGTCCCGCGCAAGCCGTCGAAAAGCTGAAACATTTCGTCAGTCGCGCGGCCTTTGACATCGAGGGCCTCGGTGCAAAACAGGTGGAGGCCTTCTACACCGACGGCTGGATCGCAGAGCCTGCGGACATCTTCAAGCTGAAGGAAAACTACGGCCAGGGCCTGCAACAGCTCAAGAACCGCGAGGGCTGGGGCGAGAAGTCCGCCAGCAGTCTGTTCAAGGCCATCGACGACAAGCGCACCATCGCGCTGCACCGCCTGATCTTTGCCCTCGGCATCCGCCATGTGGGCGAGGTCGCCGCCAGCGATCTGGCCCGGCATTTCACGACATGGGCGGCTTTGGCCGCGACAGTTGACGCGGCCGCCCCCGCGGCAGAGGCGCATCTGCGCGCCGAGGACGCCATCCTGGCCGAGCGTAAGGCCGCCGCCGATGAAGGTCGCCGCGCGTCTCTTCAGCCCCAGCGCGACAAGGCCTGGGCCGATACGCCCGCTTCCACGAAAGCGGCGTGGGACGACTTGACCGGCATCGACGGCATCGGCGCGACCGTGGCCGTTTCGCTGGTCACGACCTTCCAGCAAGCGCGTGAACGGGCCTCCATCGACCGGCTGATCGACCAACTTGTTGAAATCCAGGCACCCCAGGCGCGCGCCACCCAAAGTGCCGTCTCGGGCCTCACGATTGTCTTCACCGGCGCGTTGGAACGGATGACGCGGGCCGAGGCCAAGGCGCGGGCCGAGGCCCTTGGCGCCAAGGTTTCCGGCTCGGTCTCGGCCAAGACCGACATCGTCGTCGCAGGGCCGGGGGCGGGCTCGAAAGAGAAAAAGGCCCGAGACCTGGGGATCGAACTGCTGACCGAGGATCAATGGTTGGACCGCATTGGCGATGGCTGATCATATCCCCAAAGGCCGCCCCGAGATTCTGTTTCCGCTTTTTGCCGGGCTGGAGACGTTGGACGGTGTCGGCCCGAAGACCGCCAAGCACTATGCTGGAATACACGTCGAAACGCCGCGTGACCTGATCTTCACCCTGCCCGCAGGCGGCCTTGACCGAACCCGCCGCGCCTCCATCCGCGAGGTGCCGCTGCCCGGTCCCGCCACCGTGGAAGTCACCATCGGCACCCACATCAAACCCAAAGGGCGCGGCCCCTACCGGATCGAGGTCGAGGACGCGCAGACTACGTTCCACCTGATCTTCTTTCACGCGCGCGGCGATTACCTGGAGCGCGCGCATCCCCCCGGCGCGCGGCGCGTCGTGTCCGGCAAGGTAGAGCTTTACGACGGCATCGCCCAGATGGCCCATCCCGATCACATGCTCCTCCCCGAAGAGGCTTTGGGTATCCCGGAGTATGAGCCGGTCTACCCCCTTGCCCAAGGCCTGACGCAGCGCGGCGTCCACAAGGCGGTGCAATCTGCATTGACCAAGATCGATATTCTTGGGGAATGGGCCGACCTGAATACCGTCAAGGACCGGAAGTGGCCCGCGTGGCATGACGCCATCACGGCTGTGCACGCGCCCCGGAACGCCAGCGACCTCAGCCGCGCCGCGCCGCCACGCGAACGGCTCGCCTATGATGAACTGTTTGCGCACCAACTGACCCTTGCGCTGGCCCGGGCCACGCGTCGCCGCAAGGCGGGAATTCAAAGCAAAGGCGACGGCACATTACGTGCCAAGGTATTGAAAGCGCTTCCCTATACCCCGACGGGTGCCCAGACGCGGACAGTCAAGGAGATCGCCGCGGACATGGCCGCGCCGCACCGGATGAACCGCTTGCTGCAGGGCGACGTGGGCTCGGGCAAGACGCTGGTGGCGCTGATGGCGCTGCTGATCGCGGTGGAGGCGGGCGGGCAGGCAGTGATGATGGCGCCGACCTCGATCCTTGCCGGACAGCATTACCTGAACCTCAAGCCGCTGGCTGATGCGGCGGGGGTGGTGTGTGAGATTTTCACAGGCGCCGACAAGGGGGCAGAGCGGCGCGCGAAGCTGGAAGCGCTGAAGCGCGGTGACATCCATATCCTCGTGGGGACCCACGCGGTGTTCCAGGACGATGTCGAATTCAACAGCCTGCGCCTTGCGGTTGTCGATGAACAGCATCGCTTTGGTGTGCGCGAGCGGGTGCGCCTCAGCCAGAAGGGCGAGGCGGCGGACATCCTCGTGATGACCGCCACGCCGATCCCGCGCACGCTGAGTCTTGCGCAATACGGCGACATGGACCTGAGCGTGCTGGATGAAAAACCGCCCGGACGCACGCCGGTGAAGACGGCCCTGATCTCAACCGCCCGGATGGATGAGGTCGTGGCCCATTTGCACCGCGCGCTCGATGAGGGGCGGCAGGCCTACTGGGTCTGTCCGCTGGTCGAGGAATCCGAGGTCTATGATGCCACGGCGGCGGAAGAACGCTTCAAGATGCTGCGTGCGGCGTTTGGAGAGGGCAAGGTGGCGCTGGTCCACGGCCAGATGAAACCGAAAGAGAAAGACGCCATCATGGCTGCCTTCAAGGCCGGTGAAACGCGGGTTCTTGTGGCAACGACAGTGATCGAGGTCGGTGTGGATGTGCCCAATGCCTCGATCATGGTGATCGAGCAGGCCGAGAACTTCGGCCTTGCGCAATTGCACCAATTGCGGGGCAGGGTGGGGCGTGGATCTGCGGAATCGACCTGCCTATTGATGTACCGCGCACCTTTGGGCGAGACGGCGACCCGCCGCCTGCAAGTGATGCGAGAGACCGAGGACGGTTTCCGCATCTCGGAAGAAGATCTTGCGATCAGGGGGGCGGGCGACGTCATCGGCACCGCGCAATCGGGCCTGCCGCGCTTCCGCGTGGCCGATCTGGAAACCCATGGCGCGCTGATGGCCCTGGCCCAAAGCGACGCGCGGGCGTTGTTGACCTTGGACCCCGAGTTGACCGGCGCAAGGGGGCAATCGGCGCGGGTCTTGCTGTGGTTGATGGAGCAGGACAAGGCGATCCGTCTGCTGGACGTCGGCTAGGGATGCGGACGGGTTTCAGAAGTCCAAAAGCAGAACAAAACTCACTTTGTTCTCAAATGTTCTCAAAAAGTTCTTTACAAATTTAATCGAATGTGGGAACAAAGGAACAACAAAGACGTTAGCAAGATATGTTAACCACGACAGGAGACGCCGCCATGATTGCTCAAGCCACACAGATCCTCGCACAGTCCCGCGACACGCTGATGTATGACTTGGGGGGCGTGGTGGCCTTGGCGGCGCTGACCATGGGGATGCTGTATCTGCCCGGTCTGATCTGACGTCTTTACCCAGTTCTACCTGCGATCCACAGGGTTTCGTTTGCGCCATTTGTCCCGGCCCGAACATGATTTGCCTCAACCCAATGTCCCTTGCCTCGGGACGCCTCGGATCTGCATACTTCCGCCGCCATCCTTGTCCGGGGTGCGCGGCGGTTTTTTTGTCCGCGGTCATGTTGAAGGGGCCCGACAAGATCCTTGCAAGGATCTTGACAGTCTTTTGCAAAAGACTGGATGCGCTCAGGCGCAGGCGGCGCGCTCGGCTTCGGCCATGGCCTCTGCGGTGGCGTCGAGTGACAGCATGATGGAGGCGTGGCGGTTGCTGTAATCCCGCGCCGGTTCCAACATCTCGTAGCCCTCCCACGGGGCACCCGGCGCTGTTCCGTCTTCTTTCAGCATCGCTCGCAGCGCATCCCGTGCGGTCTCGATCTCGTTGCGGGTGCGGCCGATGATGTGCTGTCCCAGCAGGGCCGCAGCGGCTTGGCCGAGGGCACAGGCTTTCACATCCTGGGCGAAGTCCGAGATCCGGCCGTCGCTCAGCGACAGGTCCACCGTCACTGTCGACCCGCAAAGCGGCGCGCGTTTCCTGACACTCGCCTGGGGTGCATCAAGCCTGCCGCGATGGGGAATATCGGCGGCCAACGCAAGAATGCGTTGGGAGTAGAGCTTGATCAGGTCGTTATCGCTCGTCATCACTTTGCCTTTCCGGTCCGACTTGCCTTAAGTAGCGGCGCTTGAACAAATTGCAAAGAGGCACGTCCCATGACGGAATTCGATCCGGCCACACTTCGCTATGATGCCAATGGCTTGATCCCCTGCATCGCGCAGCAGGAGGGCACGGGCGAGGTCTTGATGCTTGCGTGGATGAACGCTGACGCGGTTTCAAGGACCCTGGCGACCAAGCGGGTGACCTATTGGAGCCGCTCGCGGCAGGCGTTCTGGGTGAAGGGGGAGACCTCTGGCCATACGCAGGAGCTGGTGGATTTGCGGATCGATTGCGACCGGGATTGCCTGTTGGCGGTTGTCCGGCAGGAGGGGCCCGCGTGCCATACGAACCGGCGGGTGTGTTTTTATACCTCGGTTGTCGGCGGTGAAGAGGTGGAATTGATGGCGCCTGAGTAGGGGTGCTCAAGCTTGAGCACATGGGTTAAACCATTGATCCTAAATATATAAGTGATTTTTGTTTAGGTTCTGTTAACCCCGTGCACGCCGCCCCAGGACCGCAATCTACAATCCGCAAACCGCAATTCGAAATCCGCAATCGGCAGGCTCAGAGGCCGACCATGGCGCGGATATCCTCGGGCGAGGCCCCCTCGGCGCGGTAGGTGGCGATGGCGCGGGCGTCGTCGCGTTTGGCCAGCCGGCTGCCCGCTTCGTCACGGATCAGGCGGTGGTGGTGGTAGATCGGCACGGGCAAACCGAGGAGGCGTTGCAAGATGACGTGGATCTTGGTGGCCTCATACAGATCTTCGCCCCGGATCACGTGGGTGATGCCTTGGTCCGCGTCATCGAGCACCACCGACAGGTGGTAGGAGCCGAGGAAATCCTTGCGGGACAAGACGATGTCGCCCACATCACGCGCCATCTGAGTGGCGGTGAATTCAACGTAGCCGAGGGGCGCATGGCCTGTTTCGGTGAAACCTGCGAAAGCCTCTGGGCCCTTTTCGGTGATCCGGTCCTCCATCGTGCGCTCAATCGCCTCTTCCATGGAAAGGCGCAGGGTGACGCCTTCGGGAAGCGGCGGGTTTTCATAGAGCTGGTCCCGCGTCGGGAACCCCGCGCGGCAGGTGCCGGGGTAGATCACGCCGTCGGGGCCCATGGACGGCTCGCCCTCATGGGGGGCGGCGGCGGCGGCGAGGATATCGCGGCGGTTGCAGGTGCAGGGGTAGATCAGATGCTTACGCCACAAGGTTTCCAGCGCGGCGCGGTAGGCGGGCAGGCGGTCGGACTGGCGCAGCGGCGCGGCGTCCCATGTGATCCCCAGCCATGTCAGATCATCGATGATCTGCGCCTCCCATTCGGGCTTGGCGCGCTGACGGTCGATATCCTCGATCCGCAGGAGAAACGTGCCGTTCTCGGCGCGGGCCATGTCGTGGGCGAGAAGCGCGGAATAGGCGTGTCCCAGATGCAGCGGCCCGGTGGGCGAGGGGGCGAAGCGGGTGATCAATGGGTCACGCGCGCCGCAGGATGATGACGTCGGAGCCTGTGACCTTCTCATTCAGGTGGGGGCCGTGTTGGCGATGCTCTCGCGTGGCAAGGGTGTCCAACGCCTGATCCAGCGCCGCGATGTAGGTGGAATCCGCAAGGGTCGGATCGTTGTAGCTGAACGCCAGACGCCCGCCCGGGCGCAGCGCCTTCAGCAGCACATGCAGCATCGACGGCGGCGCGGCCCCAAGGCTGATCACGCCAGTGGCCACGATGGCCGCATAATCGCCGGGCGCGCCTGGAACCGCGCCGGGGGTGCCGGGAATCACTGTGTCATAAAGGCCCTTGGCGCGGGCGACCTGCAACATCTCGGGCGAGATATCGGTGCCGTCGATCCGGGTGAAGCCCGCCGCCCGCAGCGCCGCGCCCGACAGGCCCGTGCCGCAGCCGAAATCCAGCACGGCGGCATCCTTGGGAAGGTCCGTGGCGGCCAGCGCCCGCGCGATGCGGTCGGGCGTGGCGTAGGACATGCGCGCCATGTCGGCGTCATAGGCCCGCGCCCAATCGGCATAGAGGGCTTGGGTGTCTTCGACCGAGCGCGGGGTCCAGAGTTTGGCGTCCATGGGGCTTTTCATGGGGCCAGCCTAGCGCGGGGGGCGGGCGCGCGTCCAGATCACTCCGCTGCTTGTGAAGTGGGCGTGAGCCAGCCTGTCCAAGCGGCCTTGGCGCGATCGGTATAGGCCTTGTAGCGGTCCTTGCGGCCTCGGCGACCAGACTTGAGGCCTTCGACCGGGGGGAAAAGCCCGAAGTTCACGTTCATCGGCTGGAAGGTCTTGGCCTCCGCGCCGCCGGTGATGTGGGTGACAAGCGCGCCCATGGCGGTGGTGTCGGGGACATCGGGCAGTGTCTCGCCCATGATCTCTGCGGCGGCCATGCGGCCCGCGAGAAGCCCCATGGAGGCGGATTCGACGTAGCCTTCCACGCCGGTGATCTGGCCCGCAAAGCGGATGTGGGGCTTTGTGCGCAGGCGCATCTGCGCGTCCAGAAGCGTGGGGGAGTTGATGAAGGTGTTGCGGTGGATGCCACCGAGCCGCGCGAAGGAGGCGTCCTGGAGGCCGGGGATCATCGCGAAGACGCGTTTTTGCGCGCCGTAGGTCATCTTGGTCTGGAAGCCCACGATATTATAGAGCGTTCCCAAGGCGTTATCACGGCGGAGTTGCACGACGGCGTGGGCTTTGGTTTGCGGATCATGGGGGTTGGTCAGGCCCACGGGCTTCATCGGGCCATAGCGCAGGGTTTCGCGGCCCCGTTCGGCCATGACCTCGATCGGCAGGCAGCCGTCGAAATAACCGGCGGTCTCGCCTTCCTTGAACTGGGTCTTTTCGGCGGCCAGCAGCGCGTCGATGAACGCCTCGTATTGTTCATGGGTGAGGGGGCAATTGATGTAGGCCTCTTGTTCTTCCAACGTGTCGCCCTTGTCATAGCGCGACTGGCGCCAGGCTAGTCCCATGTCGATGCTGTCGGCGTAGACGATGGGGGCGATGGCATCGAAGAACGCCAAGGCGTCTTGCCCCGCTTCCTTGGCGATGGCGTCGGCGAGGGCAGAGCCGGTGAGGGGGCCTGTGGCGATGATGGTGGGGCCGGTTTCAGGCAGGTCGGTGACTTCGCCATAGGTGATGTCGATGTTGGGATGGGCGGCCAGTTTGGCGGTGACAGTCTCGGCGAAGGGGTCACGGTCCACGGCCAGCGCGCCGCCTGCGGGCAGTTTGTGTTCGTCGGCGGTGTGCATGATGATGCTATCTGCGGCCCGCATTTCCCAATGCAGCAAGCCCACGGCGTTTTGTTCGCTGTCATCGCTGCGGAAGGAGTTGGAGCAGACCATTTCCGCCATGTTTCCGGTGCGGTGGGCGAAGGTTTCGACCTGTGGGCGCATCTCGATGATCCGCACGGAGATGCCCATGTTGGCGGCCTGCCAGGCGGCCTCGGACCCGGCCATTCCGCCGCCGATGATTGTAAGCTGTGGAGTTTGTGTCATGGGGGGGGATTTAGGACGTAGCGCGGCCCATGGAAAGGGCCAACCTGCCAGGTCCATGGGCAGCCAGCACCAAATAGCCGCCCGCGATGGTCCAGTTCTTGAAGGCGATGGTCATTTGCCAGGGGTCGTCCATAAGGATGTGGAAGGTGCTGGTGACGATGCAATAGCCTGCGGCGGCGATGGCCAGGGGGCGGGTGTAGATGCCAAGCGCGAGGCCCACGCCCGCGATGGTGGTGAAGATGCCCGCAGGCCACAGCAGCCACAGCGGCAGGTTTGCGAGGGTGAGGAGGGCGCCCGCGCCGGAGGGGTCGGTGATCTTCTGTACGGTCCCCGCCAGCATGAGCGACGCGAGCAGCAGGCGGCCGATAAGGGCCAGGCCGTCATCCACAACGGCGTTCCAGCGTGGTGGCAATCATCGCAGAGAACGCGATGGTCAGGAACATGTCCTGGCTCATGGGTGGGCGTCCTTTTTCGCAAGGCCCTCCAGCGCATTGGCAAGCCTGCGCGCTTCGGTCAAATGGTCCGCCAGCAGGGTGACCTGCGCCTCCATCAACTCATTCTGGCGGCGCATGAGCGCGGCATAAGACCCCTCTTTCCCGGACCCCATGGTGCGCGCCATGTAGATGCTGAACCCGACAAACACGGCGATCAGCAGAAAGAAGGGCCACATATCAAGCATTGTCACCCTCGGGAGGCCCGCCCTCATCCACGATCTCCGCATCCTCATCACCTTGGTCGGCGATATAGGCCACGGACACGATGTCCTCGTTCTTGGCGGTGTTGAACACTTTCACGCCGCCCGCAGACCGCGACCGGAAGGAGATGCCGTCAATCGGCACGCGGATGGACTGGCCGGTGGAGGTCGCCAGCATGATCTGGTCGTCCATTTCCACCGGGAAGCTGGCCACCAGCGTGCCACCGCGCATCGCCTTGTCGATGGCGCCGACCCCTTGGCCCCCGCGCCCGCGCACGGGGTAGTCGTGGCTGCTGGACAGCTTGCCAAGACCGCCCGACGTGATCGTCAGGATCAGGTCTTCGGCGGCGGACATCTCGGCGTAGCGCTCGGGCGATAGCTGGCCTTCGGCGACGACTTCCTCGTCCGTATCCACTTCTTCCTCAGGGGCGCCAGCCATCAGGCGGCGTTGCTTGAGGTACGCGGCGCGCTCGGACGCCTCTGCCTCGAAGTGCCGGATGATCGACATCGACACGACCTCATCATCCTTACCCAGGCGGATACCGCGCACACCGGTCGACGCGCGGGAGTTGAACACCCGCACGTCTGTCGCCGGGAAGCGGATCGCGCGGCCCTGTTTTGTGACCAGCATCACATCGTCGTCGTTCGACGCGATGCGCGCGTTAATCAGACGCCAGCCTTCGCTTTCGCCTTCAAACTTCATCGCGATCTTGCCGTTGCGCATGACATTGGCGAAATCCGAGAGCGCATTGCGGCGCACGGTGCCGCGGTCGGTACAGAAGACGACCTGCAATTCATCCCAGTGATCTTCGTCCCGGTCCACGGGCATGATTGCGGCAATCCCGGTACCGATTTCAATGGGCAGGATGTTCACGATCGCCTTGCCACGAGAAGACCGCGAGCCGGAGGGCAAGCGCCAGGTCTTCAGCTTGTAGACCATGCCGCCGGTGGTGAAGAACAACAGCGGCGTGTGGGTGTTGGCGACGAACATCGAGGTAACGACGTCGTCGTCCTTCATCGAGCCGCCAGCGACCCCCTTGCCGCCGCGCTTCTGGGCGCGGAAATCGGCCAGCGGCGTCCGTTTGATATAGCCGCCCGCCGTAATCGTGACGACCATATCCTCGCGCTCGATCAGGTCCTCGTCGTCCATGTCGCCAGACCAATCGACGATTTGCGTGCGGCGATCCACGGCGAACTTCTCGCGGACTTCGGCCAGTTCGTTTGAGATGATTTCTAGGATACGCTCCCGCGAGGCGAGGATCGCTAGGTAGTCCTTGATCTTGCCTGCCAGCTCTTGCAACTCGTCGGTGACTTCCTTGACGCCCAGTTGCGTCAGGCGTTGCAGGCGCAGTTCCAGAATGGCGCGGGCTTGCGTCTCGGACAGATTATAAGTGCCGTCCTCGTTGGCCGTATGGGTCGGATCATCGATCAGCTTGATGAACGGCAGGATTTCCTCGGCAGGCCAGGCGCGCGTCATCAGCGCGGCGCGCGCGGCGGGCGCATCGGCACTGGCGCGGATGGTGGCCACGACCTCATCGACGTTGGAGACGGCGACAGCCAGACCACAGAGCACATGGGCCCGGTCGCGGGCCTTGCGGAGTTCAAACGCGGTGCGGCGCGCCACGACGTCTTCGCGGAAGTCGAGGAAGGCGGTCAGAAACCCGCGCAGGGTCAACTGCTCGGGCTTGCCGCCGTTCAGCGCCAGCATGTTGCAGCCAAAAGACGTCTGCATCTGGGTGAACCGGAAGAGCTGGTTCAGCACGACCTCGGGCGTCGCGTCGCGCTTCAATTCGACCACGACGCGCACGCCGATGCGGTCGCTTTCGTCCGCCACGCCGCTGATGCCGTCGATCTTCTTGTCGCGCACCAGTTCGGCGATCCGCTCGATCATGCTGGCCTTGTTCACCTGGTAGGGGATCTCGTCGATGACGATGGCATAGCGGTCCTTGCGGATTTCCTCGATGCGGGTCTTGGCGCGAATGATGACAGAGCCGCGCCCTTCGATATACGCCTTGTGGGCGCCGGATCGGCCAAGGATGATCCCGCCGGTCGGGAAATCCGGGGCGGGGACATAGGCGATCAACTCTTCCGAGGATAGATCCGGCATTTCGATCAACGCCTGACAGGCGTCGATCACTTCGCCCAGGTTGTGGGGCGGAATGTTCGTGGCCATGCCGACGGCAATGCCGCCCGCGCCGTTGACCAGCATATTGGGGAAGCGGGCGGGCAGAACGCTTGGTTCCTGCTGCTTGCCGTCATAGTTGTCCTGGAAATCGACAGTATCCTTGTCGATATCTTCCAGCAGATAGGCGGCGGGCGCGTCCATGCGCACCTCTGTGTAACGCATGGCGGCGGGGTTATCGCCGTCCATGGAGCCGAAGTTGCCCTGCCCATCCAGAAGCGGCAGGGACATGGAGAAATCCTGCGCCATGCGAACCAAAGCATCGTAAATCGCGCTATCGCCGTGAGGGTGGTACTGGCCCATCACGTCGCCCACGGGGCGGGCGGATTTGCGGTAGGATTTCTCGTGCGTGTTGCCCGTCTCGTGCATCGCGAAGAGGATTCGGCGGTGAACAGGCTTGAGGCCGTCGCGCAGATCCGGGATCGCGCGGGAAATGATCACCGACATCGCATAGTCGAGGAACGAGGTCTTCATCTCCGCCGAGATATCGATCGAGGGCCCGGTATATTCGGGCCGCTCGGGCAGCGTTTCGCCGCCATTCTCAGGGGGTTCAGGAGTGTCGGTCATGGGTCCGCCCGTTGGTCGTGTTATGCGCTATATTTTGTTGAGCCTGACTATATCGCTACGGGATATGGGGTGCAATGGGGGCGGGGTCATTTGGCAGCCCACGCAACTGCCTGCTAATACTTTGTTTTCTTGGAATATTAGGATTTTCCCGGCAAGCTGATCCCAGGAGGGAGACCCCGAGCAAAGGAGACAGGCATGAAAGAGACCGAATTGATGCTGAACGGCTATGGGCTGACCACGGCCGAGATGTTCTACAGGATGCCCGATTACCGAAATGTGCTGAACACATTCGTCTGGCAGGAATACGATCTGGCGCCCGACTACCCGAAGCTGTTCGGGTTCATCGAGTTCTGGCAGGACAAGATCGAAGGGCCCCTGCATTCCGTGCGTTTCACCCACCGCAAGATGATCGCCCCCGGAGAGTGGCGCAACGTGGTGGGAGAGTTCACGCTGCACTGAGAGGGGCGCGCAGCCTTTCGTCGGGCACCCGGGCCAGGGCCCGGTCTGCGGCAGGTGCCTTGTAGGCGTCTTGTAGGCGTCTTGTAGGCGTGGCGTAGATCGGGCTTCAGCCCGGGGAACGGAGTGCGGCCATCCCCCAGATGCCCGCCAGTCCCAGACAGATGATCCCGTTCCAGCTGGCCATCGACAGGCCCGCGAACATCCACGCGGCCTCGTTGCACATCACGATTGCCGGGCCGGTGGTCGTGTCGAACAGCTCTTCCGTCGACAGGCCGCCAAGGTCTTGTGCGGCAGAGTCGCCGCAGACCTGCGGCCCCTCCCACCACGCGCGCTCAACGCCCGTGTGCAGCAGCGCCAGCCCCGCGCCGACCAGCGCAGTGGCCGCCCCCAGTCCCACGATGACGGCCCGGGGGAAGACCACGCCCACAACCGCCAGCGCGATCGCGATGCGGTGGGGCCAGCGTTGCCACATGCACATGACGCAGGGCAGCAGCCCCACGACATACTGGAAGTAGAGCGCGCCCAGGAACAACCCCAGGGACCCAAGGCCCGCCAGAGCGATCAGATTGCGGCGTGTCGCAAGCGCCATCATAAGCCAACCCACCCCATGATCAGGCTGATAAGCGAGGCACCGGTCAGCACCAGCGCCGCGATCCAGGCTGTGCCCAGAAGCGCGCCAAGGATGACCAGAATGCCATCGCGTTGCAACAGGCCCATCGCGACGACGACGACGGCGAAGCCGGGCACCGTGTTGGTCAGCGGCAGCGGCACCAGGATCGACGCGCTGAACGCCACCAGGGCCAGCCCTACGAAGCGGTCAAGCGGCGGACGCGTCAGCGCCGTGAGCCTTGGGCGGCTGACGGCCTCGATCCGGCGCAGCCATGGCCCCGCGCGCAACGAGAGGCCTTGCAACCCCTCGGCCGAGACCGTGCGACCCGCCAGACGCTCGGGCAGCCAGGGCGACTTGCGGCCAAACACGATCTGGACAGAGATCAGCATCAGCGGCATGGCCACGACCTGCGGCAAGCCGTAAACGAAGGGGATGCAGCACGGCAGGGCCAGCACCAGAAGAAACAGGCCGAACGCGCGTTCCTGCATCTGCTCCAGAACCCACCCCAGTGTGACGGTCTCCTGGGGCGCATCATCGGTCAGTTGAGCAAGGCGCTGCGATGTCGGGATCGCGTCGCTGGGTAGGGCCGTCATGGGCGTGTCTCCGGTGGGGCAGGGGCCGAACCTGCGCAATTCCGGGACCGCTTAACAAATCTATTCGATGCGGACCAGCGGGCGCGTGTCGCCACGTCCTGCACCCACGTCCTGCACCCAACCTCCTGCACCCAACCTCCTGCCCCTCTGCGTCTTGCGCGTTGCGACTTGAATTTGGGCTGGACGAGGTTCCCGAGCTTCGCTACTCACACGCCCAAGGGCCCGAGTGGCGGAATTGGTAGACGCAGGGGATTCAAAATCCCCCGCCGCAAGGCTTGTCGGTTCGAGTCCGACCTCGGGTACCAGCCCTTCCCATAGCAAACGCCGTGACTGAGGCGCCTTCCGGCGGCGGCCCCTGGCGTCGAAAATTGGGCATTTTTGGGGCGCGCTCGGCGGCTTCGTGCCGCATTTTGCCCGGTGCAGCACAGGCCATTGCCTTGTGTTTGCCCGATTTCCGGCCCGCGCTGGCCAGGAAATCGACTGATTCGAGGGACGGCGCCCTGACGCTGGAACCACTATCCCAATGAACATGTCGAAAAGGTCAGGTTTTGGTGGGATGCGCCCAAGGAGCCAAAAAACAGACTGTTTCCGTTGCGTCAGTTAACGATTGTTGCCGAGTTTCGGACAATCAAAAGGTGTGCGGTGCCTCTTTGTGCGACCCCATGGAAGGGCGATGTTGAAAACAAGGGGGAAGGACGGAAAAACGGGCCTGTTGAATTGTGGCGATTTTATGATTGCGAAACAATTGCGGTAGTCTTTGCCGCGATTGGGTACCCGAAACGCCCGGTTGTTAACCTATTGCTGACACATTTCCGAAAATTTTAACTTCTCTTGGCCTCTTCCTTTGCGCTATTCCAATGTCAGCCCAACTGGGGGGCGATGTCTGCAAATAGGCCACGGGGGCGGCCGCACACGAATGTCGCGTGGAAGCGCGGGAGGGGTGTTGCCGTTACGATGCCGGTCGAGGTCGACCGCTTCGCTAGTCGGTGCGTCTGGCGTCCGTTAAGGGCGCTGGTGTCGCCTGTGGAACCTCGGTTCCCGTCCTCTCCTTCCATTTGGAAACGTCGCGTGCGTGCCGCCCCTGGACCGTTCACAGTATCGCGTACAGTTGACCAGAGATGTGACCCGCGTGTGTGGGATGGCCGGCTTTCGGCCGGCAATAGGAGAGTGCGAGATGACCAATTTCAATGAGCCGAGCAACGTGGCCGATCTGATCGGCCTGTGGGACTTCCTGTCCGGCAATGAAACCGCCGACACGGGGCTGGATGATGGCATCGCGCAAAACGGCAACGCGGTCGACGGCAACGGCGTCTCGCCCTCCTTCTCCAATGATCAGTTGCATGTCGGCGGGGGCAGCAACTCTCATCCTACGGTTTTCGATGTCAACGCCGACAGCAGCAGCTCGGCCGATGACGAGCAGTTCAACCTGGACCGCGGCACCCTTGAGGTGCAGTTCACGCAGTCGTCCCACTCTGGCTCGTCCGAGGACGTGATCCTGTCGCGCGGCGAAAAGCACATCGACGAAGACGATGAGGGCTTTTTCGAGATTCGTGTCACGAAGGACGGTAGCGTGCAGTCCTACCACAACACCGATGACGGCGATCACAAGGCGACGCTGTGCACCTCGAACGGGTTCTTCTCGCCCGGTGATGTCATCAACGTGAAATACTCGTTCGACAAAGACACGGGCGCGCGCCTGACTGTCGAGAACCTCACGACCGGTGCGATCGAGTCCCACGTGACCGACGAGACCGGCCTGACCTTCGACCTGACCGACAACGACGACGAGGAATTCACCTTCGGCGCGCGCGAAAAGGACGACGGCGAGTACGACAAGGAATTCCAGGGCTCCATCGATTACGTGGCCCTCTACACCACCACCAACGATCCCGTGACGAACCCGCTTCCCGAAGGCGAGGTTGTCGATGGTGAGAACTTCGGCGAGGTGATGACCCCGGGCTACGATGATGCCAACGCCCCCACCGATGGCGGCGGGCAGACCATCGACGGTGCCGATGGCGACGATGACATCATCATGGGCAATGGCGGCGATGACACCATCGACGCGGGCGCAGGCGATGATCTTATCTCTGGCGGGTCCGGCGACGACGAGATCGACGGCTCAACGGGCAACGATACCATCTATGGCGATCAAAGCAGCGCGGTCTCCGGCGACGGTGCAACGCGGGAAGTGTTCCAATGGGATCTTGCCCCCAACACCGGTGCGCCGAACTTCAGCCAGGATACCGGCAACGTCACGGTGACCTTCACCGAGGCCGACGGCGGCGCATCCGACGACATCTCGACCGACACGCAGAACGTGGCTGGCATCGACACCGGCACCCTTGGTGCGGTGGACGCGACCTCATCGCTTGACAGCGAAACCGGTTGTGAGGGGAAATCCGACACCTATAAGCTCGACTTCTCCGACCCGGTCGAGAACGTCTCGTTCCGCGTCAATGACATCGACGGCGACGGCATCGTTCGCATCAAGGCGTTCGATGCGAACGGCGATCCCATCGAGGTGATCCTTGACGGTGGCGATAACCTGACGCTGCTCGACACCGATGGTGTCACGGGCAATGACACGGCTGACAGCAATGGCGGCTACCTGCCCGACACGTCTGACGAGTACTCCGTTCTGGTCACGATCCCGGGCCCTGTGTCCTCGATCGAAATCTTCCACACGCAGGACGGTTCCAACAACTCCGGCATCAACGTCACCGACGTCTACTTCGACACGGGCGGCTTGGTTGTCGACACGGGCGCGCCCGGCAATGACGATCTCGACGGCGGTGAGGGCGACGACCTGATCTACGGCCAGGACGGCGATGACACGCTGACCGGCGGCACCGGCACGGACGCGCTGTTCGGCGACGATGGCGATGACACGTTCATCGTGAGCTCTGCCGAGGACGGCGACGGCGACACCATCGATGGCGGCAATGGCCCCGACGAGACCACCGACAACGACGTGCTCGACCTGCGGGGTGCGGGTGTGGTGACGATCAACGATGCGGCAGACGCCAATGACGACGGCGCCACCGCCGGTACCGTCACTTTCGAGGACGGCTCGGTCCTGACCTTTGAAGGCATCGAGACGATCCTGACGGATCCCACCAACGAAGATCCCGATGCGGTGGATGACGCCAACTCTGGCGACGAGGATACCGTCATCACCGGCAACGTGTTGGGCAACGACACCGATCCCAACGCCGGTGACACGCTTGAAGTGATCTCCAACACCGACCCCAGTAACGGCACGGTCACGGTCGATGCCAATGGCGACTACACCTATACGCCGAATGAGGACTTCAACGGCGTAGACAGCTTCACCTACACCATTTCCGACGGCAATGGCGGCACGGATACGGCCACGGTCACCCTCGCGGTGGATCCGGTCAACGATGCGCCCGATGCGGTAAACGACGCCGCCACCACGCCCGAGGATACCGCGATCACCATCGATGTGCTCGACAACGACACCGATGTGGACGGCGACACGCTTGAGATCACCGGCGCCTCCGTGCCAAGCGAACAGGGCACCGTGGCCATCGTGGCTGGGGAATTGCTGTTCACGCCCGCCGAGAACTTCAACGGCGAGGCGACGATCACCTACACCATCTCGGACGGGAATGGCGGCACGGACACTGCGGATATCGTTGTATCGGTCACCCCGGTCAACGATGACCCCGATGCGGTGGACGATGGCGATACGACCGAGTTCGAGACAGCGGTCGAGATCAACCTGCTTGCCAATGACAGCGACGTGGATAACCCGGCGTCCGACCTGACGGTCACTTCGGCGACGGTTCCCGCCTCGCAGGGGACGCTGACCCCGACTGGCACCGAGGGTGTCTACACCTTTACGCCCGCCGCGGGTTTCGAGGGCACGGCGACCGTGTCCTACACCATCTCGGATGGGGCAGGCGGCACGGACTCGGCGGTTCACACCATCGAGGTCGGCGCAGACCCGACACCGCAGGACGGCATCGTCGACGGCGAGGAGACGGGCGAGGAAATGGTCCTCGGCTATGACGACAGCAACCTGCCCACCGATCAGGGCGGCGACATCATCACCGATGGCGACGACACGATCGAGGGCAACGGCGGCGACGACACCATCAATGGTGCGGGCGGCGACGATGACATCGACGGCGGCACCGGCGCGGACGTGATTGCAGGCGGCGAAGGCGATGACACGCTGAGTGGCGGCGAAGGCGATGACGACATCGCGGTCGGCGGCAACGATGTGGCCGATGGCGGCACCGGTGACGACGTGTTCACCGTGGACGCAACCGACCCGACCGTACCCAACGATGTCACCATCGATGGCGGTTCCGACGGCACCGACGGCAACCCCGATGGTCCCGAGAATGGCGATGAGGGCGACGTGCTGGACCTTGGCGACCAGACCGACGACCTGACCGTTGAATTCGGCACCAACCCTGAAGAGGGCACCGTCAACGGCCTCGACGCCGATGACGATGATCCCGCTGACATCACCTTCGAGGAAATCGAGAAGGTCATCACCGGTTCCGGCGATGACGTGATCGACGGATCGGATGCGGATGAAGGCATCGACGTGGAAACCGGGGACGGCGACGATGACGTAACGGGTGGTGACGGCGACGACACCATCGACGCGGGCGACGGCGACGACGATGTGGAAGCGGGTGACGGTGACGACTCTGTCACGGCTGGCGACGGCGACGACGACGTGGAAGGTGGCGCGGGCGACGACACCATCGACGGCGGCGACGGCTCGGACACCCTGGCGGGTGGCGAAGGCGACGACGTGATCGACGGCGGCGACGGCGACGATGACATTGTGGTCGGCGCAGGCGATACCGCAGACGGCGGCATCGGCGACGACGTGTTCACTGTTGATCCGACCCTGTCGGGTGACAGCCCGATCACCGTGGACGGCGGCTCGGACGGCACCCAGCCCGGTGACGAAGCGGGCCCCGAGAATGGCGATGACGGTGACGTCCTTGACCTGCGTGGCCTGGACCTTGTGTCGCTGGTCTATGACGAGACCGATCCCTCCTACGATCCCGTGCTGGGCGTGGGCGAGAAAGGCACGGCCGTTTACAACAACGACAACGGCGATCCCGTGACGATCGAGTTCTCGGAGATCGAGATCGTTCTGAACGATCCGCTGCCCGATGGCGTCGTCGACGGCGAAGAGACCGGCGAATTGATGAATCCCGGCTATGACGACGGCAACCTACCGACGGACAATGGCGGCGACATCATCGACGGGCCCGATGGCCTGGATGATGTCATCGAGGGCAATGGCGGCGATGATACTATCAACGCAGGCTTGGGGTCGGACACCGTGTCCGGCGGCACCGGAGATGACGAAATCTTCGGCGGCGCAACCGACGATGGTGACGATCTGAGCGGTGACGAAGGCGACGACACGCTGCAAGGCGGCGGCGGCGACGACACCCTTGACGGTGGCGTGGGCGACGACGTGATCGAAGGCGGCACCGGGGATGACGACATCATCGGTGGCGACGGCGCGGACTCGGTTGACGGCGGTGACGGCAACGACACCATCGACACCTCCGGCGATAACGACCTGCTGGATGCGGGTTGGCCCGGTTACGGCCCGATCCCCGCAGTGGCGCCTGACGGCGACCCCGATGATGACAAGGACACGGTCAACGGCGGTGAGGGCGATGACTTCATCACCACCGGCGACGATGCCGACGTCATTGACGCGGGCACCGGCGATGACACCGTGGACGCGGGCATTGACGATGACAGCGTCCTTGGTGGCGGGGGCGACGACCTTCTCATCGGTTCCGAGGGCAATGACACGCTTTCGGGTGGTGGCGGAAATGACACCATCTTCGGCGGGCTGGAAACGCCTGCTCCCGATGGGGTCGACCTTGCCGACGACGGCTTCGGCGCACCGTTCGGGCCCGATCCTGATCCGCTCAACAATGCCGACAGCATTGAAGGCGGTGCTGGCGACGACCTGATCTATGGCCAGGATGACGCCGATACCATCACCGGTGGCACCGGCGACGACACCATCGACGGCGGTGTGGATGACGACAGCATCCTCGGCGGCCAGGGTGACGATGTCATCGAAGGCGGCCACGGCCAGGACTTCATCCAGGGCAACATCGGCGACGATGAGATCTCGGGTGGTCGGGGTTCCGATACGCTGGAAGGCAACGCAGGCGATGACACGATCATCGGCGGCGCGGGCGACAGCATCATCGGCGGTGGCGATGCGGACAGCATCTTCATCGATCAGGACGAAGTGGACGAGAACGGCGACAACGACACCGCCATCTTCGTGGAAGGCAACACCTTCGGCGATGACAACGATACGCTTGATCTGACGGACTTCGTGGCGCACCGGAACCTGGTGGAAACGCCCGATGGCGACGGCGACAGCACCTCGGGCTCTGTCGAAGTGCAAAACGATGAGGGCGAGTGGGTCGAAGTCACCTTCGGTGAGATCGAAAACCTGCTGCTTCCCCCGCAGGCCCCTGATGGTGTGGTCGATGGCGAAGAGTTCGACGAGGTCATGGACCCGCTCTATGACGACAGCAACGGCCCGACCGATGGCGGCGGCGACATCATCGATGGTCCCGACGGCGACGACGACAGCATCCGTGGCAACGGCGGCGACGACACCATCAACGCGGGTGAAGGCGACGACACCGTGGATGGCGGCGACGACAACGATAGCGTCCTTGGCGGTAACGGCGATGACATCGTCATGGGCGGTGACGGCGACGACACCGTGCGCGGTGAAGAGGGCGACGACACGGTTTCTGGCGGCGATGGCAACGATAGCGTCACCGGCGGGGCGGGCGACGACGTCCTTGACGGCGGCGAAGGTGACGACAGCCTGACCGGCGGGTCCGGCGATGACACGATCGACGGTGGCCTCGGCAATGACACCATCACCGGGTCCACCGGTGCGGACAGCATCACCGATCTGGACGGCGACAACGAGATCAACTCGGACAATCCGGGCTCGTTCAACCCTGACCTCGGCGTGCCGATCGGCACCACGGGAACGGGCTTCATCGTCACCCCCGGCGACGACCCGGATGACAACAAGGACACCATCACCACCGGTGACGGCGATGACACGATCAATGCGGGCGATGATGCCGACCTGATCGATGCGGGCGACGGTGACAATGTCATCGACGGCGGCACCGATGCGGACACCATCACCACCGGTGACGGCAACGACAGCATCGTCGGCGGCGAGGGCGATGACCTGATCAACTCCGGCGATGGCGATGACACCATCGACGGCGGCGTGGGTGATCCGCTGGCCAACCTTATCGATGATCCGAATGACGGCTTCTTTGCTGATCCGATCCTCAACAATGGCGATGACACGATCAACGCCGGCGCAGGGGACGACGTGGTCAACGGCGAGGACGACAACGACCTGATCGACGGCGGCACCGGCGACGATACGCTGGATGGCGGCATCGACGACGACACCGTTCTGGGTGGCGAAGGCGATGATGTGATCATCGGTGGCCAGGGGGGAGACAGCCTTGACGGTGGCACCGGCGACGACACCTTCAATGTCGGCACCTTTACCGATCCCAACGGGACCGGCGACTACCAGGAAGGCGTGGGCGACACGATTGTCGGCGGCGAAGACGCCGATGATCTGGACGAAGATGTCCTTGACCTGACGGGATCGGGCTCATTGAAGGTTGTCTTCGACGATGCCATCGACCCCACCGGCACGCCCGGCGAATCCGGCACGGTGATCTTCTACACGGACGACACCCAGACCGAAGAATCCGGTCGCCTGACGTTCAAGGAAATCGAAAACGTCATCCCCTGCTTCACGCCGGGGACGATGATCGCCACACCACGTGGTGAAGTCCCGGTGGAAACCCTGCGCGAAGGCGACAAGGTCATCACCCGCGACAATGGCATCCAGGAGATCCGTTGGACCGGAAACCGGACACTGAACCGCACGGAACTGGCCAAAGGGGATAACCTGAAGCCGATCCTGATCAAGGCTGGATCGCTGGGGCGCAACCTGCCCGAGCGTGACATGCTGGTCAGCCCGCAACACCGCGTGCTGATCACCGGCGAGACTCCGCAACTCTACTTCGAAGAGAGCGAAGTTCTGGTCGCAGCCAAGCACCTGATCGGCAAGCAGGGCGTGAGCGTCATGGATACGATGCGCACCACCTACATCCACTTCATGTTCGACCGCCACGAAGTGGTGCTGTCGGACGGCGCCTGGACGGAAAGCTTCCAGCCCGGCGACCAGTCCCTGGGATCGATGGGCGAGGCGACACGCGAAGAGATCTTCGCGCTGTTCCCCGAGCTTGCCACCCAGGGCGGCCTGACAGACTACGCGGCCGCGCGCCGCTCGCTTAAGGCCCACGAGGCGAAACTTCTTCGCCTCTGACGGCCTAGGGGACGCGTGTTGCTCGCACCACACGCGTCCCTCCGGACACTGTAGCTACGCGTCACGAGTGATCGCGTTGATCTTTAACGAGTAGACGATTTGTCGCGTGATGAGTTTTGCGGACGACCTCAGGGGGCTGAGGTCGTCCGTTTTACATTTCAGGGCTTTGGAAAGGGTTGGCACGCGTCGCATGACGCTAACTGTGTGCCCGCCATGTCGCCCAATCCTCGGGCGTATCAAGGTCCGTGGTGGCGCGATCACCCTTCAACGGGATCAGCGCAACATCACGGGCATGGGCCTTCAGGATCGACCGCGCCCCTTCGTCGCCTTGCAGCTTGCCAAGGTGCTTGAGGTATTTCGGCGCGAAAACAACGGGTTGTCCCGGAGTGCCGTCTTCGCCCGCCGCCTGGATGATCGGCGAGAGGCCCTGGTCGTGCAGGCTGAAAAGCAGATGCAAATCACTTGCCGTGATTTCGGGCATATCGGCCAAGGCGATCATGACGCTTTGGTTCTTCAATCCGCTGACGCCCGCCCGAAGGGAGGCGGCCATACCGTCGGTGCCCTCGGCTTCGACGATCTCAACGTCGATGCCGTCCAGCGCCGCGCGTCGGTTGGGTTGGTCCGGACCAAGGACGATCCGCGTCGGTCCAGCTTTCACGCAGCGCTTGGCCATGAGCCGGAGAAGCGGCTGATCGTCCACCGACTCCAGCAACTTGTCTGCGCCGCGCATACGGCTTGATGTGCCTGCGGCGAGCAGGACGATCAGGCCCCTCATCCGCGCATCCGCGCGTGCTCAAAGTCGAACAGCGGTTCCGTGACCAGGCGGGCCGGGCGCATGTGGCCCAGGATCTCGATCTCGACCTCCAGCCCGTCAACTGCGTGATCCCTGGGAACAAACCCGAGGGCCACGGATTTCTGGGCGGTGTGCGAATAGCCACCAGAGGTGCAGAAGCCCTGCACTTGGCCGTCGATCCAGATCGGCTCGTAGGCCACGACATCGGCGTCATCCGCGTCCACGATGAACGCGGCGAGGGTGCGTTTGGGCGCATTGGTTCGTTCTGCTTCCACGGCGGCGCACCCGATGAAGTCCACGTTCTTCTTCCAGGCGATGAAACGATCAAGCCCCGTCTCGGCGGGCGTATAGTCTGGCGAGAACTCTCGCATCCACGACCCGAAGAATTTATCCAGCCTGAGCGACATCATCGCCCGCATCCCGAAGGGCCGCATTCCCAGCGGCTCTCCGGCCTTCCACAGCACATCCCACAGCGCCCGTTGTTCCATCGCGTCGACATAGATCTCATAGCCCAGATCGCCGGTGTAGCTGACCCGCTGCACGAAGGCGGTGGCATATCCGATGCCAAGTTGGCGCGCGTCCATGAACTTCATGTCGCTCACGTCCTCGCGGACGACGGCCTGCAACACCTCCCGCGCGCGGGGGCCGGCGATCTGGAAGCCGGTGCGGCGATCCGAGACGTTATCGAGGGTCACGTCCCCACCCGCGTCGTCGGGCGGATTGGCCATGAACCAGCGCATATGGTAGTCCTGCGCGCCGTAGGATCCGGTCAGTTGGAAGTGCGTCTTTGACAGGCACGTGACCGTAAAGTCGCCGATGATCTTGCCTTTGGGCGACAGCATGGGTGTCAGCGACAGACGGCCCGGGTTGGGGATGCGGCCTGCCATGATCCGGTCCAACCACGCCCGCGCGCCGGGGCCTTGCACGTCGTATTTGCCGAAGTTCTGCACTTCGTTGATGCCCACCGCCTCGCGCACCGCGCGGACTTCGCGGGCGGTGGCGTCCCAAGCGTTCGAGCGGCGGAACGACGGTGTCTCGTAGCGGGGCTCGCCGGGTTCGGCGAAGTAATTCGGCACCTCCAGCCCGTATTGCTGGCCCCAGACCGCGCCCATCTGATCGAAGACGTCATACATCGGCGTCGTGCGGAAGGGGCGGGCGGCGGGAAGCTCTTCATTGGGGTAGACCACGGAAAACCGTGTCTGATAATTCTCCACCACCTTTGGCAACGTATAGGCTGGCGTGAGGATCCGCCCGAAGCGCGCCACGTCCATGGCCATCACGTCCCGCTCGGCTTCGCCCTCGATCATCCACTGGGCCAGCGACAGGCCGACGCCGCCGCCCTGGCTGAAGCCCGCCATCACGCCGCAGGCCGACCAGTAGTTGCGCAGGCCCGGCACGGGACCCACCAGGGGGTTGCCATCGGGCGCGAAGGTAAAGGGGCCGTGGATGACGGATTTGACGCCTGCGCGTTCCAGCACCGGGAAGCGGCGGAAAGCGAAAGCGATGGAGTCCTCGATCTTGTCGAAGTCATCGGGCAGCAATTCGTGGCCGAAGTCCCACGGGGTGCCGTCCACGGCCCAGGGGCGGCAGGTCTTCTCGTAGAAGCCGATGCACAGCCCGCGCCCTTCTTGCCGCAGATAGGATTCGCCCGCCGGGTCCATCACATGGGGGTGCTCTGTGTCGCGCTCGTAGATCTCGGGCGTGTCCTCGGTGACGAGGTACTGATGCTCCATCGGATGCAGGGGCAGGTAGCAGCCGGCCATCGCCGCCACTTCGCGTGCCCAGAGGCCCGCGGCGTTCACCAGATGCTCGGCGATGATCGTGCCCTTGTCGGTGACGATCTCCCACGATCCATCCACACGAGCGTTGGTCTGCAACACCTTGGTATGCAGGTGAATTTCCGTCCCGCCCATGCGCGCGGCCTTGGCATATGCATAGGTCGTTCCAGAAGGGTCAAGGTGGCCGTCGAGGGGGTCGTAGAGGCCCCCGAGGATGCCGTCGGTATTGGTGATTGGGGCCAGCTTGGCGATGTCATCAGGGCCGATAATCTCGGTCTCCAGCCCCATGAAACGGTGCTTGGCGCGCTCGGCTTTCAGCATATCGAGCCGCTCTGGCGTGTCCGCCAATGTCACGCCACCCACGTGGTGCAGGCCACAGGACATGCCGGTCAGCTCTTCCAATTCGCGGTAGAGGCGGATCGTGTAGCCTTGGAGGGCGGCCATATTGGTGTCGCCGTTGAGGGTGTGAAACCCGCCCGCCGCGTGCCAGGTGGACCCCGACGTCAACTCGGAGCGTTCCAGCAGCGTGACATCGGACCAGCCCAGTTTCGTCAGGTGATAGGCGACGGAACAGCCGACGACGCCGCCGCCGATGATACAGACACGGGTGTGGGATTTCATGGGCTGCCTCCTGTCGTGGTTTTTCCCATGTGAGGCCGGGGCGCGCCGGTGGGCAAGCCGGAAAGCGACATTCGGGCGTCGCGCCTGTGGCCGGTGTCGGAGCCTCCGGCGGGGATATTTGAAGAACGGGGAAGGGGCCGGGGCGTTAACGGGCGGCGAGAGCGTCTTGCAGCAGGGTCTCGACGGCCTTCGTGGGCACGTCGGCAGTGACGAAGGCGTCGCCGATCCCGCGGGCAAGGATGAAGCGAAGTTGGCCCGCGACGACCTTTTTGTCTTGCCCCATCAGGGACAGGAGCGCACGCGCGTCGGGGAGGTCTCCGGGGATATCGCTAAGGTCGCGCTTGGTTCCTATGGCGGCCAGATGGGCGCGCACACGGCTTGGGTCTTCCTGCGCGCAAAGGCCCAGGCGTGACGACAGCTCGAACGCCAGGGCGCAGCCGATGGCGACGCCTTCCCCGTGCAGCAAGCGGTCCGAGTAGCCGGTGGCGGCCTCCAACGCGTGGCAGAAGGTGTGGCCGAGGTTCAGGAGCGCGCGACAGCCTTGCTCGGTCTCGTCGCGCATGACGATGTCGGCTTTCATCTGGACCGATCGGCGCACGGCCTCTTGCCGGAGCGCGTCGTCGCCCGCCGCCATGGCGGGGCCGTTGACCTCCAGCCAGGCAAAGAAATCCGCATCGCCGAGCATCCCGTATTTGGCGACTTCGCCGTAACCCGCAAGGAAATCGCGCGGCTTGAGCGTGCCGAGGACATCGACATCGGCCAGCACGCGCGAGGGTTGGTGAAACGCACCGATCAGGTTCTTGCCCTGGGCCGCGTTGATGCCGGTCTTGCCGCCGACAGAACTGTCGACCTGGGCCAGAAGCGAGGTGGGGATCTGCACGAAACGAATGCCCCGGCGGTGGATCGCGGCGGCAAAGCCCACAAGATCACCGATCACGCCACCCCCAAATGCGACGACAATGTCAGCGCGTTCGACCCGTTCAGACAAGAGCCAATCGGCGACGCGTTGCAGGTGCGGCCAGGATTTCGTGGCCTCACCGGGCGGCAGGATCAAGACTTCGGACGCAATGTCGGCGGCGCCCAGACCCGCGCGCAAGGTCCCAAGGTGCAGGGTGGCGACGGTTTCCTCGGTCACGATCCAGACTTTGGGGCGGGCCAGAAGCGGGGCGATGCGCGCGCCCGCCATTGCCAGCAGGCCCGCGCCGATTTCGACATCATAAGCGCGGTCGCCAAGGTCGACATGGACGGTATCGATCGGGGAAGACGTCATCGGGCGGGGGCCTCTGATAGGGTACCATTCTGGCGCAAGACGTCCATCACCTGCGCGGCGGTGAGGTCGATCGACCATTCCGGTTTCACGGTGACTTTGGCGGGGGCGAGTGCGTAGGAAGGCGTGCGCTCCTCCAGCAGTTCGGCCAAGGTGGCGCGAGGGTCATCGGTGCGCAGAAGCGGGCGGTGGGTCTTGTGTTTCACCCGCGACCACAGCAGCGCCAGGTCGGCCTCCAGCCAGACCACGCTGGCGCGCGACAGAAGCATCTTGCGGTTTTCTTCTGACAACCACGCGCCGCCGCCGGTGGACAGGATGCAGGGCGGGCCGTCAAGAAGGCGCGCGATCACTTGCCCCTCTTTCTCGCGAAAGAACGGCTCGCCGTAGCGTTCGAAGATCTCGGCGATGGTAAGCCGCGCGGATTGCACGATTTCGGTGTCCGAGTCGCGCATCGGCACCCCAAGTGTGGTCGACAAAGCGCGGCCGATCGCCGTCTTTCCTGCGCCCATCATGCCAATCAGCACAACGCTTTTGGCCAGTCTGGACGACTCCTGTGGCGCGCTTTCGCCCATGGCTGAAAAAAATCCCCCGATCAGTGGCGAAATCTCGCCGTCCATGGCTTATATGAACTCTCAAGCGGCGGCAAACGCCGATGGTGTCGCGCGCGGGTGCGGGCGGACATTTTGCAAAGGAGCAGGGGGCGAGACGATGGGGCGGCTCATACTTTTGGTGCTGGTTTTGCTGCTCTTGGGCGCTGTGGCGCTGGTGGGCTATGCGTACTCCGGGTTTTTGCAGCCCGACGTGCAAACTGTGACGCAACCGGTTGATCTGGATGTGGACTAACGGCGTTACCCTTTGCGTGGTGGGCTGCCTGTTGGGCGGCGCGGCACTGGCGCAGGACATCGACACCAGCGGCTTGCCCCCCCTGGGCACACCCGATTGGCTGTCGGACACGGTCACGCGGCCCCATGCCAATATCGCCACCGATGCCTCTACGCCCGCGATCACGGTGTTGCCGCTGGACGCGATCCAGTTGGATGCGGTGGGGTTGCTGCCAGCCTCGATCACCGGGTTGCCGCCAGATCTTTGGGGCGCATCAGACACCCAAACCCTTGCCGCGCTGATGCGCGCGCAGCCGGTTCAGGGCCTGCCCGCGATGCAGAGTTTCACCCAGACCCTGGCGCTGGCCGAGTTGAATCCCCCCCAAGGCGCGCCGCCTGAAGGGTCTGACCTGTTCCTCGCGCGCCTGGACATGTTGCTGACGCGCGGCGCGCTTGATCCGGCGCAGGCGCTGATGGAGCGGGCAGGGCCCTCGGACCCCGCCATCTTCCGCCGGTGGTTCGATGTCTCGTTGCTGACCGACCGCGCCAACCGGGCCTGCGCCACGATGAACGCCAACCCCGATATCGCGCCAACGCTGCCCGCCCAGATCTTCTGCCTTGCGCGGGGCGGCGACTGGTCTGCCGCCGTGCTGCTTCTGGATACCGGAGAGGCCCTTGGCCAGATTACCGAGGGCGAAGGCGATCTGATCGCCCGCTTCCTGGACCCGGAATTGTTCGAGGGGGAACCGCCCCTGCCGCCCGACACGAACCTGACGGCGTTGGAATTTCAGATGCGCATGGCCATCGCGGAGCGGCCTGACGCCACCGGGCTGCCGCTGGCCTTCGTGCACGCGGACCTCAGCGTGCTGGCGGGCTGGCGCGCGCAATTGGACGCGGCCGAACGGCTGACCCGGTCCGGCGCCATCGCACCACAGCAATGGCTGGCGATCTACACGGCCCAGGCCCCCTCGGCGTCGGGGGCGGTATGGGATCGGGTTGAGGCGGTTCAGGCCTTTGACGCGGCCCTTTTGGCGGGCGATCCGGTCGAAACCAGCCGCCGTCTGGTGCCCGCCTGGGACGCCATGGCCGAGGCTGGATTGCAAGTCGCTTTCGCCGATATCTACGCGGATCGCCTTCTGCGCACGCCCCTGGTGGGCGATGCGGGCATTCTTGCGCGGCGCGTGGGCCTTTTGTCGCCGATCTACGAAGAGGTGGCCCAAACCGCTATCGCCCAGGACGAAGCCGAGCGTTTTGCTTTCGCCGTCGCCCGCGGCCTGGCCGTCGAGCATACGGGCAATGACCCGATCCACCGCGCCATTGCCGGTGCTTTCACCGATCCCCTTCCGGCCCATCGCTACAGCCCCTACGTGGCTGAGAACCGCCTTGGAGAGGCGCTTTTGCGGGCCGCCCAAGTGCTGGCGCGGGGAACCGGGGATGCCGATGATCTGACCGATGCGCTTGTCCTCTTCCGTTCGGTCGGGTTGGAGGACGTCGCCCGCCGCACTGCCCTGCAACTGTTGCTTCTGGAGCGCTAGGCCGTGAACGCGCCCGCCACCGATACCGACTGGATCGCGCTCTACCTCGATGCCGCCGCCGCCGAACAGGGCGCGGCGCGCAACACCTTGCTGGCCTATGGGCGCGACCTGCGGGACGCCATGGCGGCCCTGGCCAAGGGCGGCGGCTTTGCGGGGGCCGACCGCGCGGCGCTGGAGGGCTATATCGCAAGCCTGGAGGCGGAGGGGCTTGCGCCCGCGACCCGCGCCCGGCGGCTTTCGTCGTTGAAACAACTGTTCCGCTTCGCTCATGAAGAAGGCTGGCGTGCCGACAACCCGACGCTACAGATCACCGGGCCTGCGCGGGTGCGCAAACTGCCCGCCACGCTTTCCGTCGAAGAGGTCGACGCCCTGCTGGCAGCGGCTGCAACCCACGGGCGCAACCCGACCGAGCGTCTTCGCAACCATTGTCTGATGCAAATCCTTTATGCCACGGGCCTGCGGGTGACGGAGCTGGTCTCGCTCCCCGTCTCGGCGTTGCGCGGTGATCCGAACATGCTGCTCGTCCTCGGCAAAGGCGGGAAAGAGCGTATGGTGCCCCTGTCTCCGCCCGCGCGGGCCGCGATCATCGATTGGCTGGCGCATTTGGACAAGACCCAGGAAGAACCCCAAAGCCCCTTCGCTTTCCCCTCACGGGGCAAGTCCGGGCACCTCACGCGTGTGCGGTTCTTCACACTGATCAAGGAACTTTGCGTCACGGCAGGCATCGATCCGGCCCGCGTCACGCCCCACACGCTGCGCCACGCCTTCGCCACGCACCTCTTGCAGAACGGTGCTGATTTGCGCGCGATCCAGACGCTTCTGGGCCATGCCGATATCGCCACGACCGAGATCTATACCCACATCCTCGACGAGCGCCTGCGCCAACTGGTCCTCGATAAGCACCCCCTCGCGCGCTAGCGCTACGGGGGCCGTCCCTTTCATCTTGCCAGAAAAACTCAATCCCACGATCTGCGGCACGCACGCCGCCTTGAATGGACGCGCGTCCGGCCCCATAACCACCCCATGGAAAACGACACCCCCTTCTTCGATCCCGCCGCGCTGCAAGATCCCACCACCTGGATCATCGCCGGCGTGATCTTCCTTCTGCTTGTGTGCTCGGGCTTCTTCTCGGGCTCCGAGACGGCCCTGACGGCGGCGTCTCGCGGCAAGCTGCGCTCCATTGCCGACAAGGGCGAGTGGGGGGGCAAGGGCGCGGAACGCGCGCTGGAGTTGAAGGAGGACAACGAGCGTCTGATCGGCGGCATCCTTCTGGGCAACAACCTGGTGAACATTCTGGCGACCTCGCTGGCCACGGCGCTGTTCTCGACGCTGTTGGGAGAGGGGGCCATCGTGGCCGCGACCCTCGTGATGACCGCGCTGGTTCTGATCTTTGCAGAGGTGCTGCCCAAGACTTATGCGATCAACAACCCTGAGGTGTCGGCCGCGCGCATCGCGCGGCCCATCGGGTTCATCATCGGCCTCATGGCCCCCGTGGTCGCCATCGTCCGCCTGCTGGTGCGCGGCGTGCTGCGCCTTTTTGGCCTGCGCATCGACGCAGGCGCGAACATGCTGTCTGTCCATGAGGAAATCATGGGCGCCTTGACGATTGGCCACCAGGAGGGCTCGGTCGAGAAAGAGCAGCGGGACCGCCTTCTGGGCGCGCTCGATCTGCATGAGCGTACGGTGGAAGAGATCATGCTCCACCGCTCGGGCATCGAGATGATCGATGCGGACGCCGACCCCGAGGAAATCCTTAGCCAGGCCCTGCAATCGCCCCACACACGCCTGCCGGTGTTTCGCGAGGATTCCGAGAACATCGTGGGCGTTGTCCACGCCAAGGACCTGTTGCGCGCCATCGATCGCCTGACGCGCGGCGACAATGCGCCGGGGCTGGCCGGGTTCGACATCGCCGATGTGGCGATGGAGCCGTACTTTGTGCCCGAAACCACCACTCTCGACGATCAGATGCGCCAGTTCCTGCGCCGCCACACGCATTTTGCGCTGGTCGTGGATGAATACGGCGCCCTTGGCGGGTTGATCACGCTGGAGGATATCCTGGAAGAGATCGTGGGCGAGATCACCGATGAATTCGACACGCCCGATGCGCCTGTCCTGAGGACCGATGCGGCGGGGAATTACACCATCGACGGGGCCATGACGATCCGCGATCTCAACCGCGCCACGGACTGGACCCTGCCCGATGACGAGGCCAATACGGTCGCGGGCCTGGTGATCCACGAGGCCCAGACGATCCCGCTGCCGGGGCAATGTTTTGCCTTCCACGGGTTCCGGTTTGAAGTGGCGGAGCGGGAGCAGAACCGCCTGACGAAACTGAAGATCCGGCGGCTGTGATGCAGGCTGCTCAAGCTTGAGCAGGGGGTTAAGTGACTGAAATATAGTGATAAAAGTGTTAACGGGTGTGTGCGCGGTGATGCGAGGGCCCATGCACTGACCAAGGAGCCGACATGCACAAACTCCAATCGCAAGGCCTGCACCACATCACGATGGTGGGGGCGGACCGTCAGACCTCGATTGATTTCTGGGAGGGGGTTCTGGGGATGCCGTTCATCTTCGAGCAGCCCAATCTGGACGACCCTGACCAGGGGCACCTCTACTTCGATCCCGGCGACGGGCGGTTGATTACCATCTTCACCAACGAGGCGCGCAAACCCACGGGCGAGGCGGCGGCACAAGAGGTGGGGCAGATGCACCACGTGGCGTTTTCGGTCAGCCAGTCGATGTACAGCCAGTTGGTCGAACGCCTCGACGCGCGGGGGATCGCGCATTCTGGCGAGAAGGACCGGGGGTTCATGAACTCGATCTATTTCCGTGACCCGTGCGGCATGCTGATCGAGCTGGCCTCCTACCGCTTCGAGCCGCCTGCGGGACACACCCACGCGGATGTGCTGATGGCGGCCCACAAGGTGCGGGTGGCGGCAGGGGACGAGGCGATTGTGGACAAGCACCTGGCGATTGCGATTGAGGAGTTGAGTGGGAGGCGGGCGAGTTTGAGTGGGTGAGACGGGTGCAGCGAATGGCAGGTTTCAGGCCGAAATGAGCAAAGTCTGCGATGCAGCTAATGTCAGCTAAGGCGATTTTCTGCGAGGGCCTGGCTCAGGCAAACGGGAAGTCCGGAGCCTGTGGAGTACCTTTCAGGCACTTGAAGTTAGCCACCAAATAAGGATAGAGCGCGCGTCCACCGCATGAGGGCAGCGCTATGGACGAAAAGATACCGTCGCCCGTGATAGGCGTCATCGGCGAGATTTTCAGTGACAACTATACGCACGCGGATATTGACCGCTTATTCGCCTATGCCGATGCGCCGGAAGAAAATCCCGGCGGAAATAAAGTACAAAAAACCGTCGATTGGCTGCGCCTCATTAACAAGCAAAGTCCGTCACCGATAAAAGTACTTGGCCCACTTTTAGAGGATATTCTCGAGAATCCGGGTTGGGACCCTTCGAGCGGCGCTAACTGGATGCGTGTTGAAGTGCCTGAATGGTCAGTTATCTTGAAGCAGCGACAGGAGCGCATACGGAAAATTCTGTCGCGTTGCGGGCTGAGCTATTCCGATGGAGGACATATCGGAACCGCAAGCGCCACGCCTACTGCATCATTGGATGAATTGGTTTCGCAGCGCGGTCTTTCTGCCGTCGAAGTCGAAATGAAACGGGCCTTGAAACAAGTCGAAGACGATCCGAATGCAGCGGCGCAGTATGCGGGCAATGTGCTTGAAGCCACGTTCAAGGCGTACCTCAACAAAAAGACAATCGCGTACAATGAGAACGGAGACACACTCAACGATTTGTGGCGCATTACCCGCGATGATCTTGGAATCAATCCAAAGGACTTAGAGGCAAAAGACTTAAAGAAAATCGCCTCTGGGCTTGGGAGCATCGTGGACGGGACAATGTATCTTAGAAACAAGCGCAGTGGCGCTCACGGTCGCACCGAGGCAGAGCACATGGCGGCCGCTATACGTCCGCGACACGCTCGGCTTGTCATTCACTCCGCACACACTCTAGCAGCGTATGTTTTGGAGTGTTCGGAGAGCGTCTAGAATGCAAAAGTGTCGAAGCGGATGTTTGCGTCAAGATGGCAAACGGCGGCTTTGTCCGCAGAACAGACACTATTGTGTCTGTCGCCGTCAGACTATGGCACCCTTGCCAAATCTATGATTTGGCAGCGCCCGAACCGCCCCCACGGGGCGGGCGCTTCTCGCCCACCCCTCGGTTCGGGCGCGGTGTGCGCGACAATTACGAACGACAAAGCTGTCCCGGCAAACGAAACCTGACGCAATCTTGCCCCTCGTCTAGTCCTTCCCGCGATAGGGGTCGACGTATTGCAGGGCCATATCCCAGGGGAAGAAGATCCACGTATCCTGTGACACCCCGGTGATGAAGGTGTCGACCATCGGCTCGCCCTCGGGTTTGGCGTAGACGGTGGCGAAGTGGGCTTTGGGGTAGAGGGAGCGGACGAGTTCCAGCGTTTTGCCCGAATCCACCAGGTCATCGACGATCAGCACGCCTTCGCCGTCGCCCATGACGTCGGCGTCGGGGGATTTCAGCACGCGGGCCTCGCGCCGTTGGTCGGCCTTGCCGCCGCCGGAGTGATAGGAGACGACGGAAATCGTGTCGACGGTGCGGATGTCCAACTCGCGCGCGACGATCATCGCGGGCGCCATGCCGCCGCGGGTGATCGCGACCACGGCGCGCCAGGCGCCATCGTCGGGGCCCTTGTTGTCGAGCCGCCACGCCAGCGCGCGGCTGTCGCGGTGGATCTGGTCCCAGGAGATGTGGAAGCCCTTTTCGTGGGGAAGCTGTGTGGTCATGGCTTAGTCGCCCTTCTTCTCAAGGCTCATATCAGGGGCTTCGGGGTTTTTCATGCCGATCACATGGTAGCCCGCGTCGACGTGGTGCACCTCGCCGGTGACGGCGGAGCCCAGGTCCGAGAGCAGGTAGAGCGCGGATTTGCCGACCTCGTCCTGGGTGACGGTGCGGCGGAGCGGCGAGTTGTTCTCGTTCCACTTCAGGATGTAGCGGAAGTCACCGATGCCAGAGGCCGCCAGCGTCTTGATCGTGCCCGCGCTGATCGCATTGACGCGGATGCCGTCGCGGCCCAGATCCTCGGCCAGATACATCACGGAGGCCTCCAGCGCCGCCTTTGCCACGCCCATGACATTGTAGTGCGGCATGACCTTTTCGGCACCGTAATACGTCAGCGTCAGCAGGCTGCCGCCGTTGTTCATCATCTTTTCCGCGCGCTGGCACACGGCGGTGAAGGAATAGACCGAGATGTTCATCGTCATCTCGAAATTCGCGGGCGAGGTTTCGACGTAGCGGCCGCGCAGCTCATTCTTGTCGGAAAAGCCGATGGCATGGACGACGAAATCCAGATTGCCCCACTCGGCCTCCAGCTTTTCGAACAGCGCGTCCAGCGAGGCCTCGTCGCCCACGTCGCAGGGGATCACCAGCGACGATCCCAATTGCTCGGCCAAGGGTCCCACGCGCTTCAGGAGCGCGTCGCCCTGATACGAGAATGCCAGTTCGGCCCCTTCCGCAGCGACCGCCTTTGCGATCCCCCATGCGATGGATTTATCGTTGGCGAGGCCCATAATCAGTCCGCGCTTGCCGTCCATCATACCCATCGTCGTGTTCCATTCGCTAATTCGTGATTGCTTCTCTCGTAGGCCATCCCCCCAAGGGCTTCAAGAAGAAGCCCGTTGTTATGGGGAACGGCTTCAAGAAGAAGCCCGGTCTTCGAAGGGGGTGGCTTCAAGAAGAAGCCAGCCCTTGCCGGAAGGGGCGATGCCCGCTAGCTCAGGTGCAACAGCGACCCGGAGGCAGGAAATGAGCGAGAGATCAGGGATTTTTGCAGGCGACGACCCCTTCGCCTTGGCGCAGACATGGTTGGCCGAGGCCGAGACCTCGGAACTTAACGACCCCAACGCCATCGCCTTGTCGACGGTGGATGCGGAGGGATTGCCGAACGCGCGCATGGTGCTGCTCAAGGAGATCGAGTGCCACGGCGACGGGCAGGGCGGGTTCGTGTTCTACACGAACTATGGCTCGGCCAAGGGACAAGAGATCGCGGCCACCGGAAAGGCGGCCTTCGTGATGCACTGGAAGAGCCTGCGCCGTCAAATCCGCGTGAGGGGGATCACCGAAAAGGAAGAGGGGCCGCAAGCCGATGCCTACTATGCCTCCCGGTCCCTCAAGAGCCGGTTGGGGGCCTGGGCGTCCGACCAGTCGAAACCGCTGAGCTCGCGGACATCGCTGATGGCGGATGTGGCGCGGATCACGGCCGAGAAAGGGCCCAACCCACCGCGCCCCGAATTTTGGGGCGGAATCCGCATCACGCCGGTCGAAATCGAGTTCTGGGCCGACGGCGCGTTTCGCCTGCATGACCGGTTCCGTTGGCGTCGGGAAGGGGCGCAAGGGGCATGGGACGTTCAGCGCCTGAACCCGTAGCTTACGTGAACGTTACCTGACTTTAGTGTTGCCGATATGCAATTTCGCGTAACGTGAAATTGCAAGTAACTGAAATCGCGTAACTCTTTCACCTTGTATAAGAGTGTAACCTTGCCACCATTAATCATGGTTAACGAGGCGGGAGATAGCTGGGTGGGACGCGCGGAATCAGGCGCCGTTGGGCCGACTGTTGCAGGTCAGGTCAAGTGGTTCGACACGACAAAGGGCTTCGGGTTCGTGCTCTCAGATGAGGGCGGTCCGGACATCCTTTTGCACGCCAATGTCCTGCGCAGTTTCGGCCGCGGATCGATCGCCGAGGGCGCCCGCGTGATGTTGCGCACCCAAGAGACCGGGCGCGGCCTTCAGGCGACCGAGGTGATCGCCATCGAGGCGGTCCTTGGAGAGACGCAGGACCAGGAGCGCCCCATCCCGGACCTGCCCGACGCGACCGACGTGCCCCTTGTCGCTGCCCGCGTGAAGTGGTTTGACAAGGCCAAGGGCTTTGGCTTCGCGAATGTCTTCGGAAGATCCGAAGACGTGTTCGTCCATGTCGAGGTTCTGCGCCGCGCGGGCTTCACGGAATTGCAGCCGGGCGAGGCGGTGGCGATCAAGGTCGTCGATGGTCCGCGCGGCAAAATGGCCGCGGATGTGCGGACCTGGGATACGATATAGGCGCGGGCTCCTGTTCCACGGGGCTGTTGTGCCTCAACTGGAACAAGAGAGGTCTCGGCCGATGCAACGCACTCTGGTTATTGTACTGGCTTTGGCGCTCGGCGCATTGGTCGCCGCGCCCGCCTCGGCGCGGTGCGCGCCGGATCGGGTGGAGTTGCGGGGCGATTGGGGCACGGTGCGGTTCCGGGTCGAGATCGCCGACGACGTGCGCGAGCGCGCCCAGGGCTTGATGCATGTAGAAGAGATGGCGCGCCTTGCGGGCATGTTGTTCATCTACGAGCGGCCCCAGCGGGTCAGCTTCTGGATGGAGAATACGCTGATCCCGCTGGATATGATCTTTGCCGATCAAAATGGCCTTGTGCTGAATGTCCATTCCAATGCGGTGCCGCTTGATCGCACCCCCATTCCCGGCGGCAGCGACGAGATTGTCTATGTGTTGGAGATCAACGGCGGCATGGCCGAGGATCTGGGGATCGAGGCTGGCAGCGAAATGCGCCACCCCTCCGTGCCGCAAGAGACGGCCCTTTGGCCTTGCGACGACTGAGGCGATCAGGAGGGGGTTGCGCACCCCGCCTGTCTGTCGCTAAGAGCAGCGCACGGTCGGGGCGTGGCGCAGTCTGGTAGCGCACCTGTTTTGGGTACAGGGGGTCGTGAGTTCGAATCTCGCCGCCCCGACCACTTCCAACATCTTGTAGAGTATTCTGCCATCGGCCCGCCATATGGTGTGGCCTGTGACTTTTCTGTCATAAAGATGCTATATGTAGTGGAAGGAGTAGGCCGGCGCGTCGCGCAGCCCGCAGACAAGGCCGCGTCGGGTTAATGTGAAGGCTTTACTTCCGCGACGTCCGCTATCTTGCGCGGTTTAAAGGAAAACCCTTCAAAGGTTAACGCCAACGCCCCTGTTCGGGAATCGCCTGTCGCTTGGGGCACATTGATCTGGCGCGTGATTGCAAGAATATTTTCCCCGCGAATTTGCCAAAAAAGTGATTGACCCATTGGGCCTCCATACGTCAGGTAGTGGCTGTCGGAGCAGGTGCCACTACATATAGCGCCACCCGATGGGGACAGAGGGATACCTCCGTAAAAGACGCGTCTGCACAGATCTACAGCCGACCGCGGGCAACCCTCGCGGCCGACGGGAGGGATGTGCGTGGGCGTGGGGGCAAAGTGTGCCCTGAATTGAACAGACGGTTAGAGGGCAGAAGACCCTGGCAGACCGCGATTATGGGAATTGGGCCAACAGGCTCTGGTGAGAACAAGAGGCAGTTTCATGAAGATTGAACGGCGATTTACACGGCAAGGCGCAGACGTCTACGCGGATCAGACTTTCACCACGACCACGTCGGAGATTCGCAATCCCGACGGCACGGTGGTGTTCAAGCTCGACAATGTCGAGGTGCCGACCGGCTGGAGCCAGGTCGCCTCTGATGTGATCGCCCAGAAATACTTCCGCAAAGCGGGCGTGCCCGCCGCGTTGAAGCCCGTGAAGGAAAAAGGCGTACCCACATTCCTTCAGCGCCACGTGGCCGACGAAAAGGCGCTGGAGGCTATGCCGGAGGACCAGCGTTATGGTGGCGAAACGTCCGCCAAGCAGGTCTTCCGGCGCCTCGCGGGCGCTTGGGCCTATTGGGGCTGGAAGGGCGGCTACTTCAGCACGGAAGCCGACGCTCAGGCCTATCTTGATGAGATGCAGCTGATGCTGGCGCGCCAGATGGCCGCGCCCAATAGCCCGCAGTGGTTCAACACCGGCCTGCATTGGGCCTATGGCATCGACGGCCCGGCCCAAGGTCACCACTATGTCGACTACAAGACCGGCAAGCTGACGAAATCCACCTCTTCCTATGAGCACCCGCAGCCCCACGCCTGCTTCATCCAGGGCGTGCAGGATGATCTGGTGAACGACGGCGGGATCATGGACCTGTGGGTGCGCGAGGCACGTCTGTTCAAGTACGGCTCGGGCACCGGCACCAACTTCAGCCACCTGCGGGGCGAAGGCGAGAAGCTGTCTGGCGGCGGCAAGTCTTCCGGCCTGATGGGGTTCCTGAAAATCGGTGACCGCGCGGCGGGCGCGATCAAGTCCGGCGGCACCACGCGGCGCGCGGCGAAGATGGTCATCGTCGATGCCGATCACCCCGATATCGAGGATTTCATCGAGTGGAAGGTGCTGGAGGAGCAGAAGGTTGCTTCGATTGTTGCCGGCTCCAAAATGCACGAGAAGATGCTCAACGGCATTTTCGGCGCGATCAAGACCTGGGACGGCACACTGGAAGATGCCGTCGACCCGACCAAGAACGAGAGCCTGAAGCAGGCGATCCGCGAAGCCAAAAAGGTCGCGATCCCAGAGACTTACGTGAAGCGCGTGCTGGATTATGCCAAGCAGGGTCACACGTCGATCGAGTTTCCGACCTACGACACGGATTGGGATTCGGAGGCCTATTCGTCGGTTTCTGGCCAGAACTCCAACAACTCCATCCGCGTCACCGATGCCTTCCTGAAGGCCGTCGAGAACGACGATGATTGGGAACTGCTCAACCGCCGCGACGGCAAGGTCGCCAAGACCATCAAGGCCCGGGATTTGTGGGAAAAGGTCGGCCACGCGGCCTGGGCCTGCGCCGATCCCGGCATCCAGTACCACGACACGGTCAACGCCTGGCACACCTGCCCGGAAGATGGTGCGATCCGGGGATCGAACCCGTGTTCGGAATACATGTTCCTGGACGACACCGCCTGTAACCTGGCCTCGATGAACCTGCTGACGTTCTACACCGGCGGCGCGTTCGATGCGGAAAGCTACATGCACGCCTGCCGCCTCTGGACGCTGACGCTGGAAGTGTCGGTGATGATGGCGCAGTTCCCGTCCAAGGAGATCGCGCAACGCTCCTATGACTTCCGCACGCTGGGTCTGGGCTTCGCCAACATCGGCGGTCTGCTGATGAACATGGGGCACTCCTATGACAGCGCAGAGGGGCGGGCGCTGTGTGGCGCGCTGACCGCGATCATGACCGGCGTCTCCTACGCCACCTCGGCCGAGATCGCGTCCGAACTGGGCCCCTTCGCGGGTTTCGCCAAGAACCGCGAGCACATGCTGCGGGTGATGCGCAACCACCGCGCGGCGGCCTACGGCAAGACCGAGGGCTATGAAGAGGTCAACGTGAACCCGGTCGCCCTGGATCACGCCAATTGCCCGGACCAAACGCTGGTCAACCTTGCCAAGCAGGCCTGGGACGAGGCGCTGACCCTTGGCGAGCAGCACGGCTACCGCAATGCGCAGGCCACCGTGATCGCGCCCACCGGCACCATCGGCCTGGTCATGGATTGTGACACGACCGGCATCGAGCCCGACTTCGCCCTGGTGAAGTTCAAGAAGCTGGCCGGTGGCGGTTACTTCAAGATCATCAACCAGTCCGTCCCTGCGGCGCTGGAAGGGCTTGGTTATTCCTCGTCCCAGATCGAAGAGATCATCGCCTACGCGGTCGGTCACGGCACCATTGGGCAGGCCCCCGGCATCAACCATACGTCCCTGATCGGCCACGGCTTCGGTCCGGCGGAGATCGCCAAGATCGAAGAGGCGCTGCCGCAGGCGTTTGATATCCGCTTCGTGTTCAACCAATGGACCCTTGGCGCGGACTTCTGCACCGATACCCTGGGGATCCCTGCGGACAAGCTGAACGATCCCACCTTCGACCTGCTGCGTCACCTCGGCTTCTCGAAGAAGGACATCGAGGCTGCCAACGATCATGTCTGCGGAACCATGACGCTGGAGGGCGCGCCCTTCCTGAAGGACGAGCATCTGTCGGTCTTTGATTGCGCCAACCCCTGCGGCAAGAAGGGCAAGCGCTACCTTTCCGTCGACAGCCACATCTACATGATGGCGGCGGCGCAAAGCTTCATCTCGGGCGCGATTTCCAAGACGATCAACATGGCCAACCACGCCACGATCGAGGATTGCCAGAAGGCTTATGAGCTGTCCTGGTCCCTGGGTGTGAAAGCCAACGCGCTGTACCGTGACGGATCGAAACTGTCGCAACCGCTGGCCGCAGCGCTGGTCGAGGATGACGACGAGGCCGCCGAGATCCTTGAAACCGGCACCGCCCACGAGAAGGCCCAGGTGCTGGCCGAGAAGGTGGTCGAAAAGATCATCGTCAAGGAAATCGCCCGTGGCCGCGAGAAAATGCCCCAGCGGCGCAAGGGCTACACCCAGAAAGCCATCGTCGGAGGCCACAAGGTCTACCTGCGCACCGGTGAGTATGAGGACGGCAACCTTGGCGAGATCTTCATCGACATGCACAAGGAAGGCGCGGGCTTCCGCGCGATGATGAACAACTTCGCCATCGCCGTGTCTGTCGGCCTTCAATACGGCGTGCCGCTGGAGGAGTTCGTGGACGCCTTCACCTTCACCAAGTTCGAGCCTTCGGGCGTGGTGCAGGGCAATGAGACGATCAAGAACGCGACCTCGATCCTCGACTACATCTTCCGTGAGTTGGCCGTGTCCTATCTGGACCGCACCGACCTGGCCCATGTGGCACCCACGGGTGACACCTTCGATGCCGTGGGTCGCGGGGCGGAAGAGGGCGTAAGCAACTTCACCGAAGTGCCGGGCAGCCGGGCGACCTCGGCGGTCGATGTGCTCAAGCAAGTGGCCTCCACCGGGTACCTGCGCAACCGGGCCCCGCAAGAGCTGCACGTTCTGCAAGGCGGCATCAGCGGTGACGCCGATCCGGTCGCCGTGTTGGAAACGCTGGTGCCCGAAGTCAAAGGCGGCGGTGCGGGCACGATCGCGGCGGCGACGTCCACCACGGCCGTCTCGACCGGCGCGGTCTCCATCGACGCTCGCGTCAAGGCGAAGATGCAGGGCTACGAGGGAGAGGCTTGCGGCGAATGCGGCAACTACACGCTGGTGCGCAACGGCACCTGCATGAAGTGCAACACCTGCGGCGGGACGTCGGGGTGTAGCTGAACGAAACACCGGGGGCGGGCCATTGGTCTGCCCCCATGCATCGGGTGTCCGGGGTCCTCACCAGAACCGGGCATCTGACACACGGGGTGGATGCGTTCACCCCTGACGCGGATCAGGCCGCAGGCAGAACATGACGGGCAGTCAAATATCAGAGCCTGATCAGCGAACCTCAGGGGTCCCTCACGGGGCCCTTTTTTTCTTGTACGACAGAAGGTTCCGGCGCGTTCTTCAAGTGACACATGAGGCGCGGTCGCATCTTGCCGTGGCGCGCGGGGCGCGCGATAGTCCCCCCATGCGTCGCGTCCTTCTCAGCTGGCTTCTATGCGCCGTTCTTGCCGTGCCCGCGCGCGCCGAGGACGTGCTGGTCTTCGCCGCCGCCAGCCTTGCCGGACCGCTGGACCAGGTGGCCGAGGCCTTCGAGGCGGAGACGGGCCACAGTGTCACGATCTCTTACGGTGGGTCTTCGACCCTGGCTCGGCAGATCGAGGCCGGCGCCCCCGCCGATGTGGTTCTGCTGGCCAATGAAGCCTGGATGGACCATCTGGAGCGTGTCGGCGCCTTGCAGATCGGCACCCGCCACACGCTTCTGAGCAACAGTCTGGTTCTGATCGGCAATGCCTCTGAGGCGGGTGAGACCACGTTGGAGGACCTCCGACCCGGTCCCGGCGACCGCCTTGCTCTGGCCCTGACCGAGGTCGTGCCTGCGGGCATCTACGCCCGTGCGGCGCTGGATACATTGGGGCGATGGGAGGCCCTGCGCCCCGCCATCGTTGAAACAGACAACGTCCGCGCCGCCTTGCAACTGGTGGCGCTGGGGGCGGCGCGCTACGGCATCGTCTACGCCACCGATGTGGGCGTGGAGCCGCGCGTGCGCATCCTGGCCGAGATCCCTGACACGCTGCACCCCCCGATCCGCTACCCCGTGGCCGTCACGGTGTCTGGCGGGGAGGCGGCCTTTCGGTTCGCCGGGGCATTGGCGAGCCTTTTGGCCCGCAATGCCTTCACCGAGGCGGGTTTCGGGCTGGTGGAGGAATGAGCACCTTTCTTGGCCCGGCGGAGTGGGAAGCCGTGGCGCTGTCGCTGCGCGTGGCCCTGACCGCGACGCTTTTTTCGCTGCCGTTCGGCATCGCGGTGGCCTACCTTTTGGCGCGCCACCGCTTTCCCGGCCATGCCATCGTCAATGGCCTCGTCCATCTGCCTCTGATCTTGCCGCCCGTCGTCACAGGCTACCTGTTGCTGGTCAGCTTCGGGCCCCAAACGCCCCTTGGCAGCGCGCTGGAGGCGATGGGCCTTGGCGTCGCCTTCCGCTGGACCGGCGCGGCGCTGGCTGCCGCGATCATGGCGTTCCCGCTGATGGTCCGCGCGATCCGCCTGTCGCTGGAGGCGGTGGACCCGAAGCTGGAGGAGGCCGCCAGCACCCTTGGCGCGTCCCGCCTGCGGGTCTTCGTGACCATCACGCTGCCGCTGATGGCCCCCGGCATCCTTGCCGGAACCGTGCTGGCGTTTGCCAAGGCGATGGGCGAATTCGGGGCAACGATCACCTTCGTGTCCAACATCCCCGGCGAGACGCGGACCGTCCCCTCCGCCATCTATGCCTTCCTGCAAGTCCCCGGCGGTGAGGGGGCGGCCTGGCGGCTGGTGATCGTGTCGGTGGTCGTCGCGATGGGGGCGCTGATCGTGTCCGAGGTCATGGCGCGGCGCATGTCTGCACGGATCGGAGGGCGCGATGCTTGAGGTCCGCGTGAAGCACGATTTCCCCGGTTTCGCCCTGGATGTGGCGTTTGAGGCACCGATGGGCGTGACCGCCTTGTTCGGTCGCTCAGGCGCTGGAAAAACCAGTGTTGTCAGGACCGTGGCGGGCGTTCTTAAAGCAGATGAAGCCCTGGTGCGCGTCGGGGATCTGCGCCTTGACGGCTTGTCGGTGCCTGCGCGCCGTATCGGCTATGTGTTCCAGGAACCGCGGCTGTTTCCGCATATGTCGGTGCGCGCGAACCTGGCCTACGGGATGCGCGGCGGCGACATGGACGCGGTGGTGAAGATGCTTGGCATTGCGGCGCTGCTTGATCGCCGCCCCGGTGCGCTTTCTGGTGGCGAAGCGCAGCGGGTGGCGATTGGTCGGGCGCTGCTAAGCCAGCCGCGGCTGCTGTTGCTCGACGAGCCGCTCGCCGCTCTGGACGAGGCCCGCAAAGCCGAGATCCTGCCCTATATCGAGCGTCTGCGCGATGAGGTCGGGGTGCCGATACTCTATGTCTCCCACTCCGTGGCCGAGATCGCGCGGCTGGCCACCACGGTCGTGGCGCTGGAGGCGGGCCGGGTGGTGCGTGTGGGCGCGGCGGCCGACGTCCTGTCGGACCCCGATGTCGTCCCGGTCCTTGGCGTTCGGGAGGCGGGGGCCCTGGTGACGGCGCGCATCGAGGCCCACCATGAGGATGGGTTAACGGCGTTAACCTGGTCTGCGGGCACCTTGCTGCTGCCCCACGTCGCCCGCCCCGTCGGTGCGGAGGTCCGGGTGCGGATCGAGGCGCAGGACGTGATGCTGGCCGCCACCCGCCCCGAGGGGATATCGGCGCTGAATGTTGTCCCGGTCACTCTTACCGCCCTTCGGGACGGCGAGGGGCCGGGGACCATCGTTCAACTCCGCGCGGGCGATGACCTAATCCTGGCCCGCGTCACGCGCCGCTCTGCCACCGCGATGGGGTTGGTTGAGGGCTGGCAGGGGTACGCGGTGGTGAAGTCCGTGGCGGTCGCAGCAGGCAATGTCGCTGCTTCATTCCCCGTTCTTTAAATATCCCGGGGAGTTTGAGGGGCTGGCCCCTCAATTGGACAGTTGAGTTTGAGGGGCTGGCCCCTCAATTGGGCGGTTGAGTTTGAGGGGCCAGCCCCTCAATCCACTGCCAACGCCGTCCCTCATTCCGCCGCGATTTTGATCACCGGCTCCATCCGCGCAAGGATATCATCGGCCAGATGGCACTTGATCTGATGCCCGTCGGCCAGCGTTTTCATCGGCGGTACTTCGGTGTCGCAGAGGTTGCCGGAGACGTCGGACTTCCAGTTGCACCGGGTCTGGAACGGGCAGCCAGAGGGCGGGTTCATGGCAGACGGAATGTCCCCTTCCAGCACGATGTGTTTCTTCTGAACCGACGTATCGGCGATGGGGACGGCGGATAAAAGCGCCTCCGTATAGGGATGGTAGGGGGGGCTGAAGACCTGCTCTGTGCTGCCAAGCTCCACCACGTGGCCCAGGTACATGACCATGACCCGATCCGACAGGTAGCGCACGATTGACAGGTCGTGGGAGATGAACAGAAGCGTCGTCTTTTCGCGGCGCTGGATCTCCATCAGCAGGTCCGTCACGGCGGCCTGCACCGACACGTCAAGCGCGCTGACCGGCTCATCGGCCACCACGATGCGCGCGTCTCCGGCGAAGGCGCGCGCGATGCCGACGCGCTGTTTCTGACCGCCCGAGAGCTGCCGCGGCATGCGATCCGCGAAGGCGCGGGGCAGCTTCACGAGGTCCAACAGTTCCAGCATCCGGTTCTTGCGATCCGCGTCGGAATTGCCGATCTTGAAGACCTCTAGCGCGCGGATGATCTGGCGGCCCACGGTCATCGAGGGGTTGAGCGTGTCGAAAGGGTTCTGGAACACCATCTGAATGCTGGAGACGGTCTTGGTGTCCCGATCCTCGATCGCCGTGTTTTGAATTTCCTGATTGCCCATCACGATGGTGCCGTCGGTCGCCGTCTCCAGCCCCATCAGCACCTTGGCGAGGGTGGATTTGCCGCAACCGCTTTCGCCCACGATGGCGAGAGTCTCGGATTCGCGGGCCTCAAAACTGAGGGTTTCATTGGCTTTGACGACCTTGGTAGAGCCGCCCCCGAACAGCGCGTTGGCTGCGACTTCGTAATATTTCTTCAGGTTGTCGATCTTCAGGACCACATCACCGATGGGCGCTTTTTCGGTGGTCTCCGCCAGCGTGATCGGCGCGTTCCAGTCGATTTCCTTGAACTTCACGCAGCGCGAGGCGTGGCGGTCGTTGCCGGGTACCTTGTCCATGCGGATGTTGCCGACGTTGCAGCGCCCTTCTTCGAAATAATCGCAACGGGGGCCGAAGTTGCAGCCGGGCGGGCGTTCATGGGGCAGGGGGAAGTTGCCGGGGATCGCCACCAGCGGGCGCGCGTTCTTGTCGGCGCCGGGCAGCGGGATGGAGCGGAAGAGCGCCTGCGTGTACGGGTGCTGCATCTCGTCAAACACATCCTCGATAGAGCCGGTTTCCACCGCCTCGCCGGAATACATCACGCAAAGGCGGTCACAGGTTTCCAGCACCAGCCCGAGGTTGTGAGAGATGAACAGCATGGAGGTGCCGTATTTCTCGCCCAGACCCTTCACCAGATCCACGATGCCCGCTTCAACGGTCACGTCCAAGGCCGTTGTCGGCTCATCCAGGATCAGCAGAGAAGGCTTTGACATCAAGGCCATAGCGATCACGATGCGCTGTTGCTGGCCGCCGGAAAGCTGGTGGGGATAGCTTTTCAACATCCGCTCCGGGTCCGGCAGGCGCACGTCTGTGACGACGTCCAGCGCCATCTGGTAGGCCTCTTTCTCGGACTTGCCCTCATGGATCATCGGCACTTCCATCAGCTGCTTGCCGATCTTCATGGCCGGGTTCAGGGAGGCCATGGGTTCCTGGTAAATCATCGCGATTTCCGAGCCGCGCAGGTCGCGCAGTTCTTCTTGCGACATGGTGTTCAGGTCGCGGCCCTTGAACTTGATCGTGCCGCCGACGACGCGCCCGTTCACGCCCAGATCCTGCATCACGCCAAGGGCCACGGTGGACTTGCCGCAACCGGATTCGCCGACCAGACCCATGGCTTCGCCGGGCATCACCTTGCAGGAAAAATCCATCACGGCGGGGATTTCGCGTAGGCGGGTGAAGAAGGAAATCGAGAGGTTCTCGATCTCCAGAATGGGGCCGTCGTAGCGATCCGGGACAGCTTTGACGTCGTCTGCGATGGTATCGACCATGTTAATATTCCCTAACTGTCCGGCCAAAAGGCGGCGTAGTTTTCCTGTAGTGACGCTGTAATTTTTCCATAACTACATCAGTCTTTCAGGCTTTCTTCACGCAGGCCGTCGGCCAGCAGGTTGAGGCCCAGAACCAGCGACATGAGCGCCAGCGCGGGCGGCAGGGCCGGGTGGGGGTAGATTGTCAGGAGGCGTCGGCCCTCGTTGATGGTCGATCCCCAGTCAGGCGATTCCGGTGAGACGCCGAGGCCGAAGAAGCCCAAGGTACCCAGAAGGATCGTGGTGTAGCCGATGCGCAAGCAGAAATCGACGATCAGGGGCCCGCGCGCGTTGGGCAGGATTTCCCACAGCATGATGTACCACGGGCCTTCGCCGCGCGTTTGTGCTGCCGCCACGTAGTCGCGGGTTTTCACGTCCAGCGTGATGCCGCGCACGATGCGGAACACGGTGGGGGAGTTCACGAAGACCACCGACACGAAGACGATCAGCAGGTTGCCCGCGATGTCGAAGCCGTCAAGGAACTCGGGCCAGAAGCGGAACGGGGCGTCGGGGTCCTCGGCATTGGAGATCAGCGAGAAGTAGGCCCAGAAACCCACCGCCGCCGCGATGCCGACGTAGATGTTCCGGCGCATCGGATCGGTGTGATAGCGCGAGTTGAACAGCACCACGAGGAACAGGATCGGGAACAGGAACAGCACCATCGACATGTATTGCGGCACGCCTGCGGCGACGATTTCCGGCGTCACCAGCAGGAAGAACAGCAAGATCACCGGGAAGGCCAGGGCCAGGTTGGCGATGAAGGTCAGCACGGTGTCCAGCTTGCCGCCGAAGTAGCCCGCTGGCAGGCCAAGCGTGATGCCGACCATGAAGGCGAACAGCGTCGCGACGGGGGTAATGGACAAAACGTCCGCCGCCCCGAAGAACACGCGGCTGAACACGTCACGGCCCAGGTTATCGCCGCCCAGAAGATAGTAGGGATATTCCCCTTCCTCAGGCGAGGGCAGGGGCATGCCCGGCAACTCGTTGCGCATGGATGAGATCAGGTCGATGGCGCCATGGGTGGGCACAAGGGGAAAGAGGCCCGAGAAGAGCGCCGCGAAGATCCAGAACATCACGAGGCCGAAGCCCGCCATGCCGATGGGGCTGTCGAAGAGTTTGCCATAAAGGCCAAGGCGGCGCTTGAAGGTGATGGAGACCACGAAGGTCACAATCAGTGCGATCCAGACGGGCAAAAGCCGCTGCGCCATACCGCCAAGGATGCCTTTCTGCTCGATCGTGGGCAGTACGATGCCGGCCATGATAAAGCCGATGCAGCACAACACGAACAGCAGCACCGCGTATTTCATCGTCGCCAGCGCGTAGTCGATGGGGGTGCGGCGCAGCGACATGGTGCCGTCGCCGTTGAACTCCAACTCGCCGGCGCGCACGCCAGCGATCGTCAGCACGGTGTTGGCGAGGAAGCCGACGATGAAGATCACCAAGGCGGCAATCATCGCGGGGTTGAGGAACGCTCCGAAGGAGCCGGTCCAGGTCAGTTGTTCCATAGCGCTGGCTCCTTATGAAATGCGAATGCGGGGGTTGAGGAATACGTAGCCGATGTCCGAGATCAGCTGTGTCAGAAGGACCACGAAGACCGCGACGATGGAGCAGGCCAGAAGCAGCTCGATATCGTTATTCGAGGCCGCTTGGACCATGGTCCAGCCGAAGCCGTTGTAGTTGAACAGCGTCTCCACGATCACCACGCCGGTCAGAAGCCAGGGGAATTGCAGCATGATGACGGTGAACGGCGCGATCAGCGCGTTGCGCAAAGCGTGCTTGAGCACGATGTTGCGGAAGCTGACGCCCTTGAGCCGCGCGGTGCGGATATATTGCGCGGTCATCACCTCGGCCATCGACGCGCGGGTCATACGCGCGATGTAGCCCATGCCGTACAGCGCGATGGTGACGACGGGCAGGGTGAAGTTCCAGAAGGTGATGTCTTCCATCGCCGAACGGGCAGAGCCCAGGAACAGGGTGCGGCGGTCGCCAAGCCAGCCGTCGCCGCCAAGCCATCCCCATTCCGTCAGCGCACCCGACACACCTGCGGTGGTGGAGGCGAAGAGCACGATGAAGATCACGCCCGACACATATTCTGGCGTCGCGGTGGAGGCGATGGACAGGGTCGACAGACTTCGATCAAGCCGCGAGCCTTCGCGCATCCCCGCCAGCACGCCCACCAGAAGGGCGGCAGGGACCATCAGGCCAAAGGCCCATCCCATCAATTTCAGGGTCAGTAGAAGGCGGCCGGGCAGGACGTTGGCGACATCTTCGTCAGAGACGGTCGAGAAACCCAGATCCCCCTGCAACAACCCGCAGCGGGTGGGGGCATCGGCCGGATCGGTGCCGAAGTCGATGCAACGGCCGGTGATCTCACCGGTTTCGGGGTCTTCTCGGGTCCAGCCGGGCATCACGCCCAACCATTCGCCGTAGCGGAACAGCATCGGGCCGCCGTATCCGTTGCGGTCCAGCCAGCTGACGACTTCTTCGTCGCTCATCCGGGCATTGCCTTGCGTTTTCGCCAGTTTCTCAAGGTTGGGAAACAGGTTCGTGAGGAAAAACACCACGATTGTCAGGCAAATTGCGGTCAGGATCATCACGCCGGTTCGGCGAAGGATGAAGGCCCCCATGGAAGTATCCCCTGTGTCTGGGCGGGCGCGCGGTGCGTGCCGTACCTGGTTGGCGCTTTCCGTCCCTCGGCCCCTTGAAGCGCATCGCAGGGGTGGAGACGGTTTGGCCGGGACATGCGGGCATCACAATGTGCCCGACGTGTCATGAAAATGAACCGGCGCCCGCAGGGTGTGCGGGCGCCGGCGATCAGAGGCGCTTAGGCCTCGAACCCAAGATAGTGCGGGTTCATTTCGAACTTCGCATGCATCGAGCCGTTCACCACACCCGGACGGGCGTGGTTGAAGAGCGAGCGCCAGTAGGGCTGAATGGTGACGCCCTCTTCCTGCATGATCTGCTCCAGACGCTCCATCACCACACGGCGCGCGTCGGCGTCCTGGATGCCGTTGGCTTCCGTCAGCAGCGTGTCGAATTCCTCGTTCGAGAACGCGGTTTCGTTCCACGGCACACCGGTCCGATACGCGAGGTTGAGGATCATGACCCCCAGTTCCCGGTGGTTCCAGTTGGTCGAGGAGAACGGATAGGACGTCCAGTCGTTCCAGAAGGTAGAGCCGGGAATGATTGTCCGCGTCACATTGAAGCCCGCGTCGCGCAGCTGAGCGGCCACGGCGTCGGTGGTGTTCTTGCGGTAGTCATCGTCGATGGAGACCAGCTCGAACTCGGTATCGGCGTGACCCGCTTCTTCAAGCAGCGCACGCGCCGCTTCGGGGTCGAACACCAGTGGCGGCAGTTCGGCGTATTCCGGGTGGATCGGGCAGACGTGGTGGTTTTCCGCCACAACGCCCTGACCGTTGACGCCCAGGTCAAGGCAGACCTGGTTGTCGACCGCCAGTTGGATGGCGCGACGCACGCGCACGTCATCGTAGGGGGCGTTGTTCTGGTTGGGACGGATCACCACGGTTGCGGCGGTCACCACTTCACCCTTGTTCCAGCCAATGGCGTCGAACAGGTCGATGAATTCGCCGACCGTCTCGTAGGTCATGTCGAATTCGTCGGCTTCGGCGGCTGCAAACCATGCGGCCGGGTCCTGGCCGAGGTCGACGAAAACGATCTCGTCCAGATAGGTGTCACGCCAGTAGGTGTGATCGGGGTTACGCGTCAGCGTGGCCGAGACACCCACTTCGTAGTTGGTGATCATGTATGCGCCCGTCCCGATCCCGTGATCGGCAGGGTTGGTGCCAACCATGTCACGGTGCTGGATCGCCGAGGGGTAATCCGCGATGCCGGGGATGAAGGTGATGTCGGGGGAGGGGTAGGTCACGCGCACGGTGTACTCGTCCACGACCTCGATCGCGCCGTCACGCGCCACGCCGGTGTCGGGGTCCACCAGACCGCCCATGCGGGTGGCCATGGAGTTGCCTTCAACGGTGCTGTCGCAGAAGCCGATCAGGTTGGCGGCGACGTCTTCGGCGTTGAAGGGATCGCCGTTGTTGAAGGTGATGCCCTGGCGCACGTTCAGCGTGTAAACGGTGGCGTCTTCATTGGCTTCCCAGCTGTCCAGCAGAACGCCCTCGAACGAGCCGTCGTTGTTGTACTGGACCAGATACTCGACGATCCCGCGGGTGACGTTGCCCATCTGCGACCAGTCATAGGTGCGCGGATCCTTGAGCGCGCGCACTTCCATCTGGATGCGCAGGCTGCCGCCCTCGCCGGGAACGGCGCGGTGGCCTTCGGCCATCGCGGGCGTGGTGCCGATCAGCGAATAGGCGGCGGTGGCAGTCAGGCCGAGGGCGGTCGAGCGCACGAGGAATTCACGGCGGTCGAGTTTGCCTGCCTTGTGCTCGGCGGCGTACATTTCAGCGACGGGGTGGGTCTTGAGACCGGCCTCTTTGCGCGTGTGGGTGAAATCTTTCATATGTCGTCGTCTCCCTGTGACGTTCTGGTCTTGTTGTTCATGTCGTCCCTCGAACCGCTCGGGCAGGGTGGCCTTTGGGGCCAGTCCCGCCGGGCGCGCGATCGACTATCGGCATTAGCGTCCCCTTTGGACACCTGCGTCAATCGTCTGTTGCGTCGTCTGCGGTCTGTTTGCGACATCGCCACCCAACAGAACCGACATTGAGCCGCGATGCAACCGGATAGCTTTATACATGTCGTGGCGACGCGTACGCTCAGCCCCGCACCGGCGGCTTGCGAAAATCCGAGGGCGTGCGCCCCACGGCCTGACGGAAGGCGCGGGTGAAATAGGCCGCCGAGGAGAATCCCAGTTGCTGCGCGATCTCACGCGCGGGCAGATCCGTTTCCAACAGCAGACGGCGGGCTTCGTACATGATCCGCTCATTGAGCAAGGCCAGCGCGGGGCGGCCGGAGGCGTCGCGGCACACGCGGCTGAGGTGGGTGGGGGTCACCTGCAATTGTTTTGCGAAATCAGCCACGCCCAGGCCGTTGCGAAACTGCGCTTCCATCCGCTCTGCAAACATCTCGGCCAAACGGTGCGAGGCGTCGCGCCGGATGCTGGCGTCGTGTCGCGCCAACTCGCGTGCCATCCACGCAGACACAAGCAACGAATAGGCCGTCAGGGCCTGATCCATCGCGGGGGCCTGCCCGGCCAGTTCGCCTTCGATCTTCTCGATATGAGAAGTCAGCGCGGATTGGCTTTCGATGTTCGAGACCCGCAGGTGAAACGGATCCACAGGCAATTTCAGCGCATCATCGGGCGGCAGGCAGAGTTCCAGCCCCTGGGTCTGCGAGGCCAGTTCCAAGGCCATCGGCACGCGCGAGGGCACGAAAACGGCGGTGTTGGGGCCGTAGCCCCGCGTGACGCAGTTGACCGTGACGCGCCCCTGGCCGCGGGTGATCCAGTAAAGGCGGTTGCGCGGAGAGGCGTGGAGCAATTCCACACGCCACGCCCCCTGCATGCGCAGTTTGCCAAGGGAAGCGACGGAATGCACCGTGGGTTTGCGAGAGGTCTCGAACATGGCGGGTAGGGTAGCTGTGAGGCCGGGGGGCGCAAGGGGGAAACGAGTGCCAAGGAGATTGAGCGCCGGTAGAAGGGGAGAGGGCCGGATTGAGTTGTATTTGGCAAGATGAAGCAGGGAGCCTAGGGCAACGGGATTTGCCGCCAGCCCACGGTATTGCCGCGCTGCCAGCTGCGTTGGCGTTTGGCGTATTGGCGGGTGGCGATGATCGCGGCATCGCGCGCGTCGGCGAGGGGAAGATGACCCTGGAGATGGGCGATGAGTTCCGGCGCGCCGATGGCCTTGGCCGCGCCTCCGGCACGGGACCAGCGGGGCAGGTTGGCGCGGGCCTCGTCAAGGGCGCCGTCTTCGATCATATGCTCAAAGCGCGCCGCGATGCGCGCGTTGAGCCACGCGCGGTCCGGCATGAGCGCGAGGGCGGTGGTCTGGGCGAGCGGCAGAAGAGGCGCGCCGGTGGCGTCCTGCCAATCGGACAGGGGCCGCCCGGTGGCGCGCAGCACCTCCCACCCGCGCTGCACGCGCATGCGGTTGTGACAATCGATGCGGGCGGCTAGCACGGGATCGCCCGCGCGCAGATCGGCCAGCAAGTCGTCCAGCGACAGCGCGTCACCGGCGGCACGCACGTCTGGCGGGGTGGGGGGAATGTCGGCGAGGCCCTGGGTGAGGGCGCGAAAGTACAGGCCTGTGCCGCCGACGATAACGGGGTTCCGGGCAAGATAGGGCGTCACATCGCGCAGCCATTGGCCGACGTCGTAATGGGCCTCGAAGGGGACATGGCCAAAGAGGTGGTGGGGTGCCTGCGCCTCTTCCTCGGGCGAGGGGCGGGCGGTCAGCACGCGCCAGCCTGCGTAGACCTGCAACGCGTCGGCGTTGACGACCGGGCGGCCCTGGGCGCGTGCAATCGAAATGGCCAGCGCGGTTTTGCCCGACGCCGTGGGCCCGACGATCAAAACCGGCGCGTCGGAAGGGATGGAAGCGATATCTATCAAGGGGTTATCCCATGTCCTTCAAGAACTGTGCAGCGGGGTTGATCGGGCGTTGAACCAGCCCATCATTTAGACCATTGTGCGCCGCAATATCAAATAAGGATCCTGCCGATGGAAAACGCTGTCACCGCCGACGCCCTTACGGACAAAGGCGGGCGCTACAAGCGCGTCATGCTGAAGATCTCGGGTGAGGCGTTGATGGGCGATCAGGGCTTTGGCCTGCATCCCCCGACGGTCGAGCGCATCGCGCGCGAAATCCAATCCGTCCACGACCTGGGCGTGGAGATCTGCCTGGTCATCGGCGGCGGCAACATCTTTCGGGGCCTGCAAGGCAGCGCCCAGGGGATGGAGCGGACGACGGCCGACTACATGGGAATGCTCGCCACGGTAATGAACGCGCTGGCCATGCAGGGCGCGCTGGAAAGCCTTGGGGTCTACACGCGGGTCATTTCAGCGATCACGATGAACGAAGTGGCCGAGCCCTACATCCGCCGCCGCGCCATCCGCCACCTGGAGAAAAAGCGCGTCTGCATCTTTGCGGCGGGCACGGGCAACCCGTATTTCACCACCGATACGGCGGCGACGCTGCGCGCCAGCGAAATGGATTGCGAGGCGATCTTCAAGGGCACCAAGGTGGACGGCGTCTACGACAAGGACCCGGCCAAACACGCAGATGCCAAGCGCTACGAGACTGTCACCTATGACGAGGTTCTGGCACAGCATCTGGCCGTCATGGACGCCAGCGCCATTGCCTTGGCGCGGGAGAACAAGCTGCCGATCATGGTGTTTTCCCTGGACGAGCCGGGCGGGTTCAAGAGCATTCTGGACGGGACGGGGACCTATACGACGGTGGTCGAGTAGACGGTTGATGGGGCGGTCCGGCCCCGTCTTGCCAGGCCCGTGAATTGGCAATCTGACGCTGCACCAGCCGTTTTTGGCGTTTGGCTTCAGGAACGGGCCTGGAATGCGTGCCCATCAGCTGGCACAGATCCATCAGGGATGGGACGCCGAAAATCTCGACGATTTCAGTGACTGCGCTTTCGCCGATGGATTTCACCGCCTCCGGCCCGAGGTAGAGCGACTCGGCCCACGCGCCGTTGGCGTTCACCACCTCGTGGCGGTCGAACAACAAATGCCAATAGTGAACCGGGCGCGTGGCCGGGGCCTGTGTGACGCCCGGATGGTCCAGCAACCTCTTGGCGGGTAGCAGGATTTCTTCAACTTCGAACATGCGCACGACGATGGGCGAGCGGACAAGCATGCGATGTTGCGGTGAGACCGCCAAGGTGCGGCGCGGCACGCCATCGGCCAACGCGCCGGGCGCAATCATGATGGGGGCGTGCTTGCCGGGGCGTTCCAAGCGGCGCCCGCCGATCCAGCGCAGCACCTGCGCACCGTGGTCGGCTGTCATGACCTTGTCACCAGGGCGCAGCGTCTCGATCCGGGCAGGGCCCTTGTCCGTTTCGATCCATGTGCCCGAGCAGAAGCAAACAGTCGTGTTCTCCACAGAATAGTCGGCTTGGTGTCCGGCGAAATCGGTCTTGTCAGGCGAGATCAGCTGGACGGAGCTGATGTCGCGAAAGTCCAGACTTGTGCCACCGGAATAGTCAAAGAGGAACGTATCGCCGTTGGGCATCTGTACCACGCCGAGTTGGAGCGTGGTCTGCGAATTGTCCGTTTCCGACACGATTGCATTGTAGCGGACGGTCGCATCTTGCTGGCCGGAGTAACTGCCGTTGCTGGTGGTGTAGCTGACGGTATCGCCCATGTTGGCTTCGTCGTCCATGATGGCGCCATCATTATCGACGTCATTCTGAGTGATCGCGACCAATTCCATGACCGATGTGTCATAGGTCCCTTGCAACGCGGCGGCGTTGTCGGTGTCCCAGTTGCTTTCATCGGTATCGATGATCGGCAGGTTGCCGATGTAGATCATGTTTACAGTGTTGGTCGCCATTGTGCGGCTCCGCCGGGGTGTCCTTTCCGGCGACCGTACGAGGCAAGAGTGAATAAAGTGTTCTAGGCGGCGATAACTGGGCCGATGAACGATAGGGAACCCGCCCGCAGATGGAGTGTTGTCGAACCTGACGCGGGCGGGTTACAAGCGTGCGCAGAAAATTAGCAACAGCAGGCCAGTCCCGATATGTCAGACGAATTCATGCTCGATACCGATGATCTGGAGCGACGGATGGAGGGGGCGATTGCGTCGCTGCGCACCGAATTTGCCTCGCTGCGCACGGGCCGCGCCTCGGCCTCGATGCTGGAGCCGGTGATGGTGGACGCCTATGGCGCGATGACACCGATCAACCAGGTTGGCACGGTGAACGTGCCGGAACCGCGGATGGTGACGATCAATGTCTGGGACAAGGGCCTTGTGGGCAAGGTCGAGAAGGCCATTCGCGAGTCGGGTCTGGGGATCAACCCGCAGCTCAATGGCACGATCATCATGCTGCCCATCCCCGAGTTGAACGAGGAGCGCCGCCGCGAGTTGACCAAGGTCGCGGGCACCTACGCCGAGAACGCTCGCGTTGCCGTGCGCAATGTGCGCCGCGACGGGATGGACCAGATCAAGAAAGCCAAGGCCGACAATCTGGGGGAAGACGACCAGAAGTTCTGGGAAAGCGCGGTGCAGGAGTTGACCGACACCTTCATCAAGCGCGTCGATGATCAGCTTGAGGTCAAGCAAGAAGAGATCATGCAGGTCTAAGTCACATCGGGAAGCGTAAATGCGCGCATCCCGATTTGCATTCAGGATAGTGTTTGGGTAGCTCCCAACTGCGCTGGATGCCCCGAAAGGACGGCTAATGCCCGACGACAGCAAGTCTCCCAACCACGTCGCCATCATCATGGACGGTAACGGGCGTTGGGCTCAGATGCGGCACCGGCCTCGGCTGGTGGGACACCATGCGGGCGCCAAGCGGGTGCGCGAAATCGTGCGGGCCGCGCCCGATCACGGGGTGAAATACCTGACGATCTTCGCCTTCTCGACCGAGAACTGGAAGCGCACGCAGACCGAAGTCGCGGGCTTGATGAAGCTGTTCAAGCGCTACATCCGACGCGAGGCGCAGAACCTGCTGGAAGAGGGCGTGCGCGTCCGCTTCATCGGTGATCGTGTCAGGCTGGAGCCTGCGCTGGTGGATCTGATGGACGGGTTGGAGTTGCTGACCGCCGACAATGACCACGTGCATCTGACGATCGCACTGAACTACGGTGGCCGCGACGAGGTGGCGCGCGCGGCCAAGCGCATGGCCTATGACGTGGCCATGGGCAAGCTAAACCCCCGCGATGTCTGCGACGAGACCTTCCCGAAATACCTCGACACCCATGTGTTGCCGGACCCTGACCTGGTGATCCGCACCAGCGGAGAGGCCCGGATTTCCAACTTCCTGCTCTGGCAATCGGCCTATTCGGAGTATGAGTTCATCGACACGCTCTGGCCTGATTTCACGGCGGACGTCTTTGCCAAGGTCGTGAGCCGCTACGGCGCCCGTGACCGCCGCTTTGGCGCCGTGAAGGCCTGAGGGCGCCCATGGCGGCTGGACCGAAACCGCAACTGGGCCTGAAATTCGCGGATCTTATGCCCCGGATCGCCTCGGCCGTCGCGCTGCTGACGGTGGCGGGCCTTGGGCTTTGGTTGGGGGGCATCGTTCTTGCGGTGCTGCTGTCGATCTTCGGGGCCGTGATGGTCTGGGAATACTTCCGTCTGATCATTCGCCTGTCGCGCCCCGTGGCGATCGGCTGCACGGTCCTCAGCTCGGCGCTTCTGGCGCTGTCGTTGATCCTGGAGCACATGCTGGTTGCGCCCACCGACGGTGTCCTTGCGGTCTCGTCCGTGGCCGCCGCAGTGATGGCGCTATGCATGATCGTCACCGCGATCCCGGTGCACAAAAGCCGTCTGGAGACGCTTTTCGGCGCGATGATCCCGCTGGCGACGTTCCTGTTCTTCTACCTTCACCAATCGGTGCCCATGGTGATGTGGGTCGTGGTGGCGGTGGTGATCTCGACCGACGTATCGGGTTATTTCTTCGGCAAGCTGATCGGCGGGCCGAAGTTCTGGCCCTCGCTCAGCCCCAACAAGACATGGTCTGGCACGGCATCGGGGTGGGTCATGGCGGCGGTGATCGCGGTGGCGGTGAGCGTGACGGGGCCGACGTCCTCCATGGTGGTCGCGGTGGTCTTCCTGATCGCCGTGGCGTTTGCCGCACAACTCTCGGATATCGCGGAATCGGCCCTTAAGCGCAGGGCCGGGGTCAAGGACAGCTCCAACCTGCTGCCCGGCCACGGCGGCGCGCTGGACCGCTTCGACGGCATGTTGGGTGCGTTCACCGTGGCAGGCCTGATGTTTGTGTTCGCGGGCTACGCGGTGGTGCCATGACCCGCCCTTCCGCAAAGCGCCGCGTCAGCATCTTCGGGGCCACGGGCTCCATCGGTCAGAACACCATCGATTTGATCGCCCGCGACCTAGAGGCCTATGAAGTCGTGGCGCTGACCGGGGCGCGCAACATCGCGCAGCTTGCCGCAGATGCGAGGAGGCTTTCGGCGAGGATCGCCGTAACAGCCGAGGAGGGGCTGCTGCCCGAGTTGCGCGCCGCCCTGGAGGGATCGGGCGTTCAGGCCGCCGCCGGGGAGGCCGCGCTGCTGGAGGCCGCCGACATGCCCGCCGACTGGATCATGTCCGCGATTGTGGGCGCGGCGGGCCTTGCGCCGGGTTTTCGCGCGCTGCGCCATGGCACGACGCTGGCGCTGGCCAACAAGGAAAGCCTTGTTACGGCGGGCCCCTTGCTGATGGCAGAGGCGCGCAAGTACGGCGCCACGATCCTGCCCGTGGATTCTGAGCATTCTGCCGTTTTCCAGGCGTTGGTGGGCGAGGATATGGCGACGGTCGAGCGGATCATCATCACCGCCTCGGGCGGCGGATTGCGCGACTGGCCCGAAAGCGCGTTGGCCACGGCCACGCCCGCCGATGCGGGCGCGCACCCCAACTGGGACATGGGCCAGCGGATCACTATCGATAGCGCATCCATGTTCAACAAGGCCATGGAGTTGATTGAAACCAAAGAGTTTTTCGGCGTCCCCGCCGCGATGATCGAGGCCGTGGTGCACCCGCAATCCCTGATCCATGCCCTGGTCGGTTTCAACGATGGCGCGCTTATGGCGCATCTCGGCCCGCCGGACATGCGCCACGCCATCGGCTACGCGCTGCACCATCCCGACCGCACGCATCTGCCCGTGGCGCGGCTGGACCTGGCGCAGATCGCGACGCTGGAATTCCACGCCCCGTCCCCCACCCGCTATCCCGCGCTGCAAATCGCGCGCGAGGTGATGGAAACGGGCGGAAAAAGCGGCTGTGTCTTCAACGCGGCCAAGGAAATCGCGCTGGACGGGTTTCTGGCGGGTCAGATCGGCTTCATGGACATGTCGGGTATCGTCTCGGCCACGCTTGACGCTATGTCGTCAGACAACAGCCTTTCAATTGCCCCAGTCGGCCTTGAAGACGTGCTGCAAACCGACCAGATCGCCAGAGACATGGCCCTAGATCAGATCAGGTCCCGGATCGAGCAACCCAAGGCCTGACGGCCTTAAAGTGGCGAAAGAGAACGTAGTAATGGAATTCCTCCCGGCCTTCGGCAATATCGGCTTCACGCTTCTGGCCTTTGTCGCCGCCCTGTCGATCATCGTGGCGATCCATGAATATGGCCACTACATCGTGGGCCGGTGGTCGGGCATCCATGCGGAGGTTTTCTCTATCGGGTTCGGCCCGGTGCTGTGGTCGGCGGTCGACAAACACGGGACGCGCTGGCAGTTGGCGGCGCTGCCGTTTGGCGGCTACGTGCGGTTCCTGGGCGATGCCAATGCGGCCTCGGCGGGGGCCGACGGCGAAGCGATGAGCGAGATGGACGCCAAGGAGCGTCGCCGTTCAATGCCCGGCGCGCCCTTGTGGGCAAGGGCGGCGACGGTTGCGGCAGGTCCGATCTTCAACTTCATCCTGTCCATCGCGATCTTTGCGGGCGTCGTTCTGGTCGGCGGTCGCGCCGCCGATGACGCCATTGTCGGCGGCCTTGTGCCCGTGCCCGAAGACGTTCTGGTGCTGGAGCAGGGCGATCTGATTACCGCGATCGAGGGTCAGCCGGTGGCGGCCCTTGCAGATGTGTACGAGCTTGGCCGCTCGCTCGATCCGCAGCGCAGCCTGACCTACGACATCGTGCGCGACGGTGACGCGATGCAGGTGCAGGCCGCTTTCCCGCTGCTGCCCATCGTGGGCTCGGTCGCGCCGCAATCCGCCGCGATTGCCGCAGGCATTGCCGAGGGCGACGTGATCATGTCCGTCGATGGCGCGCCGATCTACGGCTTCAGCCAATTGCGCGCGGCGGTCGACGCGTCCGAGGGGGCAGAATTGGACCTGATCGTCTGGCGCGCCGGAGAGATGTTGGAACTGACCCTCGCGCCGCGCTCGACCGACCTGCCGACCGACGAAGGGTTCGAGACACGCTGGCTGATCGGCATCACCGGCGGCCTGATCTTCGAGCCGGAAATCCGGTCCGTTGGCGCCTGGGAGGCGGTGACCTTCGGCGCAAAGCAGACGTGGTTCATCATCGAATCGTCCCTGTCGGGCCTGTCGCATATCATTAGCGGCGCCATTTCGACCTGTAACCTGCAAGGTCCCCTTGGCATTGCCGAGACATCCGGTGCGGCGGCGTCCCAGGGCCTGGACAACTTCATCTGGTTCATTGCGGTCCTGTCCACGGCAGTGGGCCTCCTGAACCTTTTCCCGATCCCGGTTCTGGACGGTGGTCACCTTGTGTTTCACGCCTACGAGGCGGTGTCAGGCAAGCCGCCCTCGGACAAGGTGCTGCGCCTCTTCATGACTGTTGGCCTGACGCTTCTGTTGTCGCTGATGCTGTTTGCCCTGAGCAACGACATCTTCTGCCCCTGAGTGCGTTAACCGGGGTAAAGAATTCTTCAATTCTCCACCCGTGTGACAAGGTCTTGCCACATTTCAGCGCGATATTCGGGGCATCGAAGGCGCATGTTGCGCCCTCGCGACCCTGAGTATGGAGCCACACGTTATGCGCCACCTTGCCGATAGCACCCGCGGAATGACCCAGTTCGTTATGCTGAACATGGATCGTTTTCTTGCGCCTTTGCTGATCGTGGCGGCGTTGACCCTTGCCGGATGGCTCCTGCGGGTCTCGGGGCCGTTCTGAGGAACGCCACAAGACGCGGCGCTAACACACCGCGTCAAAACACTTTTCGACATTATCAGGGGGCGGCATGCACATGCCGCCTGCCGTCGCTTGTGTGGCAAACGCGTGCCGGATAAGCCACAGGTTGTGACAATCGTTACACTTGGCACAACACATACCCTAACATGCGTTTGACTAGCCTGCGGGTGCACGATACCCAAAGGGTGTCTGCTATTTTGACCAAAGGGTGGGATTCCATGGTCCTTCGTGCACTTCTGCACTTGGCGCGTTGCGTCAGGCTATTTGTTGCTCCGGCGTTGATTGTCTTGTCGCTTGTCGCTGTCGCCGTACCGGTTGACGCGCAAACGTTCCGTTTCAACAGCTTTGATGTTCAGGGCAATACGCGCACCAACGACGCTTCGGTGTTGCAGGTGGCGGGGCTTTCGCCGGGCACCACCGCGTCAGCGGGGCAGGTCAATGACGCACTGCAACGCTTGCAGAACTCGGGTCTGTTCGAATCAGTGGAAGTCGCGCCGAGTGGCAATACGCTGGTGATCACGGTGGTTGAATATCCCACGATCAACCGCATCGCCATCGAAGGCAACCGCCGGTTGGATGATGATGAACTTTTGGTCTTGCTGGAATCCACGCCGCGCCGCGTGTTCTCTCCGATCACCGCCGAGCGGGACGCGGCCGCGATTGCAGAGGCCTACCGCGTCACCGGTCGTCTGACCGCTACCGCCACGCCCCAGATCATCCGCCGCAACGAGAACCGCGTCGACCTGGTCTTTGAAGTGACCGAGGGTGCCGTGGTCGAGACCCAGCGCATCGCCTTCGTGGGCAACCGTGACTATTCCGACCGCCGCCTGCGTCAGGTTCTGGAGTCGACGCAAGCGGGCCTGTTCAACCGCCTGATCCGCTCGGACACCTTCATCGAAGATCGCATTGCGCTGGACCGGCAGCTTCTGACCGACTTCTATCAGGATCGTGGCTACATCGATTTCGCCATCCAGTCCGTCACGCCGGAACTCAGCCCTGATCGCGGCGCCTATTTTGTGACGTTCAGCGTGCGTGAAGGCCAAAGCTACCGAATCGGTAACATGTCGGTAACGTCACAGTTACCCGGCGCGAACCCCGCCGTGTTCCAGGAGGCCATCAACGTCCGCCAGGGCGTGCGCTACAGCCCGCGTATCATCGATAACGTGATCACCCGGATGGAGAACCTCGCCTCGGACCAGGGTCTGCGGTTCGTGCGGATCGAACCCGTTCTGACCCGCGACAATGCCAACCTGATCATCAACGTCGAGTTCGTGATTTCGCGCGGTGAGCGTGTGTTCGTGGAACGTATCGACATCGAGGGCAACCAGACAACGCTGGACCGCGTGATCCGCCGCCAGTTCGACGTCGTGGAAGGCGATCCGATGGACGCCCGCCAGATCCGCGCCGCCGCCGAGCGTATTCGCGCCACCGGCTTCTTCGCCGATGTGCAGGTTGCCGGGCGCCAGGGCACCACGGAAGAGCAGGTCATCATTGACGTCGATGTGGAAGAACAGCCCACGGGTTCTCTCGGGTTTTCGGCCAGCTACTCCACCGATGGGGGCGCGGGCCTTGCTGTCGACTTCTCGGAAGAAAATTTCCTGGGGCGCGGTCAAGCGCTGGCGGTTGGTTTCAATACGTCCGACGGGTCGCAATCGCTGAACTTCTCGTTCACGGAACCGGCGTTCCTGCGGCGCGATCTGGCCCTTGGTCTGAGCGCCTATTACGCCGTCAACCAAGCCAACGATTCCGATGCAGAGGCGGTTACCTATGGTGCGGGCACCAGCGTTGCCTTCCCGCTGAGCGAAGATAGCCGCCTGCTGTTGTTCTACAACTATGACCACGATGAATTGACGGGTCTTGTGGCGGGCGAGGATTCGCAAATCCTGATCGATGAACCCAGGGAGGCCGATACCTCCCGGGTCGGGTTCACCTATAGCTTTGACAACCGCGACACGGGCCTGAACCCCAACGCCGGCGTGGCCTTCGCCTTGACCGGTGAATATGCCGGCCTTGGCGGCGATACCGAGTTCGTCCGCGCCCGGGTCCGGGCCCTGGCCGAAACCCGCGTTGCGCGCGAAGAGGTCACGCTGCGGGCCACGTTCGAGGGGGGCGCGATCAACGGCCTAGACGGCGGCACGCGGCTCGCCAACAGGTTCTCACTCAACTCGCGCCAATTGCGCGGTTTTGAAAGCGGCGGCACAGGTCCCCGCGACACCGTGGCCGTCGGCGGCGGAACCAACGAAAGCGCGCTTGGCGGCAACTACTTCGCCGTTGCGCGGTTCGAGGCGGCCTTCCCGATTGGCCTTCCCGAGGAATACGGGATCTCGGGCGGGGCTTTCTTTGACGTTGGCTCGGTCTGGGGCCTGGATGATACGCGCGGCGGCGCGGTGGATGATGACCTCTACTGGCGCTCGGTCGTCGGTGTCTCGATCTTCTGGGACACGGCGCTTGGGCCCCTGCGGTTCAACTTCTCGCACCCGCTGGAGTACCAGGACTTTGACCGCACGCGGGAGTTCGACTTCACGGTCGAGGCGCGTTTCTAGGGTCCCATGGCACGTCTCCTGACACTTATGCACGCCGCCGCGTTCACGCTGGCGGCGTTTGCCTATGGCCCGGCCGACGCCCAACCGGTTGCGCTGTCGGGCGCGGCGATCCTAGTGCTCAACCAGGACCGTCTGCTGACCCAAACCGAGTTTGGGCAACGCATACAGTCGGAACTGGATGCCGCCTCGCAGGCGCTGGCCGCCGAGAACCGCGAGATCGAGGCGCAACTGACCGAGGAAGAGCTGGACCTGACCGAGCGCAGGCCCACCATGCCCACCGAAGAGTTCCGCGCCCTGGCCGATGAATTCGACACCCGTGTCGTGGCGATCCGCGCCGCCCAGGATGCCAAGACCCGCGATCTGCAAGCCCAGGCCGAAGCTGCGCAACAGCGTTTTTTCGAAGAAACCGTTCCCGTCCTTCTGGAGATCGTGCAGGCGCGCGGCGCCTCGGTACTGCTCGACAGCCGCACGGTGCTGTTATCGGCCGGGTCCGTCGATATTACCGATGCCGCCATCGTCGCGATCGACGAGGCGTTGGGCCCCGGGGGCGACGCGCCACTGATCTCATTGCCGGGCCTCACGCAGCCCTGAACGGGCACCCCGTCTTGCCGTAAGCGGGCGGAGTTGTTAGGCCTCCTCCAACAGATCTATTCGGAGAACAGCCATGACGGCAGACGTCCCAACAACCGCCGACATCGACTTGATCCAGCGGATCTTGCCACACCGCTATCCGTTCCTGCTGGTGGACCGCGTGCGCGACATCGTGCCGTTCAAATCCGCCGTCGGCCTCAAGAACGTCACTGTGAACGAGCCGCATTTCCAGGGCCACTTTCCCGGCGTTCCGATCATGCCCGGCGTCACCATCGTGGAAGCCATGGCGCAGACGGCAGCGGTGATGATCGGCGTCTCGGCTGAACTGGCGGACAAGAACTTCCTTGTCTATTTCATGGGCATCGACACCTGTAAATTCCGCCGCAAGGTGGTGCCCGGCGATGTGCTGGAACTGTACGTCGAGGCCACGCGCGGCAAGCCCGGCGCCAAGGTCTGGAAGTTTGCCGGTCGTGCCACGGTGGACGGCGAACTGGCGTGCGAATGCAGCTTCACGGCGATGATGGATATCCCGGCGGAGGCCGCCTAGATGGGCATCCACGCCTCGGCCAATGTCCACCCGTCTGCGGTGATCGAGGACGGCGCGGTAATCGGTGCAAATTGCCAGATCGGCCCGTTCTGCGTCGTCGGCCCCGAGGTCACGCTGGGGGCGGGCGTAGTGCTGAAATCCCACGCCATCGTCACCGGCTGGACCGACATCGGCGACGACTGCCAGATCTTCCCGTTCTCCTCCATCGGTGAAATCCCGCAGGACAAGAAGTTCGGCGGCGAACGCACCCGTCTGATCGTGGGCGCGCGGAACCGCATCCGGGAAGGCGTGACGATGAACACCGGGACCGAGGGGGGCGGTGGCATCACCCGCGTCGGTGATGACGGTCTGTTTCTTGCCAATGCCCATGTCGCCCACGACTGCCAGGTCGGCGACCGGGTGATCATGGTCAATTCCTCCGCGCTGGCGGGGCACTGCATCGTCGGCGATGACGTGATCATCGGCGGCCTTTCGGGCGTGCATCAGTTCGTGCGCGTGGGACGCGGGGCGATCATCGGGGCCGTTTCCATGGTCACGAATGATGTCATTCCTTACGGTCTGGTCCAAGGCCCGCGCGGGCGGTTGGACGGTTTGAACCTGGTGGGGCTCAAGCGCAAGGGCGTGGCCAAAGCCGACATCACCGCCCTGCGCGCGGCGCTTCAGGCGCTGAAACAGGGCGAAGGCGCCAGCTTTCAGGAACGCGCCCGCCGCCTCGGGGAAAGTGATGAGATCGACAGCGAATACGTGAACGAGATCGTCGATTTCGTCATGGGCGACAGCGACCGTTCCTTCCTGACGCCGGAGTAGGCGGGATGCGGGCGATCCTTGCAGGCAAGGGGGCGTTGCCGGGGCTGCTGTTGCAGGCCGGACCCGCCGAGGTCGTCGGTTTCAACGGCGTCCCTGTCGAGGTCCCGACGACCATCGATGCACGTTTCGAGCAATTGGGCACCCTCTTCGAGGCCCTGCGCGACAAGGGCGTGACCGAGGTCTGCCTGGCCGGTGCCATGTCCCGCCCGCCGCTGGACCCCGTCGCCTTCGATCCTTTCACCGCGTCAAAGATGCCGGTGCTCATGGCCGCGATGGGGCAGGGCGACGATGCGTTGCTGCGCGCCGTGATCGGGGTCATCGAAGAAGCCGGGTTCACTGTCATTTCCGCCCATACCCTCCGCCCCGATCTGGTCGCCCCCGCAGGTGTTGTCGCCGGAGAGGTGATGCGCGGGTCCGATGCCGCCCGCGCCCGTGCCGTGCTCGATGCGCTGGGGCCATTGGATGTGGGGCAAGGGGTCGTGGTGGCGAAGGGCCAAGTCATCGGGGTAGAGACCTTGCAGGGCACCGACGCGATGTTGGCCTTCGTGGCGCAAACTGTGCCCGGATCGGGCGGCGTGCTGGTGAAGCGGCCGAAACCGGGACAGGATCTGCGGGTGGACATGCCCGCGATTGGCCCCGACACGATCCGCAACGCCGCAAAAGCGGGCCTTGCCGGGATCGAGATCGCGGCAGGCAATGTTCTGCTGCTGGATCGCGAGGCGATCCTGACCGCCTGCGCGCAAACGGGCCTTAACCTTTGGGCGGGCCCTTGAAGCTGTTTCTGGTCGCCGGAGAGCCCTCGGGCGACCGCTTGGGCGGCGCGTTGTTGCAGGGCTTCAAGGACATCGGCGCGCCGGTCACGCCCCTGGGCGTCGGCGGCCCGATGATGGCGGCCTATGGCCTTTCATCGTTGTTCCCCTACGAAGATCTTGCGGTGATGGGCCTTGCCGAGGTCCTGCCGAAATACCGCCACCTCAAGCGCCGTATCGCCCAGACCGCCCGGGCCGTTGCGGCCTCGGGCGCCGAGGCGCTGATCACCATCGACAGTCCCGACTTCGGCCTGCGGGTCGCGAAACTTGCCCGTGCCGCCAATCCCGGCCTCAAGACGATCCACTATGTCGCCCCCTCGGTCTGGGCGTGGCGGCCGGGGCGCGCGGCAAGGATGGCGCGGGCCATCGACCACGTTCTGGCGCTGCTGCCGTTCGAGCCGCCCTATATGGAAGCGGCGGGGATGACGTGTGATTTCGTGGGCCACCCGGTGGTGTCCGAGCCCCTGGCGAGCGAGGCGGAGATTGCCAGCTTTCGCACCGCCCATGGCCTGACCGACGCGAAGGTGCTGCTGGTCCTGCCCGGATCGCGCAGGTCCGAAGTCACCCGCCTCGCGCCGATCTTCGGCGCGGCGCTTGACGGCATTGACGCCCGTCTGGTCCTGCCGACCCTGCCGCATGTCCGCGAAACCGTGGCTGCGCTGACCGCCTCCTGGCCGGTTCAGCCGAGCTTGATCGACGCCTCGGATGCCGTTGAGAAGCGCGCCGCTTTCGCCTGCGCTGATGCCGCGCTTGCGGCCTCGGGCACCGTGTCGCTGGAACTGGCCGCGAACGCCACGCCCATGGTGATCGCCTACGATATGAACTGGCTGACCCGCGCGATCATGAAGCGCATGATCCGCATTGATACGGTCACGCTGGTCAACCTGGTGTCCGAGACCCGTGTGGTGCCGGAATTCCTGGCCGAAAACTGCACGCCCGACGCGATCCGCGCCGGGGTCGCGGCGGTCTTGCAGGGCGATGACCGCCAGACCGCGGCGATGGCGCTGACGATGGAGCGTCTTGGCAGGGGCGGTGAGGCGCCGGGCATACGGGCCGCCCGGTCAATCCTTGACGCTGTTAACCGGTGAAATCCGCCGCGTCCGCTCCGGCAAGGCCGACCAACACGCGGGGATCGATGCCGAAGATATGGCGCGGCGTGCCCGCGGCGGCATAGACCACATCGAACGCCAGCAAACGCGGGTCATACCATGCCCGGATCGGCGACAGGTGCCCCACGGGCGACACGCCCCCGATGGCAAATCCGGTCTGCTTGCGGATCAGGTCCGCGTCGGCCTTGCCCAAGGCCTCTCCGACCACCGCGCTGGCCTTGTCAGCGTTCACCAGGTTGCCGCCGGCCGTCACGAACAAGACGGCCTCGCCACTGGTCTCGGCCCGGAAGATGATCGACTTGGCGATCTGGTCGAGGTGGCAGCCTGCGGCTTCGGCCGCGGCGACAGCGGTGCGCGTACCCTCGGCCATTTCCAATACTTCCGCCGCGATGCCCGCCTCTTCCAAGGCGCGCCGCACACGCTTCAACGACTTTGACACGCCGCATTCCTCCTGCCATTCCAGTGCAACGGTCTAGGTCCAAATAGACCGATAAGGAACCCCGCTCATGCCCTTTGCCAATCGCATCACCCGCACCCCGTTGCCCCACGTGCCCGAGCGCGGGGCAGAGGCGTTGGAGCATCTGCACGGGCTGTCGCCCGAACTGGCCGACGTGATCCGGGGCGCTGCCGGTTCGTCGCCGTTCTTTTCCGAGTTGTTCCGCAAGGAGGGGCACTGGCTGTCCCACGCCGTCGACGACGAACCCGAAGAGGTCATCGCCGCGCTGATCGCCGAGACAGGAACATTGACCAAGGACACGATCGATACGGGTCTGCGACAGTTGAAGCGCCGGGCGGCCCTGATCGTGGGATTGGCGGATCTGGCAGGGGTCTGGGGCCTTACCACGGTCACCCAGGCCTGGACGGATTTTGCGGACGCCTGCGTGGCCGCGGCCCTTGCGGTCCATGTCGCGGCGGCGGCGCGGCGGGGCAAGATCCCCGGCCAGACGGAAGAAGACGCGTTGCGTGACGGCGCAGGCATGGTGGCGCTGGCGATGGGCAAGATGGGGGCGGGCGAGTTGAATTACTCGTCCGACATCGACTTGATCTGCCTGTTCGATGAGACCCGCTTTGACGGCCCCGCCGAGGAGATGGAGGCCCGCGCAGGCTTCATCAAAGCCACCCGCGCCATGGCGGCTACGTTGAACGATCCTTCCAAGGACGGCTACGTCTTCCGCACCGATCTGCGCCTGCGTCCCGATGCCAGCGTCACGCCGGTCTGCATCTCCATGGCCGCGGCGGAGCGGTATTATGAGGGCGAGGGGCGGACCTGGGAACGCTCGGCCTATATCAAGGCACGCGCGGCGGCAGGCGACGTGGCGGCGGGGGAGAAGTTCTTGACGGCGTTGACCCCGTTTGTCTGGCGCAAGCATCTGGACTTTGCCGCCGTGTCCGAGACGATGGACATGCGCCAGCGCATCCGCGACCACAAGGGCCTGCACGGTCTCGCCCTGGAAGGGCGCAACCTGAAGCTGGGTCACGGTGGCATCCGTGAGATCGAGTTCTTCGCCCAGACCCGCCAGTTGGTGGCGGGGGGGCGCGACCCCAGCCTGCGACAGCCCCGTACCGTCAAGGCATTGGCAGCATTGGCGCGCGCGGATTGGATCACCCGCGACGTGGCCAGCGCATTGGCCGATCACTATGCCGCCCTGCGCGAGGCAGAGCATCGCTTGCAAATGATCGACGACGCCCAGACCCATTCCCTGCCCAAGACGCCGGAGGGCTTCGACCGGTTGGCACGGCTCAGCGGGGAGGGCGACACGGCGCGCTACCGCGCAGCGTTGGAGGCGCGGCTACAGGCGGTCGCAGAGCTGACGCAAGATCTCTATGCCTCGAAATCCAGCACCACGGCGGCGCCCGCCTTGTCAGAGGCCGCGCGCGACATCGTCGCCCGTTGGCCCGGTTATCCCGCCTTGCGGTCCGAGCGCGGGCAAGCCATTTTCGAGCGCCTCAAGCCCGATCTGCTCAACCGGTTCACTGCGGCCGCCCGCCCCGACGAAGCGCTGGCCAATTTCGACGGCTTCCTGCGCGGCTTGCCGGCGGGGGTGCAGATCTTCTCGCTGTTTGACGCCAACCCCAGCCTTGTCGACCTGCTGGTGGACATCTGCGCCACGGCCCCCGGTCTGGCCGCGTACCTGTCGCGCCACAGCCGGGTGCTGGACGCGGTGCTCGATGGCCAGTTCTTCGCAGATTGGCCCGGTGCCAAGGGGCTGACCGAAGACCTTGCCGACACGCTTGCGGCCCTGGATTACGAGGCGCAACTGGACGCCGCGCGCCGGTGGCAGAAGGAATGGCACTTCCGCGTCGGTGTCCATATGTTGCGCGGGTTGATCGACGCCCAGGACGCCGCGCATCAGTATTCCGATATCGGGGAGGCGGTCGTCGCGGGCCTTTGGCCCTGTGTCTGCGCCGATATCGCGCGGCGCCATGGCCCTGCGCCGGGGCGCGGCGGCGTGGTGCTGGCCATGGGCAGCCTGGGCGTGCGCGAGATGACGGCGACCTCGGACCTCGACCTGATCGTGATCTTTGATGCCCAAGGGGTTGAGATGACCGAGGGCCGCCGTCCCCTCGATCCGCGTGGCTGGTTCGCCAAGGCCACCAAGGCGATGATCACCGCGCTGAGCGCGCCGACCGCCGAGGGCAAGCTTTACGACGTCGACATGCGCCTGCGCCCCTCGGGCGGGCAGGGGCCTGTCGCCACGGCGCTGTCCTCGTTCGAGCGTTACCAGCGAGAAGAGGCCTGGGTGTGGGAGCATATGGCCCTGACGCGCGCCCGAATCGTTGCCGGTGACGCAGGCCTTGCCCGTGACGTCGAGGCTGTGCGGTGTTCTGTCATCGAGGGTCGCAAGGGCGACGCGAGCATCCTGCCGGAAGCCGCCGAGATGCGCGCACGCCTGCAAGGGGCCGGACGCGCGGGCAGCACCTGGGCGGTGCGCAATGGGGCGGGGGGCTTGCAGGACATCGCGCTGCTGGCCCAAGCCCTCGCGCTCAAGGCCGGGTGCGTTCGCGAGGGAACGCTGACACAGATCGACGCGGCGCAAGCGGAAGGCCTGATCGGAGGCGCCGATGCGCAAACCCTCAGACAGGCCTACGGTCTGTTTCAACTGATCTCGCAGGGCGGTCGCCTTCTCTCCGAGGCGCCGCTGGACATCGACACGGGCGGCGAGGGGGGGCGCAGATTCCTGCAACGCATGGCCGACGTGCCGTCCACGGAGGCCCTTGTGACGCGACTTGACCAGTCGCGCGCTGCTGCTGCCGATATAGTGGGTAAGTTCATGCCCGTAACAGAGGGACACCACGGATGAAAGACAATGACCCCACCGACCCCAAGGGCCTGATCCGGGAGGCGTTTCGCATCCACGGTATCAGCATCTATGAGTGCCGATCGATCTTCGTGGACTGGGCGCTGAGCGTGCCGGTCACGGACCACGCACCCCTGATCGAGGCGCTTTTGGCACGCCATCAGGGCGAGCCGCATGATCATCCGATGAAGGTGGTGCTGACCGAGGGGCTGGCCACGAAGCCGCCCGCAGGACGCCGGGGCGGGCGCGCGGCGCGGGTGCCTTAGTCCGATGGCGACCGTTTAATATAGCGCACGGCGTAGGTGACGGGGGCCGTCGCGGTCAGGCGCGTCGTCGGATCGCGCAGGACCAGCGGCGTGGGCATCAGATCATCGGGGTTCCGTTCGATCGGCAGGGCAGAGGCAAGGACCAGGTCCAGCACGGCGCCGTCGCGGAAGTCCGCCAGCAGGGGCGTGGCATCGAACCCGTCCAGCGCCGCACAGGCTGCGGGTGTGCAGGTCAACGTCACGCGAAACTGCGAAATCGCCATATCCGGCAGGATCACGGATCCGCCGTCCACCGCGATCCCCGCGCCCATGGCCTGGGTCGCCGCGCGGTCGCCATGGCCCATGGTATCGGTCAGGAAACTGACGACCCGCTCGTTGATCGTGATATCGGCCTGATCGGCCATGGCCCCGAGATGGGCGGTCACGGCGCGCGACAGGTCTTCGCGCAGGGGGAGGGTGGATTGCCCGGTGCCGAAGATGATCCAATGAAAGGGCGCTTCGATCACCCGTTGGTGGGTGAAGGGGCGATACGCGGCCGGAAGGGTCACGGCCCAAAGGCCCTGCACGCTGGCGATGCGCGCGCGCAGCGCCTCGACCTCTGCCTGGGTCAGGGTCGCGTCGACCATCGTGACGGGATCGGTGTGGGGGCGGAGGGGGCCCAGATCCATTCTGCGCCGGTTGCAGAACGCGAAGTTGCGCGCAATCTCGGCGTTTCGGATCATCCAGATGATCTTGCCGGGGCGCGCAGTGCCGCCCGAACAATAAAGCGGCAAGTGGGTGTTGCCGGTGAACAAATCGAAAAAGCGGGGCCCGTGCATGCCGATTTCGGTGTCAGGCGGCAGGGCGTCGATGTCCAGTTCGAACCATCCCGCGTCGCCATCCATGAAGACGATTGTATCGGGCGCCCCCTCGGGCAGCGCCAACATCGGCGCCACGGGCACGCGCGGCAAAGCGGCCAGCGCCCGTGCGTCACCCACCGCCCGCAGTCCTTCGCGGGGACCGCCGGTCAGCACCAGAACGCCGGCAAGGAAGATCAGCCCGATGGCAAGACCCAGGGCGGCCCGCCTCATGTCTTGACGCGCGCCGCGTGGCTGCCGCGTTCGCGGTAGGGGGTGGTGTCATAATGGGCGCGGTAGCATTTGGAGAAATGCGAGGGCGAGGCAAAGCCGCAGGCCAGCGCCACGTTGATCACGCTCATGTCCGTCTGCATCAGAAGGTTGCGCGCCTTGCCGAGGCGCAATTCCATGTAATAACGCTTCGGCGAGCGGTTGAGGTAGCGGCGGAACAGCCGCTCTAACTGGCGGGTCGACATGCCGACATCCATTGCCAGTTGCGCCGGGCTGATAGGGTCCTCGATATTCTGCTCCATCATTCGGATCACTTGCCCCAGCTTGGGGTGCCGCACCCCGATGCGGGTGGGGATCGACAGGCGTTGCGTGTCCTGATCCGTGCGGATGGAGGTGTAGATCAACTGATCTGCTACAAGATTGGCCAGATCCTCGCCGTGATCCTCGGCGATCAGCTTCAGCATCAGGTCGATGGAGGCGGTGCCGCCTGCGGTGGTGATCCGGTTGCCGTCGACGACGAAGACCGATTTGGTCAGCGTCACCTCTTCGAATTCCTCGGCGAAACTGTCCTGGTTTTCCCAATGGATGGTGGCGCGCTTGCCGTCCAGAAGACCCGCGCGCGCCAGCGTGTAGCCTGCCGTGCAGAGCCCGCCGATCATCGGACCCTTGCGCGCCTCGCGCCGGATCCAGCTGAGCAGGCGCTTGGTCGTGGCGCTTGCCACGTCGATGCCGCCGCACAGCAAGACGACGTCGTCGCGGGTGACCTCTTCCAAATCACTGTCCAGCCGGAACCAGATCCCGGCCGAACACTGCGCATCTTCGCCGCCTTCGCCCACAAGCGTCCATTCGTACAGTTTTTGGCCCGACATGCGGTTGGCGATCCGCAACGCCTCGACCGCCGAGGAGAAGCACAACATGGTGAATTGGTCCAACAGGACGAAGACAAACCGCTTGGGGCCTTCGCCAGGGCGCAAACGGGCACCTTTGTCCAACATGTCGCAGTCTCCCTTGGCGGCGAAAAAGGGCGGGGCAGGCCTACCGCGTCTAACAGCGAAACCACTAAAATCGAGGTGTTGCAATCCCGGGCGGCCAATTTCATTGGCTACGAATAACAAAATGCGGGATTGGAAGCCGTTCCCCCCTTGTGTAGAGAGGGCGGCGATCCCTGCGAATTGGAGAGAGTTATGACCGCAGCAAGCAGCTGGACGAAATCCGATTGGCGCGCCAAGCCGCGCGTGCAAATGCCCGACTATCTGGACGCCGACGCCCTTGAGGCCGTCGAAGCGCAGCTGCGCCAGTATCCACCGTTGGTTTTTGCAGGCGAAGCGCGCACCCTGCGCGATGAACTGGCCGCCGTCTCGCGCGGCGACGGCTTCCTGTTGCAGGGCGGCGATTGCGCGGAAAGCTTCGCGGAGTTCTCTGCCGACAACATCCGCGACACCTTCAAGGTGATGTTGCAGATGGCCACGGTTCTGACCTTCGGCGCGAAGGTGCCCGTCGTGAAGATCGGGCGGATGGCGGGCCAGTTCGCCAAGCCGCGTTCGGCGCCGACCGAGACGGTGAACGGCGTGGAACTGCCGTCGTACCGCGGTGACATCATCAATGATCTGGACTTCACGCCCGAGGCGCGCATCCCGAACCCCGAGAAGATGCTGCGTGCCTACACCCAGGCGGCAGCGACGCTGAACCTGCTGCGCGCGTTTTCGAAGGGTGGTTTCGCGGACATTCACCGCGTTCACTCCTGGACCCTGGGGTTCACGGATATCAACGACGCCGAGCGCTATGCCGACATGGCCAACCGCATCCAGGACGCGCTGGACTTCATGACGGCGGCCGGCGTCACCGGCGCCACGGCCCATGAGTTGGGGCAGGTGGATTTCTATACCTCCCACGAAGCGTTGTTGCTGGAATATGAAGAAGCGCTTTGCCGTCTGGACAGCACGTCCGGCAAATGGCTTGCGGGCTCGGGCCACATGATCTGGATCGGCGACCGGACCCGTCAGACCGACGGTGCGCATGTGGAATTCTGCAAGGGCGTGCAAAACCCGATCGGGATCAAATGCGGGCCGTCCATGACACGCTCGGACCTGAAGGTTTTGCTGGACACCCTTAACCCGAACCGCGAGGCGGGGCGCATTGTGCTGATCAACCGCTTTGGTGCGGGCGCGGTGAACGAGATCCTGCCCAAGCTTGTCCGGGCCGTGGAAGAAGAGGCGCACCCCGTCGTCTGGACCTGCGATCCGATGCACGGCAACACGATCAAGGCCGAGTCGGGCTACAAGACCCGGCCCTTCGAGAGCGTGTTGCGCGAAGTGCAGGAATTCTTCGAGGTGCATCGCGCCGAGGGGACGATCCCCGGCGGTGTGCATTTCGAGATGACGGGCCAGGACGTAACCGAATGCACCGGCGGCGTGCGTGCCGTGACGGACGAGGATCTTTCCTCGCGCTATCACACCGCGTGCGACCCACGCTTGAACGCGTCGCAGTCGTTGGAGCTCGCATTTCTGGTGGCGGAAGAGCTGTCAGCCAGCCGCGACGCCCTGCGCGCAACGGCCTAGGTCAGACGGCCCAGGTCAGACGGCGTAAGTTCAGACGGCGTAAGGTTGATGACGTGACACTGATGGCGGCGGGCGGTGTTAGGCCAACCCGCCGTCGATCACCTGAAAGACCGGGCGGCAGTTGTTCGGCAAGTCTTGCGCCTCAAGCACCGGGGCTGCGGCCTGGGTGGCCAAGCGCGGCCGCATGATCTGGGTCGAGATCAGCTTTGTTGCCGTCGCATCGCCCATCGGGCCGACGATCGGCCCGCTTTCCGGAATATCCAGCGACCAGCTGTCGGTGACGTGAAACCGCCCCCGAACATCCGAGATGAACGGCGTTACTGACGCACGCTCGGAATAGATTGCAAGGGCCCGGGTCAGCGCACCCCGTGTATCGGTCAGCGGCAGAATAGCCATCATCGCCTCGGGCACGGGCCCCGAGCGTTCCGGGCTGGCCAACGCCAGCAGGCTGACGGCGGGCGTGGTGATTGCCGTTTCTGCCGCATCCATCGCGATGTGGCGGTCGTCGAGGTCGAAGAGCGAGCGGAACGGCATACCCCGCAGTTCCATCCCGGCGCGGGTGGACAAGGTGGCGCCCGCCAGGCGCATCCGCACGGTGCCCGCGCGGGGGCGCTCCAGAATACAGATGCGCGAAAGGTGGCGGGTGATCGCAGAGGGGCTGATCTCGATCCGGCCCGGCGCAAAACGGTCGCCGCGCAAGCCGTCCCAATAGCGCAGAACGCTGGTGATCCGACCATCGATTCCGGGTAGCGCTTGGGTCAATTCATCTGTCATCGTCATTTCACGCTTTCCGTTGGTCGCTTGCCTTGCGGTGCTTTCCAAACAATCAAATCCGTGTCCCCTGACAGGTGCACTTCCAAGCGCGTCTTATCGCCGTGGTGCGCTTCCTGTCCCTTTTCGAATACACTATCTAAAATTGTTCGGGCAGGGGGAGATTTAACGCATGGTTAACTGGAAGGGGCAGCAAAATGAGTGATCCGGGCCTTGCATCGATGACAGCTTTCGCCAGTTCCGAGGGGGCTGCGGAAGGGTTTTCATGGAGTTGGGACCTCCGCTCGGTCAATGGGCGGGGCCTGGATCTGCGGTTGCGCCTACCCGATAGTTTGGCGGCGTTGGAGCAGCCGTTGCGCGCGGCGTTGAAGAAAGCGATGACCCGCGGGAATGTGACCCTTGGGCTGCGCCTGACCCGCGAGGCGTTGGCAGGCGGTCGCCTGTCGGTCGAGGCGCTGGATGCCGCGTTGGAAATCATCGCGCAGGTCGAGGCGCGCGCCAATGGCGGGCTGACGCACTCGACCGCCGTGGATGTCCTGGGCATGCGCGGCGTGATGGACGGCACGGACGCGGCTGGTTTGCCAAGCGTCGAGGCGTTGATGATCGAGGCCGATGAGTTGATCGCCGCCTTCGTGGACATGCGCCGCACCGAGGGCAACGCCCTAGCCGAGGTGATGATGGCGCAGCTTGCCACGATCGAGCAGTTGACACAGGCCGCCAAGGCGGCGGCCAACGCGCGAACCGAGGTGCAGGGGGACCGGCTGCGGAGCCAGGTGGCAGCCTTGCTGGAGGCCACCGATATCGTGGACGAAGCGCGTCTGGCGCAGGAACTGGCGACACTGGCCGTCAAGGGCGACGTCACCGAAGAGATCGACCGGCTTGGCGCCCATGTCGCCGCCGCCCGCGCGTTGATCACCACCGGCGGCCCCGTCGGACGCAAGCTGGATTTCCTGATGCAGGAGTTCAACCGCGAGGCCAACACGCTCTGTGCCAAGTCTGCGGACACGGACCTGACCGCCATTGGCCTTGACCTGAAACTGACCATCGATCAGATGCGCGAGCAGGTGCAGAATGTGGAGTGAAGATGACTGAAGTGGAACGGCGTGGCCTTTTGATCATCCTGTCCTCACCCTCGGGCGCGGGCAAATCAACGCTGGCGCGGCGGTTGATGGAATGGGACCCGACCCTCAGCTTTTCGGTCTCGGCCACCACGCGGCCGCCGCGGTCGGGCGAAGTGGACGGCGTCGACTACCGCTTCCTGGAAGAGCCTGCGTTCAAGCATATGGTCGCCGACAACCAGATGCTGGAGCACGCCCATGTATTCGGCAACTTCTACGGCTCTCCCATGGGTCCCGTGTCCGAGGCGATCGAGGCTGGGCGCGATGTCTTGTTCGATATCGATTGGCAGGGTGCGCAACAGATCCGCAACTCCAGTCTCGGCAAGCATACGCTGTCGATCTTCATCCTTCCGCCCTCCATCCCGGAATTGAAGCGGCGTCTGGAAAGCCGCGCGCAGGACAGCGACGACGTGATCACCAAGCGGATGCGCAAGAGTTGGGACGAGATCAGCCGGTGGGACGGCTATGATTACGTGATCGTCAACGACGATCTGGATAAAACCGAGGCGCGATTGAAGACCATCATCACCGCCGAGCGCCTGCGCCGCGAACAGCAACCGGGCCTCCAGGCCCATGTGCGCAAGTTGCAAACGGAATTCGAGGAGTTGCCGGAATGATCTATCAGCTCGACGGGGTCACGCCCGATATCGCCGAAGACACCTGGGTTGCGCCCGATGCCAATGTCATCGGCAACGTGGTGCTTGAAACGGGGGCGAGCGTCTGGTTCGGCTGCACGCTTAGGGGTGACAACGAGGAAATCCGTGTCGGTGCGGGCTCGAACGTGCAGGAAAATGTGGTGTGTCATACGGATCCGGGCTGTCCGCTGACGATCGGGCCGGATTGCACGATCGGGCACAGGGCGATGCTGCATGGCTGCACGATTGGCGCGGGGTCGCTGGTCGGCATGGGCGCGACGGTGCTCAACAGCGCGCAGATCGGGGCAGGGTGCCTGATTGGCGCGGGCGCGCTGATCCCCGAGGGGAAGGTGATCCCCGACGGGTCCCTGGTGATGGGGGTGCCCGGCAAGGTCGTGCGGGACCTTGACGAGGATGCCCGCGCGAAGCTGCTGGCGTCGGCGGATCACTATCGGCAGAACATGCGGCGCTTCCGGGCGGGTCTGCGCCCGACCTGAGCCTGATCCGGCCAACCCAAGAGGTCCAATCTCAGGCGTCCCGTCTCAGGTGCCCATTATTAGGCGCCCATTCTCAGGCGTCCGGCCTAGGCTGTCGACATTCGGAATGTCTCGGCCTCAAGCACGTAGTTGACCGTCATGCCCAAGGCCTCTGCCGCCTGCAACAGCACCGGAAACTGCGCGTCGGCGGGGCGCAGCGCCCGCCCATGGGCAGGCGCGCCCGATCGCAATACCTCCCATAGGTCCTCGTCAACGTTCAAGCGCTTGCCCGTCGCTTCCAGCTGCCAATGGCCCGTCTGATCGGGGCCGATGCGGATGTTCCCGCCCATTGGCAAGGCCGTTTCGGCACAAAGCAGCATCAAAAACCCCAGCTTGGTTTCCTGCCGCGATCGGTCCCCCGTCGCGAGCCATTCTGTGGTGATGCGGCTTTGGTGAAAATACCCCTCCACCACCAGTTTCGCCTCGCGCAGCGAGGTGGATTGACCGGGCAACGCCCCGCCAAAGGCCAGGCGGAACAGCCGAATGCGCGCTTGCGCCGCGCGCACGGCGTCGCGGATCAGTTCCACCTCCGGGCCATCGGCCTTTCCCGTCATCTCCAACAGCTCAACCCCATTGCCGATTGCGCCCAGTGGGTTAACTAGGTCATGACACAGGCGCGAGGCCACCAGATCGGCCAGACTTGTGACTGGTTCAATCAATTCGTCACGCATGGCAGAAGGCCCTTCACACTATGGAAAAAGAAAACGGAGACGCCGCAGACATCACGGCAATCCTTGAGCCCGGCATGTACGTGCGCAATCCCAAAGCGCCTGATTGGGGCGTGGGGCAGGTACAATCGAACATCTCCGGCCGGGTCACGGTGAACTTCGAGAACGAGGGAAAACTGGTTCTAGACGGTCGCCGAATCGCATTGGTCATCGATGATCCTTCCTGAACTCGGCGCTACCCTAGGGGCAAGTGGTTAACACGTTCTTAACACGCTCTTATGACGCGGGTGAAAAGTTTACGTGCGCGTTATCTTTGCGCCCGTCTTGCAAATGCACAAGAGGCTGCTACACCCGTTTCGCATCCTGACGAGCGCCCGCGCGCGCGGCTGATCCAAGGGAAATAACCGCAAATCATGCAGATTGATGAGCCGCATCTGGAGCTGCGCCTGGCTAGGACCCCGGCGGAAATCCGCGCCGCGCAGCGCTTGCGTTACCGGGTCTTCATCGAAGAATTGGGCGGCACCGGGCCGATGGTTGACCATGACGCGGGTCTGGAGATGGACCGATTCGACCCCTATTTCGACCATCTGATCCTGCTGGACCGGCGCCGGTCCGAGGGTGATCAGGTCGTCGGCGTCTATCGCGTGATGCGCGAGGATGGCGCGGCGCGGGCGGGCTCTTTCTACTCCGAGGACGAATATGACCTCGGCGTCCTGCGCGCCTCGAACCGCCCGCTGTTGGAGTTGGGGCGGTCCTGCGTGCATCCCGATTATCGCGGCGGCACCGCGATGATGCATCTGTGGAGTGGCCTTGCCGACTACATCGCCGAGCACGGGATCGAGGTGATGTTTGGCGTTGCCAGCTTCCACGGGCTGGACCCCGCGCCGCTGGCGGGTCAGCTGTCGCTGCTCCATCACCGCCATCTGGCCCCCGAGGACATCCGCCCCAAGGCCCGCGCCGAGGGGAGCCTTGCGATGGACATGATTGCACAGGGCGCGCTGGATCGCCCCGCCGCGATCCGCGCCATGCCCGCCCTGATCAAGGCCTATCTGCGCTTGGGCGGGTTCGTGGGCGAGGGGGCCTACATCGACCGTCCCTTCAACTGCATCGATGTCTGCCTCGTGATGGATGTGGCGCGCATGTCCGAGGGGCATCGGGCCATCTACCAAAGGGATCGCACCCGTGGCTGACACCTGGCATGGCCCCCCCGAGCCCGCGCGCCGCGCCCTTGGGCTTGCCGAATGGCTCCGCATCCTTCGCCGGGGGCTGCCTTTGGTCGCGACCCTGCTGATCTGCTTTCCGCTGCTGTTGCTTCTGCGCCTGCCCGAGCGTTGGATCTGGGGCCTGAAGCGCCCGGTGACACCCTACCTGACGCAACTGGTCTGCAGGGTCGGTTGCCGGTGCCTCGGGCTGACGCGCGCCGTCACGGGCAAGCCGATGAAGACGCCGGGCGCCTTTGTCGCCAATCACGTCAGTTGGCTGGACATCTTTGTGCTGAATGCGGGCAAGCGGATGTATTTCGTCGCCAAATCCGAGGTCGCGGGCTGGGGCGGCATTGGCTGGCTTGCGCGCGCCACCGGCACGGTGTTCATCCGCCGCAACCGGGCCGAGGCGGCGGCGCAGACAAAGCTTTTTGAAGATCGCCTGATCGCGGGACACCAGTTGCTGTTTTTCCCCGAGGGGACATCGACGGACGGCCATCAGGTCTTGCCCTTCAAGACGACGCTGTTCGAGGCTTTCTTTGCAAAGCGCCTGCGCGACCGGCTTCATGTGCAGCCGATCACGATCAGCTATACCGCGCCTGCGGGGGCCGACCCGCGCCACTACGGGTGGTGGGGCGATATGGATTTTGGGCCGAGCCTGCTGCAAATCCTTGCGACGCCGGGAAAAGGCCATGTCCGCGTGGCCTATCACGCGCCTTTGTCGGTGGCCGAGGCACCCAACCGAAAGGCCCTCGCCCGGGCCGCCGAAGAGGCCGTGCGGGGCGGTCTTCAAGCCGACGGCGCGGCTTAGCGCAGCGGCGCTGTCAGGGCCATCAGGGCGGCAAGGGGATCGTCGGCGCGCCAGATTTCGGGCCCGATCGCGAAGAAATCCGTGACCGGGGCGAACGCCTCCACCAGCGATGCGTCCAGCGCGCCTTCGGCCACGACGGGGACCTCGATCATCTGCGACCACCAGGCAAACAGATCGCGTTCGGCCCGGCTTCCATCGCCCAATCCGCTTTCGCCCAAAGGGCCGAAACTGACGTAGTCGGCCCCGGCTTCGCCTGCGGACATCCCCTCATGGCGCGACGCGGCGCAATAGGTGCCGATGATGGCATCCGCGCCCAAGGTCTTGCGGGTGTCGCGCACGGAACGCGCGCCGTCGGTCAAATGCACCCCGTCGAGGCCCAACCGCTCCACCAACTGGATATGGCGGTCGATCACCAGTGGCACGTCGCGGGCATGGGTGACCTCGCGGCAATGATCCGCGGCGCGCGCCAGGGTATCTTCGTCGTCGGCGGCAAGGGCAAGGCGGACGCAGGCGATCTCCACGGCATCCAGAACGGCCGCCAGGTGGGGTGCGAAGACCTCCGGCTCGAACACCGTGGGGGTGATGAGGTAGAGTTGCGGAGTTTCGGGGGTGTCTAAGTCTTCCATGGGGCGTCCTGAGGTGAGGCGAAGGCTTGGCGCTGATACCGCCCCTTGAGGCCCAAGGCAATCGGGCGCCCTTGTCTGCCCGGCATCTTGCGCCACACCCGCCCCCTCGCTATGGGCAGGCCATGTCAGAGATCACGCCTTCCCCCACCGCCCGCCCGGGGCAACCCGCCTTCGTTCTGGTCCGCCCCCAGATGGGGGAAAACATCGGTGCGGCGGCGCGCGCGATGTGGAACTTCGGCCTCGACCGGATGCGCGTCGTGGCCCCGCGCGATGGCTGGCCCAATGAACGCGCCGTGGCACTGGCCAGCGGCGCCGGGCGGCTTCTGGACGACGCGGGCCTCTTCGAAGACCTGCCCGCCGCCCTGCATGATTGCACCTATGTCTTTGCCACGACCGCCCGCGACCGGGGCCTGACAAAGCCCGTCGTCACGCCCGAGCGCGCGATGGAACAGGCCCGCGAAATCATCGCCGCTGGTGGCAAGGTGGGCGTCCTGTTCGGCCCCGAACGCGCGGGGCTGGAAAACGCGGACATCGCGCCTGCCAACGCGATCATTTCGGTCGATGTGAACCCGGCGTTTCCGTCGCTCAACCTCGCGCAATGCGTGCTGCTGTGCGCCTACGAGTGGCAACGACAGGGATCGAGCGTGCCCGCAGAGGTCATGGCTCTGGCCAAGACGGACTTCGCCAGTACGCTGGAGGTCGAGAAGCTTGGCGCCCATTATGAAGAGCGGCTGGAGGAGGCCGGTTTCTTCTGGCCGCCCGCCAAGGCCGAAAGCATGAAGCTGACCCTTCGCAACCTGTGGGGTCGGTTGAATTTGACGCGCGCCGACGTCCAGACGTTGCACGGGGTGATGCGGCAGATGGTGAGATGGGCCGAGGGGCGGCGCAAGGATCTTTGAGGGCATGCGTTGCGGTGCGGGCGGAACGAGGGCGCTGCCCCCAGCGAGGTTTTTCCAAGGAAAACATCGCCTCTCCCCGGAGGTGTAGGGGCAAGATGAAGCAGTGCGGTACGGCGACGGTCTACGAGGCGTCCGGGCGTGGTGTCGCGGGTGCTTGAAGGAGGCCGGGGGCCGCGATAGGTCAGGGGCCAAGACGTAAAGAGGGACGCGCCATGGCTGGACAACGCAATATTTTTGAGGATGTGAATGCGGCCCAGAAGCCTGCGGCTACGCCGGGCGGTGTCAGCCGCGACCGGGGCCGGGGCCGCACGCGGGTGCGGGTCTTCATCATGATCCTCTTTGTCATGGTCGTTGTGCAGATCGCCATCGGTGGGCTGACACGCCTGACCGACTCGGGCCTGTCGATCACCGAATGGGCGCCGATCACCGGCGCGATCCCACCGCTTGATCAGGCGACGTGGGAGGCCGAGTTGGAAGCCTATCGCGCCACCACCGAATACCAGGAACAAAACCGCGGCATGAGCCTTGAGGAATTCAAGGTGATCTACTGGTGGGAATGGGGCCATCGCCAATGGGCGCGGCTTATCGGGGTGGTTTGGGCCATCGGGTTCGTGGGTCTTCTCGCCACGAAATCCGTGCCTGTGGGCTGGACCGGGCGCCTTGTGCTGCTGGGGGCCCTGGGCGGGCTGCAAGGGCTTGCAGGCTGGTGGATGGTTGCTTCCGGCATGGCGCCGGGGATGTTTGATGTGGCCTCTTACCGCCTTGCCGTGCATCTGGGCCTGGCGTTCCTGATCCTGGGGCTGATGGCCTGGTACATCATGCTGCTTGGCCGGGCCGAGGCCGAGTTGATGACCGCACGACGCGATGGGGACCGCAAATTGGCGGGTATGGCGACGGGTCTCATGCACCTGACCGCGCTGCAAATCCTGATCGGCGCGCTGGTGGCGGGCATCGACGCGGGCCGCAATTACATCGACTGGCCCCTGATGGCCGGCGCCTTCACACCGCCGGGCATGTGGGCGATCGAGCCGTGGTACCGCAACCTCTTCGAGAACGACGGCACGGTGCAATTCTTCCACAGGATCACCGGATATGTGCTGTTTCTCTTCGGCATCGGCGCGTGGATCGTGGCGCGCCGCTCGGCCCGTTCGGCTACGAAACGAGCATTTGACTGGGTATTGGTAATGATGTTCGGCCAGATCGTGCTTGGCATCGTGACCGTCATGCATTCTTCACCGTGGTACCTGGCGATCACCCATCAGTTCGGCGCGGTCGTGTTGATCACGCTGATCCTGCGGGCGCGCTTCCTGTCGCGCTACCCATTGCCCCAATCCGTGAGAGGAGCCGCCTGATGGCCGCCTTGGACGATCTGCTGAGCTTCAACCACACGACCGAGGCCCTCGGCCAGGTCATGGGCCGTTTGGGGTGGGATCAGGAAACCATGATGCCGCCGGGCGCCGCCGAGCAGCGGGGTGCGGAAATCGCAGCCCTTGAAGGCGTACTGCACGCGCGACGCACCGACCCTCGGGTCGGCGAATGGCTCGCGGCGGCCGAGGCCAGGACGGACGTGGACCGCGCGCAGCTGCGCGAGATCGCCCGCGCCCATGCCCGGGCCGTCAAGGTGCCGGCGGAACTGGCGGCGGAACTGGCGCGCCTGACCTCGCTGAGCCAAGGCCTTTGGGCCAAGGCGCGGGCAAATCAGGACGTGGCGGCGTTTCTGCCGACGCTCAAACACGTCGTGGCCCTGAAACGCGAAGAGGCGGCGGCGATTGCGGAGGGTGGCGACCTCTATGATGCGATGATCGCCGATTACGAGCCCGGCACCACCGCCGCCGAGATCGGCGCCCTGTTCGACCGGATGCGCCCGCGCCTTGTCGCGTTGCGCGACAGGTTGGCGGGCGCGCAGATGCCCCCGTCCTTGGCGGGCCACTTTCCCAAGCCGCTGCAACTGAAGCTGAGCCATGAGATCGCGGCGACCTTCGGCTATGACTTCGACCACGGGCGGCTTGATCTGGCGGTGCATCCGTTCAGTTCCGGCTCGGGTGCCGATGTGCGCATCACCACGCGCGTGGACGAGGCGGAACCCCTGGGGTGCCTCTATTCCACGATCCACGAGGTCGGCCACGCCACCTACGAGCAGAACATCGCGCCAGAGTTTCGCCTGACAGCCTTTGGGCAGGGGGTCTCGATGGGAGTCCATGAAAGCCAGAGCCGGATCTACGAGAATCAGCTGGCACGCTCCGCCCCGTTCACGCGGTACTTGCACGGGCGCATGGTCGAACACTTCGGGCCGCTCACAGCCCACGCCGAGGATTTCGCCCGCGTCATCAACCGCGTCCAGACGGGTTATATCCGCACCGAGGCCGACGAGGTGCATTACAACCTCCACATCATGCTGCGTTTCGACCTGGAGCGGCAGCTGTTCGGCGGGCAACTGGAGGTCGAGGACCTTGAAGAGGCCTGGAACACACGGTTCGCCGCGGATTTCGGGATGGCCGTCGACAAGCCGTCCAACGGCCTGTTGCAGGACGTGCATTGGCCCGTGGGGTTGTTCGGCTACTTCCCGACCTATGCCTTGGGGAACGTCTACGCGGGGTGCCTCGATGCGGCGCTGCGGCGCGATGTGCCGGATCTTGACGTGGCGCTGGAGGTCGGTGATCCGGCGCCCGCGCTGGCGTGGCTGCGCGAAAACCTGCAACGCCACGGCGGGCTGCGTACGCCGCGCGAAACGATCGAGCACGCGAGTGGCATCGAGATTTCCGAGGCACCGTTGCTGGACTACCTGGATGCGAAATACGGCGGTCTGTTCGGGGTGTAGGTCCCTTCGGGAGCCAGCCCCTCCTTGGCTCCGCGCTCTGGAAGAGCGCTGAGCCGCCTCGCAGCTGCCCCGTCTTGAAGCTGCGACGAGCGCAAGCGAGGAGGGGGCGAAAGCGTCTAGGACGTGGCCCAATCGGGCTTGCGCTTTTCAAGGAACGCCGTGATGCCCTCGTTGGTTTGTGCGTTCAGCATGTTCTCGACCATCACGTCGCCGGTCAGGGCATAGGCGTCGGCGAGGGTCAGGTCCGCCTGGGCATAGAACGCCTGTTTGCCGACTTTCACTGCGGACGAGAGTTTGGCGGCGATGGTTTCGGCCAATTCCTGAGTCGTGGCGTCCAGCGCGTCAGGGGCGGCGATGCGGTTGATCAGGCCCACCTCGCGGGCGCGGGCGGCGTCCAGGAACTCGCCTGTCGTGAGCATCTCGAACACCTGTTTGCGTGGCATGACGCGGCTGAGCGCAACCATCGGCGTGGAACAGAACAAGCCGATGTTGACCCCGTTCACTCCGAAGCGCGCATCGTCGGTCGCCACCGCCAGATCGCAGGAGGCGACCAGCTGGCATCCCGCCGCCGCCGCTAGCCCGTGGACCTGCGCGATCACCGGTTGTGGCAATCGGGGAAGCGTCTGCATCAGGTGCGAGCAGCGATCGAAAAGGTCTTTCCACGCCGCGGCACCACGATCCTCGGCTTGTCGGGCGGCCTGCATCTGCTTCAGGTCATGGCCCGCGCAGAACACACGGCCCGCGCCTTTCAGAACGATGACCTTTTGGGAGGTGTCCTTGGACAGTGTATCGAGGGCCTTTTGCAGGGCCGCCAACATCTCATCGGAGAGCGCGTTGAGATTGCCCGGCGAATTCAGCGTCAGATGCGTGATCGCATCGCGATCCTCGCGGATCACCAGTGGATCGGTCATGGCGGGCCTCCCTTGCGCCGTCGGTGCATTTTGGAAAAGGTAGCGACGAAATGGCGGAGGGAAAAGCGGAATGAACGTAGCGATGCAGGTTGATGAGATTGCGGCCTACCTGGACGAGGTTTTCCCGCAGGTGCGCGGGGATTTCGTGATCGAGGCGGTGGCGGATCGTGCTGTGCGCGTCCGCATGCCCGTGGCCGAGCGGCACCTGCGCCCGGGCGGCACCGTATCGGGGCCCGCGATGTTCGCACTGGCCGATGTCTCGGTCTATATCGCGGTGCTTGCGATGAAGGGGCGGGAGGCTTTGGCGGTGACGACGGGCGGATCTTTTGATTTCATGCGCAAGCCGGTGGCCGGGGTGGATCTGATCTGCGAGTGCCGGTTGTTGAAGATCGGCCGGGTGTTGGCGGTGGGGGACTGCCTGATCTACTCGGACGGAATGGAGGAGCCGGTGGCGCGGGCGTCGATGACCTATTCGATGCCGCCGAAGTGAGTCTTCTATTGCGCTCCGAAGGGAGCGCGCTGGGGCTCTGCCCCAGCCCCCGGGATATTTCTGGAACGGGGAATGTATCAGGCGGGAAGGTGTCCGCGGTGGAGTTCGGTGACTTGGATGTCTTCGGTCTCGAAGGCGGCTTTCAGGACGGGCAGTGCGGCGTGGGGATCGGTGTCGCCGCACATGAAGATATCGAACGCTGCATAGTTGATCTCGGGCCAGGTGTGGCAGGAGATATGGGACTCGGCCAGGATCGCCATGGCGGTGACGCCCTGAGGCGAGAAGCGGTGGGAGTGGATGTGCAGGAGCGTGGCGCCGGTGGCCTCGGTCGCGTCGCGGAGGGCCTGTTCGATGAGGAGTTGGTCATCGAGGTGGCGGGCGTTGTGGAGGTCGATGATCAGGTGGGTGCCGGCATAGGTTTGCTCGCCTTTGTGGGTGAGGTGGGTAGTGTTTGGGTTGGTGTTTGGTGTGATGGCCATGGGAGAGGGGATATTGTGGTGGGAGGGGTGGGTACAAGGGCGTATTCCTCGGTGCTGACTTGTGGTCTCGCAGTGGCGCTTCAGGGCCTCCAAAAATCAAGTCGAGTGAGATCGTTTGCCAAGCGATTTTCAGCAGATAGGCTGCTGAATTGCGCATCGTCCAACATACCGCGCTCCATTGCCTCCAACTATGAAAGCACGGAGGGGACGCGGCCAAGGGTTGCATCTTCCCGTGTCACGTCCAGAGTTACCTCGACCAAACGCACATCTTCCCCAAACGTTGCGGCCAGTTTATCTGCATCGACGGCCTCCACACTCGCGGGAACGGCGATGTCGGCGAAAGTCACAAGCCTTGGCCGCAAGCCTCCGGTCAACTCAACCGCCCCCGTCACATTTGGGATCAATCGCGCCCATTGCCCACGGTCGCTGCGCCGAATGCCGCCGAACAAATCTGGACGCGCGTGGTAGATCAATTCGCCAGGCGCACCGATGAGCGCAAAAAGCCACTGTCCTGGCAGAACCTCCACCGCAACCGCTTCGCCGCGATAGTTGAAAGACCCGATACTATCCCGCGCCAACCCGCAGCCGTCTGGACAATAAGTAGCGTTGACCTCGATAACTGAAGACCCGGTCACGATCCCGTCCGGCGTCTCGACCATGACGGTCATGCGCTGGTTCCACGAATAGCGCTCCGGTCCGCAGCCGAAGAGGCTGGCGATTGTGAAGATGGTGAGGGCGGTCAGGCGGATCATGGGGACTTGATGGCTTGGGCTTTTGGCGAGAGTTCGGCGGTGAGGGTCAAATCGCGTTGAAATTTATGGGGTAAAATAGAACCCCATATGTAAGTCATTGTTTTTGCTTGCTACACGCCAATTCACACCCCTTGACGTGGCGGTGCAACCCGTTAGAAGACGCTCATGTTCGGGGGGCAGGTGCCCTCTTTCGTTTTTCTGGGGCAAAGCGGCCATTCCGGCCGCCAAGCTCACCCGTAAGGAAATACCCGATGAAAACCTTCTCTGCCACGCCGGCGGATATCGACAAGAAATGGATCATCATTGACGCCGAAGGCGTTGTGTTGGGCCGTCTTGCGTCGGTGATCGCCATGCGTCTTCGCGGCAAGCACAAGCCGTCCTTCACGCCGTCCATGGACATGGGCGACAACGTTATCGTCATCAACGCCGAAAAGGTGCAGGTGACGGGTAACAAGCGCGACAAGCCGAACTACTGGCACACCGGCTATCCGGGCGGCATCAAATCCCGCACGACCGGTCAGATCCTTGAGGGCAAGTACCCCGAGCGCGTGCTGATGCAAGCCGTCAAGCGCATGCTGCCCGGCGGCAAGCTGTCGCGTCAACAGATGACCAACCTTCGCATCTATGCCGGTGCCGAGCATCCCCACGAGGCGCAGGATCCGATCGTTGTCGACGTTGCTTCCATGAACTCCAAGAACACACGGGGGGCTAAATAATGGCCGAGACCCTTTCCTCCCTCGATGAGCTGCGCGGCTCCGTCGAAGGCGTTGAAGCGGCAGCTCCTGTCGTGGAAACCATCACCCGTGAGCCCCAGCGCGATGCGCTTGGACGCTCCTACGCCACCGGCAAGCGGAAGGACGCGGTCGCCCGTGTCTGGATCAAGCCCGGTTCCGGCAAGATCACCGTCAACGGCAAGGACATGCCCGTCTACTTCGCGCGTCCCGTGTTGCAGATGATGCTGCGTCAGCCCTTCACCGTCGCTGGTGTGGATGGCGAGTTCGACGTCATGGCAACCGTTAAAGGTGGTGGCCTTTCCGGTCAGGCCGGTGCGGTCCGTCACGGTGTCTCCAAGGCATTGCAGCTTTATGAGCCCTCGCTTCGCGGTGCCCTGAAAGCGGCAGGCTTCCTGACCCGCGACAGCCGTGTGGTTGAACGTAAGAAGTTTGGTAAGGCGAAAGCCCGTAAGAGCTTCCAGTTCTCCAAGCGCTGATCCCTGGATCACGACAAATTGCACGCAGGCCGCCCTCAAACGGGGCGGCCTGTCTCATTTGCGTTCACGTTTATTGCTGGATGGATTCCAAGTATTCGGCGAGTGCCAGCACCCGGCCGCGAATGGCCAGTTCCGCGCCATAGGGGCCGGCGGACTCGCCGAGTTCGGACGAAAAGCGATCTCCCCAAACTGGCATCGGGTATCCGTGACCTCGAATGCCGGTGCGCCCATCAATGAACATGATAATATCAAGCAGCGGACCGTCGCCAGTTCCGCTAGCGCCATGGCAACTTGCGCATGCCTGCATATACTGGTCCTGACCGGCGGTCATGGTCTGTTGCGCAGCCACGGGCAACGCGAAGAGGGCTGCCAGTGAAATTGCGCCTGCCAAGGTTGGTGCGAAATCCATAACGTTCTCCTTCAGTTTTCTGCATCGAGAGCCGCGCCCTCTCACCAACGGGCCGACCTTCGCTACCCGTCAGTCTGGAGGCTTCGGGACGCGTTGAAGCGATATGGGTCAAATATTCCGCAGGGATGGGCGGCAGGGACGCAGTCACATCCGGGGTTTGGCGGTGCGGATGTATGCTGCGCCGGGCGGGCCATAGTGGTGCCAAGACGAAAAAAGCCCCCGGCGTCTCCGCTGGGGGCCTTTCAAATTGGGTTGGATTGCAGTCAGGCGACAGACTGCCCGCGACGCCGCCGCAAAGCGCCCAGGGCCGCAAGACCGCCAATCAGGAACAATGCGCCTGCCGGAAGCGGAATGGGGGCAAGAACCGCCGTGCTCGCCAAGCGGAGCGTGAAGTTGCTGCCTTGGAAATTGTCGGCAAGCGAGATCCCGAAGTTGAGGTTGAGGTTGGCAAGATCCTCGATGTTCAACTCGTAGTCGAGCGGAACGCCTAGTGCGGCTTCAACCTCGGCACGGGTCGCGAAGAAGAGCGGATTGTTGAGAATGCTTTCCGCCTCGCCGTTAACGTCGACGTTGCGCAGAACCTCCCATAATCCGGTCTCCTCGTTGAAGTAGGCCATCACTAGGGCATCGGTGTTGGGATCGCCGTCGTCGTCCCACAGCAGACCCTGGGGCGCCATTTCCCGGGACAGCCAGTTTCCGAAAAGGTCGTCGTAGGCACCGTACATCCCGAAGGTCGACAGAATATCCTCGGTGATGTCCAAATCAAAGCCAGCGCGCTCATCATCGAAGAAGCCATCCAGCGTGAAGTTGTTGGTCGGTGCATCCCCGAAAAGCCCGAACGGATATTGGGTGAAGGCCGTCAGGTCGTTCGGGCCAAGCTCCAGGTTCTGGGCGAAACTCAGACCATCATCTGCACCGGAGCCGACGAAATCGTCACCAACACCGTAGCCAAGCTCGACCACGAAGGAATCGAGCATTTGCGTGGTAAGGTTCACGGCGCGCCCGAACACCTGGTAGATGTTTTCTCCGGCGGGAAGATTGTTGACATCGAAAACGAGATCAACGGCCCCGGTATCCGTGAGTTGCAGCTTGAAACGGTTGCCCGTCTGGAAGCCAGTCGCACATTCAAGAGCCGCACTGGCGCGGATGCAGCCGTCGAAAGTGCCCTGTCCGGTCGTGTACTGTTGCGTGATCCCGATCAGGCCGGGTGAGTTGGCTTCCGGCGCCTCGTAGTACACTTGCCCATTGGTCTCTGCCGTATCAGGCAAGCCCTGATAAACAACGCTGACAGCGGCCAAATCACCTTCGGGGGTGGGTACTGATGGGCCTACGACCACGTTGTCCGTGTTCCAGGTCAAGCCAACGGTACTGGCAACGCTGGCAACCGGCGTGGCTACCATCGCTGTGGTTAATAATAACGGAACTAAATGTGTTTTCTTCATCTTGACCCTCTTTTTGAACGATGTTCACATTATCTTGACCACAAATACATTCGAATATTCATATGTCACGTGTCACTTTTCAGATCTGCACTGCGTCGGAGTTGATCCATGTCAATTCGGGACGCAAAAAGGGCCGAAATTCAGAACAAGAGGTTAACAATCCACCGTGGCGTCGGGCTATTGTTTCCTTGAAGCGATGCGGGAGAGGGCATCGACGCCCTTGTGGTCCGCGCAAGGCCACATCTGGCAGAATCACTTGCCTCAATCGGATGTGAGGGCCGTTCATCGATCAGGGGCGCACGCCGTCAGGGTGATCAACACCGCTTGCTGCGAAGAAATTTACGACGCCGCAGGTGCGATCCCGTCTTGTGATCGCCGTCACAAGCGGCAATCGTATCCGCGCAACAGGGTGGAGCGGCGATGGCACGCGGCATGTCAAAAGAGGCGCGGCAGGGGCTGATCACGGTCAGCCCGGCGCTGATCTATGCGCTGCTGCTTCTGGCGGTGCCGCTTCTGACGATCGTGATGTTCAGCTTCTGGACCCAGAATTTCCTGACCATCGACCGCACCTTTACGCTAGAAAACTACCGCGAGGCGCTGACGGACCCGCTTTACCGGGCGCTGATGTTGCGGTCCTTGCGGATCGCGGCCTCGGTCACGGCGGTAACGGTCGTGCTGGCCTTCCCGATTGCCTATTTCATCAGCTTTCACGTGCGGCCTGAGAAGAAGGCGCTGTGGCTGTTCTTGATCACGATCCCCTTCTGGACCAGCTACCTGATCCGAATTTTCCTGTGGCGCGTGATCCTGGCCTATGACGGACCGATCAACGGCACGCTCATCGGGCTTGGCTTCATCGAAGAGCCGCTGTCGTTCATCCTCTACAATGCCAATGCCGTTGTCATCACACTGGCCCATGCCTTCGCGCCCTTTGCGATCCTGCCGATCTTCGTGAGCCTGGAGAAGATCGACCGCAGCCTGCTGGAGGCCGCAAAGGACCTGGGCGAGGCCACCGCCATGACGTTTCTGCGTGTGACCCTGCCCCTGGCCATGCCGGGGGTTCTGGCCGCCGTTCTGATCGTCTCGATCCCGACGGTAGGCGACTACGTGACGCCGCGCCTTGTGGGCGGGTCGGGCGGCACGATGATCGCCAACATGATCTACGTGCAGATCTTCGACCTGTCGAACCGGCCCATGGGGGCGACCTTGGCGGTGTTTGCCATGGCCTGGGTCACGATCACGCTGGCGTGGGGGATCTTGCACATCCGCTTTTGGGTGCATTTGAACGACCGTGTTGGCGGAGGCCTTGCCGGCCTTGGGCTGGCGGGGTCTGCGGCAGTCGTTGATATCGGCATCCTGTGGTGGGTGCTGAAAAACGGCGACGCCTATTTCGGGCCCGCGGGTACATTGGGGGTCATGGCGCTGATCATGGCGGGCGGAGCGATCGCCATCGCGGTATTCCTGCCGAAGGGGAGGTGGGGGATATGAGGTTTTCCGCCCTTGGCACTTTCGCTGTCGTCTACCTGGTTTTCCTTTACGCGCCGATCATCCTGCTGCCGATTTTCGCCTTCAATGACGGCACGATCATCGCCTTTCCGTTGCGGGGCTTCACGACGGACTGGTTCACGCAACTGGCCACGATCCCGGCGCTCCATGAGGCGACAATAAATTCGTTGATCATCGCGGTGTCGGTCGCGGTTCTGGCGACCTGTCTGGGCCTGTTCGCTGCGCGGGCCGCCACGCGGTACGACTTCCCGGTCAAGGCGGGCATCATGGGGTTCATCATGTTGCCGCTGGTCCTGCCCGAGGTGATCGTGGCGATATCCCTGCTGGTGGTGTTGATGCAACTGGGCCTTGATACGTCGATCTACACGATCATCCTGGGCCACACGCTTTTGTGCATGCCGTTCGCCATCGCGATCCTTCAGGGCAGTTTCGCAGGCCTCGACGTATCGCTGGAAGAGGCCGCCGTTGATCTGGGCGAGACGCGCGCGGGTGCCTTCCGCCTTGTCATCCTGCCGCTGGTGACGCCGGGGATCATCGCCTCGTTGCTGATCTGTTTCATCATTAGCTTGGATGAATTCATCATCGCCTTCTTCCTGTCGGGCAATGAGCCGACGTTGCCGGTGTACCTTTGGGGGCAGTTGCGGTTCCCGGCGCGGCTGCCGGTTGTCATGGCGCTTGGCACCATTCTTGTGGCGCTTTCGATCTGTCTGTTGATCGTGGCCGACATCTTCCGCCGCCGTGGCCTGCGCCGCGCCGGACAATCCGACGCCGGAGGCTTCCTATGACTGCGCCGCTGATCACCTTGCGTGACGTGAACAAGTACTATGGCGACTACCACGCCCTGCGCGGCATCAGTGCCGAGATCGGGGCGGGCGAGTTCTTCTCGCTGCTGGGGCCGTCTGGCTGTGGCAAGACCACGCTTCTGCGCGCCATCGCCGGATTTGAAGAGATTTCATCGGGCGTCATCACGCTGTCGGGCGGGGATATGGCGGGGGTACCGCCCAATGAGCGACCGACCAACATGGTGTTCCAAAGCTATGCGATATTTCCCCACCTCACGGTGGCGCAGAACGTCGGTTTTGGCCTGCGCCGCGCGGCCATGAGTGCCGCCGAAAAGACGCGCGCCATTGGCGAAGCGTTGGACATGGTGGGGCTGGGGCAATACGGAAGCCGCGCGGCCCATGCGCTGTCAGGCGGGCAACGCCAGCGGGTGGCGCTAGCGCGGGCGTTGATCCTGAAGCCCAAGGTGCTGCTGCTGGATGAGCCGCTGTCGGCACTGGATCGCAAGAAGCGCGAAGAGATGCAGGTAGAGCTGATCAAGCTGCAACGCGATGTGGGCATCACCTTCATTCTGGTTACCCATGATCAGGAAGAGGCGTTGGTGATGTCGGACCGCATCGCGGTCATGTTCGAGGGCGAGATCGCGCAACTCGATGATCCAGAGGTGCTCTACCGCCGTCCCAATAGCCGCCGGGTGGCGGATTTCATCGGGGTGATGAACTTCCTGCCGGGCCGGGTGCAGGAGGGATCGGTGGAGGTGGCGGGCCTTGGAACGGCGCCGCTGGAGACCGGGCAGATGCCCGGCGGGGCTGTGTCGGGCGACTGCGAGGTCGGGTTGCGACCCGAGACGCTCTCGATCCTGTTTGAAGGCGAGACGACGCGCGCCCGTGAGACCGAGGGCGTGATCGATGAGGTCGTCTATTATGGCGACATGACTTATTATGATGTCCGCCTCGATGGGTCTGCCGCGCCTGTGCGCATTTCCATGCGCAACGTGGTGGGGCGCGAGGTGCTGGCCGTGGGCGCGCGCACCCGTGTCGCTTGGGATCCGCGCGCGATGGTGGTGTTCGGTGCCTGAGCCACGGCAGGCGGCGGGGCCTGTGGCGGGCTGTGGGATTGAGTTGTATTTGGCAAGATGAAGCAGGGGGAGCGGCGCGCGCAAGGGCCGCTTCAGGCGCGTTTTCGAACGGTGTAGGCTGTGGCGCGCCCATCCAGCGGTGTGGCGCCGAGGAAATCGTGGCCTTGTTCGGTGCAGAAATGCGGCACGTCGATAAGAGCCGCCGGATCCGTGGCGATCAGGCGCAGCGTGTCGCCGGGTTCAGCCCGTTCCAGCGCCTTGCGCAGGCGCAGGACGGGCAGGGGGCAGAGCAGGTCGCGGGCGTCGATCTCGTGCATTGGGTCAATCTCTTGGCTTGGAGGCTGATACGGGCCTGCGGGGCCTGCGTCCACGCGAATGTGACCGAATGGCCCCGTGACGGCGCGCGTCGGTCGGAATAAGGGTGGGACATGTTCGGAATTGACCTTTTTGACGCCTCGCTTTTGCCGGCGATGATCGTGGCGCTGGCGGCGGGGATCCTGAGTTTTCTCAGCCCCTGCGTCTTGCCGATCGTGCCGCCGTACCTGGCCTACATGGGCGGGATCACGATGAGCGATATCGAGGGAGAGGCGAAGGCCGCCCGACGCAAGGCGCTGATCCCGGCGATCTTCTTCGTGATGGGGCTGTCGACCGTCTTCGTCTTCCTGGGCTTCACGGCGTCGCTTCTGGGGCAGTTCTTCTTGCAAAACCAGATCCTTCTGGCGCGCATCTCGGGCGCCATCGTGATCATCTTCGGACTGCATTTCCTGGGTATCTTTCGCATCCCGCTGCTGGATCGCGAAGCGCGGCTGGATGCGGGGGACAAGGGGGGCTCGACCCTGGGGGCCTATGTTCTGGGCCTTGCCTTCGCCTTCGGGTGGACCCCGTGCATCGGCCCGCAACTGGGTGCGATCCTGTCAATTGCGGCGCAGGAATCCAGCGTCCAGCGCGGCACGCTGCTGTTGGGGGTCTATGCGGTGGGGCTTGGCCTGCCGTTCCTTCTGGCCGCCGCCTTCATCGACCGCGCCCAGGGCCTTATGGGGCGCATGAAGCGGCATATGAAGCTGATCGAGCGGATCATGGGCGTGCTTCTGGTGGCCGTAGGCCTGGCGCTGATGACGGGGGCATTCTCGGCCTTCGCGTTCTGGTTGCTGGAGACGTTTCCAGCCCTGGGCCAGTTGGGGTAATTGCCCTAGCCCTGCCGCAATCCATGGCTATGCTGCGGCCATGACGCAGGTCACACGCAGACATGTCCTTTACATTCCGGGGTTTGACCCGGTGCCACCGCGCGCCTACCGCGAGCGGTATCGCCGCGAGGCCGCCGTGCAGGCGCGCCTTTCGGGCTTCGAGATCGCGACTGCAAAAGCGCCCACGGGCGCGCGCTTCGGCTGGGGCGTGGATGCGGTGATGGAGGGCGCAACGGTCAGTGCCGAGTTGGAGGTGCTATACTGGGCCGACATCGTGCGGACGCGGATGGCGGGCGGGGTTTTGGCGACCTACGGGGCCTTGGCGCGGACGGCGTGGATCTACATCGGCACGGGCGCTTTGTTCCGACTTATGCGGCTGCGCAAAGGCCCAGTTATCGCGGCGCTCTACCCGGTGGTGGTGCTTCTTGGCCAACTCCTGCTGGCAATGGTGCTGGCGGTCCTTGTGGGTGTGGGAATCGGCATTGGCCTGTGGCGCGTGGCGGATGCGATGGGCCTGGCGATGCCCGCGCAAGGCGCGCTGACGGTCATGTTTGCGCTGGCGTTGGCCGGTGGCGGGTTCACGATGTGGCTTGTCTTGCGGTGGTGCGCGCGGCGCGACGCTTTGTTTGCATGGTACCTGATGAAGGATTACGCCTTTTCCTCGCGTCTTTACGGTGCCTACCCGCCCGAGCAAGAGGCGCGCATGGCCGAGTTCGCCGCCCGCATTGCCGAGGTCTTGCGCAGGGATGTGGACGAGGTGTTGATCGTCGGCCATTCCTCGGGGGCCTATATCGCCGTGTCAGTGCTGGCAGACCTGATCCGCGCGGGTCGGGTGCCGGGGGACGGCCCGGTCGTGTCCTTGCTGACCCTTGGCCACGTTGTGCCCATGGTCAGCTTTCTGCCTGCCGCACGACGCCTGCGCGCGGACCTGTCGTTCATGGCGGCACAAGACATCGCGTGGGTGGACGTCACCGCGCCGGGCGACGGCTGCGCCTTCGCGCTGTGCGACCCGGTCGCCGTGTCGGGCGTTGCCCCGGACGACAAGAAAGGGCCGCTGGTGATCTCGGCGGCTTTCACGCAGACGCTTTCGGCGGCCTGCCAACGTGCCCTGAAATGGCGGCTCTTTGAGCTGCATTTCCAGTACCTCAACGCCTTCGACAACCTGCCGGACACCCGCGATGCCTATGACTACTTTCGCGTCACCGCAGGCCCGCTGACCCTTGGCGACCGCTTTGCAACCCGCGCACCGTCCGCCAGCCGGATCGAGACCCCGGTGAACCGGTTCACCGACACATGACAGACCTGCCCCCCAAGCCGCCCGCGCGCGCGGATCGCGTCTCGCTCCTGCGGTATATGCGGCTGTTTCGCGCGGATATCCTCTCGGCGCAGCCCGCCCGGCTCTACCACGCGTGGATGGCGGAATTTCGGACCCCCTTCTTCCGGTCCTACATGATCAATGAGCCCGCATTGATTGATGAGGTCCTCAAGGCGCGGCCGATGGACTTCCCGAAGTCCGACCGCGTGGGCGAGGGGCTGCGTCCCCTGCTTGGCGAGAGCGTGTTCCTGACCAACGGCGAGACCTGGAAGCGGCAGCGCCGCATCATCGACCCGGCGTTCGAGGGCGGGCGTCTGCGCGATACCTTTCCCGCGATGTGGGCGGCGGGGGAGGCGAGCGTGGCGCGGATGGGCGCAACCGTCGCGCCCCCCGGCGTGCCAGCAAAGGCGATGGAGATCGAAGAGGAAATGTCCCACGCCGCGGCCGACGTGATCTTCCGCACGCTCTTTTCCATGCCGATCGAGGCCGACATCGCGGGCCGGGTCTTCCACGAGTTCCGCGCCTATCAGCGTACGCAACCGATCCTGAATGCCGCAGCCTTCGTGCCGTTGCCCCGCTGGCTGCCGCGCGGCCACCGCGCCAAAACCCGCAGAACCGCGCGCAACATCCGCGCCCTGATCACCGAAATGACAGCCGCGCGCGGGGCCGAGATTGCGTTAGGGACGGCCCCTGACGACCTTGCCACCAAGATCATGACGACCGCGGATCCAGTGACCGGCGCACGTTTCACCACCGAAGAGATGGTGGACCAGGTGGCGATTTTCTTTCTGGCGGGTCACGAGACCTCGGCCTCGGCGCTGGGGTGGGCGCTGTATCTTCTGGCGCGCTACCCGGAATGGCAGGACAAGCTGGTAGAGGAGGCGCAAGCCCTGCCCGATGCGCCGGATTTCGCCGCTATGTCCAAGTTGAAGCTGACCCGCGACGTGTTTCGCGAGGCGTTACGTCTTTATCCGCCGGTGCCCATGATGGTGCGCGAGACGACCTGTCCCGAAACGTTCCGCAAACGCGCCGTGAAGCGCGGCAGCCAGGTGGTGATTTCACCGTGGCACCTGCACCGGCAGGACCGGCTTTGGGATAATCCCGATGGCTTTGATCCGGGGCGCTGGCATACCGAAAACGGCAAGGCCTGCATGCGTGAAGCGTTCATTCCGTTCTCGGCTGGGGCGCGGGTCTGCACCGGGGCGGGCTTCGCCATGGTCGAAGGGCCCTTGCTGCTCGCCATGCTCCTGCGCGCGTTTCGGTTCGAGAGGATCGAGGGCGACGATCCGGTGCCGGTGGCCTACCTGACCGTGCGCGCCAGGGACGGCATCCGTTTACGGGTCAGCCGCCGATAGGCGCGCTCTACCGGATTGCGTTGCCTGGCCCAGAGGCCAGGATCTCAACCGGTTTCAGGTTGCAGAAGACAATGATATGGCCGTTGTTTTCCAGCGCCCGGAACTGGCGGCGGTTCACCTCTGCCTTGAAGCGCGCCATGCCGGCCCCTGCCTCCACCGCCTTCAGAGAGGTGCGCAGGATCCCGCCATTTCGCACGGCGGGCACGTCGAAGGTCTGGTCAATCCAGGCCTCTGGATCATTGAAAAGAATGGCGTCCTGTTTCATGGCAACCGGCCTAGCAGAGCCATCCTAATGGGCGGTTAACGCGCCTTGGCGGCCGCCAGGACAAACACCCGGATTGCCGAGGCCAACCCCGCGCTGACCCCGCGCGCCGCGTCGATCTCGGCCACCAGCGCGTTGACCGATTGCCCCCGCGCCTCGGCGATGGCTTGCAGGTCTTCCCAGAACGCGTCCTCCAGCGACACCGAGGTGCGGTGCCCCTGAAGCGTCAGGGACCGTTTGCGCGGCCTTGCGGATGACGCAGCGCCGCTCATCGGGCACAATAAAACTGCGAGGAGGCCCCCAAAGGGCCGAGGAGGGGCCCGTGAAGGGGCGCGGCGGGCAAGGGCGCGCGCCAAAGGCATGTCACGGCGCTAATCATCCTCGCGCCCATGACCCTCAAGGCGCTTATCGACCAAGGCCTGCCGCGCGGCCTCGGCCTGACGGTCGGCCTTGGTGCGTCCATGCTTGACCGCGTTCTCGTCGGCCTTCTTTTTGGTCGCATCCCGTGCGCGCGCCTTGCGGACGCGGTTGAGGTTGATCGGCGTCGTGCTCATGGCGCGACCATGATCTGCCACGAGACGCCGAAGCGGTCATTGAGCCATGTGAAACGGGCCGAGAAATCATAGGCATCAAGGGGCATCAAGACCTCTCCGCCGTCGCCCAGATGCGCGGCGATGGCGTCGACTTCCCGGCGCGTGTCGCAGCACACCATAAGCGAAATCGACGGCGTGAACGTGAAGTCATGGACCGGCGGGCTATCGAAAACCGAGATCGCCTGGCCCGCAATCACCACATTGGCCTGTGTCACCGGGCCGTCGCCCCCATCGGTGCGTGTCACGACCATGTCGGGAAATGCCCCCTGCCAATGCGTCAGGGCAGCGTCAAGCTGGCCCTGAAACATCAGATGCGGGAGCAAGCTGGTCACTATTTCGGCCCGATCATCTGTTCGGGCCGCACGACCTTGTCGAAGGTCTCTTCATCGACGAACCCCAGCGCAATCGCTTCCTGCTTCAGCGTGGTGCCATTCTTGTGCGCCGTCTTGGCCACGGTCGTGGCGTTGTCGTAGCCGATCGTGGGGGCCAGCGCCGTCACTAGCATGAGCGATTCATTCATGATCTTCTCGATCCGCACGACATCGGCCTTGATGCCCGCCACGCAATTGTCGGTGAACGCGACGCAGGCATCACCCACAAGTTGCATCGATTGCAGCACGTTATAGGCCATCATCGGTTTGTAGACGTTCAACTCGAAATGGCCCTGGCTGCCCGCAAACCCCACGGCGGCGTCGTTGCCGATGACATGGGCGCAGACCTGGGTCATCGCTTCGCATTGGGTCGGGTTGACTTTGCCGGGCATGATGGAAGAGCCCGGCTCGTTCTCGGGCAGCATCAATTCGCCCAGGCCACAGCGCGGGCCAGAGCCCAGAAGCCGGATATCGTTGGCGATCTTGAACAGGCTCGCGGCGGTGGTCTTCATCGCGCCGGACATGGCCACCATCGCATCATGGGCGGCCAGCGCTTCGAACTTGTTCGGCGCCGTCACAAACGGCAACCCGGTGATCCGCGCCATGTTGGCGGCGACCTCCTCGCCCCAGCCCTGCGGCGTATTCAGGCCGGTGCCCACGGCAGTGCCGCCCTGGGCCAACTCGTAGATATCGCCAAGCGCATACTCGATCCGCTCAATCGATTTCGCCACCTGATGGGCGTAGCCGCCAAATTCCTGCGCCAGGGTCAGCGGCGTGGCATCCATCGTATGGGTGCGCCCGATCTTGATGATGCCGTCGAACTCCGCGACCTTCTCCACCAGGCAGGCATGCAGCTTGCGCAGGCCCGGAAGCGTCACATCGCGCGCCGTCATCGCGGTGGCGATGTGCATGGCGGTGGGGAAAGTATCGTTGGAAGACTGCCCCATGTTACAGTGGTCGTTGGGGTGGACAGGCGTTTTCGACCCGATTTCACCGCCCAGGATCTCGATCGCGCGGTTGGCGATCACCTCGTTGGCATTCATGTTGGACTGCGTGCCGGACCCGGTCTGCCACACGACCAGGGGAAAGTTGTCATCCAGTTTGCCGTCCACGACCTCTTGCGCGGCCTCCAGCATCGCGTCGCCGATGCCGTCCAGCTTGCCTGCCTTGATGTTCGCCTCGGCGCAGGCGCGCTTGATCACCCCCAAGGCGCGCACGATGGCGATGGGCTGCTTTTCCCAACCGATGGGGAAGTTCAGGATCGAGCGTTGGGTCTGCGCGCCCCAATACTTGTTTGCAGGGACCTCAAGGGGGCCAAAGCTGTCGGTCTCGGTGCGGGTCTGGGTCATGGGATTGTCTCCGGTATGCATTTGTATGCCGTCTACACGCCCCCTTGGGGTCAAGGCAATGCGACAGCCTTACGCTTGGGTGAAACGATACACCCGCGCAGGCGGCATGTTCCACCAGATCTTGCCGCTCTTGCGCCATGTCAGGCCCAATTCCTCGCGCACCACAGCGGTGACGGGGGGCTTGGGGCCATAGGTGAATTGAACGTAATCGCCGCCGGGGCGCACAAGTTTCGTAAAACCCGTAAGGATATCGCGCTGCAATTGCGTCGGCATGGAAAGGAGGGGCAGGCCCGAAACAACGGCCTGCGCGCCCTCGACCGGGAGGTCACCGCAATCGCCCGCGCTCATCTGGTAGACGTTGAGGCCGGGGAAGCGCGCACGTAGGCGTGCGCAGAACTCGGGGTTCATCTCGATGGAGTGGCAGGCCTCGGGCGCGATGCCGGCGTCCAGAATGGCTTGGGTGATATTGCCGGTTCCCGCGCCCAATTCGACCACGGGGCCTTTGGCGGGGTCCAGTTCCGCGGCCATCTCGGCGCAAAGCCCTTTGGACGAGGGCGCCAGTGCCACGACCTGGTGGGGCTTGCGCAAGAGCTGGCCCATGAAAAGACCGAAGTCACTGGACGCCATGGGGGGTGATCCTTGTAAAGCGCGGCCCTGAAAAGTGCGGATGCCGACGGTCTAGTGATTGCGTCGGAACGTGTCGAGGCTGACGACTTCAGCCTCTTGCCCCGCACCGGGACCGTCGCCGTCCGCGTCGTCACCGCGATCCTTGTCGCCGGGGTCGGAGCCGTTGGGGGGCGTCGGATCATCGTCATCGGTCTGCTCGAACCGCCAGCCGAATTCGACCGAGGGATCAACGAAGGTGGCGATGGAATCGAACGGGATGCGCAAGCGCTCTGGCGCGTCGCCGAAGTTGAGCGTGATCGCGAAGCCGTCCTGGTCGACGCTCAGGTCGTCGTACCAGTTCTGGATCACGATCATCATTTCCTCTGGGTAGCGCTCTCGCAACCAGTCGGCCAATTCGACGCCATCGTGGCGGGTGTCGAAGGTGATGAAGAAATGATGCTCCCCGGGCAGGCCATCGCGTGCGACCCGCTCCAGAACCTCGCGGATCACGCCGCACACGGCCTCATGCATGAGGCGTCCATAGGGTATGGTCGGGATCGGGTCAGACATTGCAAAAGCGCCAAGCGGTTAGGGCAGGTGCGGCCAGTGTAGAAGATTCGTCGGCGGATGAAAGGCGCGGTTTGGCAGGACCAGCTTAGGCAGGTGCAGCTTAGGCAGGCTCGGCTTTGGAAGGCTTGGGCTTTGGAAGGCCCGCACATTGGAAGGCTTGGGCTTTGTTCCGCCGCGTCTAGACTTGCTGCGCAGGCAAGTTCGCCAACACGAGCCATGCGCCAAGCGCGGCTTCCGTCGCGAAAAACGTCCAGCTTTGACGCGAGGCCGCATTGTCACGCAGGATCGACGTCACGCGTCCGACCGCAGCGCCTCCATAAGCCAGCCCCAGCGCAATCCAGGCCATCGGCTCGTTCAGGATCAACACGCCCAATCCGATGCCGACAAACAGGCAGCCCGACACCGCCGAAACCTCGGTATACCCCATGTTGGAGGGACCGGCCTGAATATCCAGCACGGACATGGTCCAGCGCGTAGCGAGCCAGCCGCAGACCCCGAGGCCAATGGTCAGAATGGCAACGGCGTAATTGATGATGTCGACGGCGGTCATGGGCGGTCCAAGCTTTTCTGGTGTCTGTCTTTTCTTTAACGCAAGCGACCCCGAGACGGATCACTTTGCGCTGAAAAAACGTGCAGGACAGGCGATCCGGCGCCGGTTTTCGGGGGTTGTCGGGCGGGGACAGCTTTCTCCTTTGCAAGGGGGGGCTTGCGAATTAGTGTTAAAAAACAGTTACTTTTTCCAGTTTGGAAACAATCGGCACTGGAGTGCGCAATGGTTTCTTCTACCGACACAGGCCGGATTTGATTCGGGAGCGATCAACGGGATCGACGTGGGCCTGACGGCCACGCTGCCCGCCTTCGCAACGGATATGTTCGAGGTGTTTGCGGATATCACCACCGTTGCGTCCACACAGGATATCAACGTGGCGCTGGTGATCGATACCTCCGGCTCTACCTCGCAAAGCTCTGGCTCGGATGTGGATGTGGATGGCGTCAACGATACCTTTCTAGCGGCGCAGAAGTTGGCCGCCAAACAGGTGTTCGTGTCGCTCCTTGACGCGGGCGATGACCCCGAATACGTCACGATCATGCTGATCGAATACAACAGCAACGGCAATACGCGTGGTGACCTCAACCTATCGCGCCAGCACCGCGTTTTGGGCCGCGATTGGCAGGCGGATCTGTTGTTCGGCAGCCCTGACGGGGTTCTGACGCCCGCGTTCACCTTGATCAACGAGACGGATATCGGCGTCGACCTGGGCGCCGATGGTGTGGAGTATTTCCGCATCGCCTTTGATACCCACGAGGTGATCTATTCCGAGGGATTGGAAACCGAAAGCTTCCACCCCGCCGGCGATATCGCCTCGGTCCTTTCCGAACCGCAGCGCGATGAGCTTTACGCGATCTTCCCGCCGTTGGAGGAGGGTTTGGCCACCATGCCCGCCGCCCGTATCGGCCTTAAAGGGCGTGACGGACATGCGCTGAATACGCGGAGCATCTGGATGACCGCAGCCGAGTAGGTCGGGCGACATGAGAAAAAGCCTCGTCGGGAGCGATGGGGCTTTTTAACCGAAAATCCAAACGTTGCGCGGCAAACTTCATGCGTTGCATGAACTATCGGCGGTAATGGTTTGAAAGTGCAGGCTTCTGTTGCCAGGTGCCTGCGAACCCCGCCTGACGCGGCTAGGCGACAGGGCTTAAGTTCGGCGACTCAGACAGCTTACGCTGCGAGAGCCATTGCCGGAGCACGGTTGTCATTTGCAACTGTACGATTTGTACCGATAACGGTGGTAACTCACCGGGACAAAGCTAACCCCTTTAGACGTTCGTCGATCCTGTTTCGACCCCATCTGTCCCTCAAATGAAGGGAGGATTGGTGGAGTCGCCGGGTACCGCCCCCGGGTCCGATCCGCTTATTACGAGCGCGTTTATGTCCATAGTCCCCGAAGGAACAAGCAATACATACGGGCGCGGGGGTGCAGTTTCAAGGTGTCTTGGGGTCCTTGTCGCTGAAAGGGCGCGGCCCTTCAACCGGGCTGTCAGCGGCTTGTCTGCTTACCCCTCAGCGTCCCCGACAGGGGGCATGTGTTGTGCTTTCAGCAGCGCGCGAACCGTGCCCACCTTCGTGGCATCGGCCATCAGTCCGATCACCTCGCGCAGGCGGGTGTCGATGCCCGAGGGCTCTTCCGCTGCTGCTGCCAAGCGCCAGCGAAACAGCCGCCAAAGCGCGGCTTTGAGCGCTTCAGCCAGAATGTCGTTCGACAATTCACTGGTAACGACCTCCAACATGGTGGATCGGATCGTGTAATTCGTGTCCAGATCCAGTGCGGTGGCCTCGCTGACCCGGTGTTCCAGGGCATTGATGTAGGCGTTGGCCTCGATCGACAGAGGGCGGTCGCCCTCCATCTCTGCGGCGACATCCAGTAGGGCGCTGGCCAGGTGGATGTCCATGGCGCGTTGGTCTTCGCTGAGCGGCGAGACAACAGTCCCGACGCCCGAGCGGACCTCTACTAGGCGCTCATAGGCCAGCCGTTGCAACGCCTGGCGGACCGGCGTCCGAGAGACGCCGAATTCTGCCGCCAGGGCTTGCTCATGCAAGACCGGGCTGGCAGTCGGGGGTTCCAAACAGATCCGTTTGCGCAAAGCGTCGGCAATAGTATCGGCGTTGTGTCTTGGCATGTCGTCAGCCCCTTGGGCGTATGTATTGCAGCGGGAAGGCTTTGTGTATATCTGTATACATCGCACAAGGAAAGCAACTGATGTCTGTACCAGCCATATCAATGGGCGCTGAAACGCCCGATCGCGGGCCATTACGTGGCACGATGCGCGCGGTGATCGCTCATCCGTTTGGCGGCAAGATCATTATGACGGGGTTCCCGGGGCTGGAAACAGGCATCGATGGCTCTGCCACCTTTATGCCAGAGGCTTGCATGGAAACGCTGGAGGGGGTTCGTTCACATGGCGGCGACCGGTTGGTTGTCTTGGTGGAACGCGATGAGTTGGACCCATTGGGGTTCGACCTTTTGGAACGCACGGCGGCTGCGGTAGGCGTGACGCTCGAATATCATCCGACGGTGGACTACTCCGTGCCGCAGGAGGCCATGGTGCAGGCATGGACCGCCCAACGCCCGGCGCGGCAGGCCGCCTTGTGCGCGGGCCAGACATTGGCGTTCTGCTGTCAATACGGGGCAGGGCGCAGCGGTCTGATGGCCAGCTGGACCTTGATGGAAGGCGGGCTTTCTGCCGAAGAGGCCATCGCATTGGTCCGCAGTCATTTCCCGGAGGCGGTCGAAAGCGAGGCGCAAGAAGAATGGCTTGCCGCGTTGTCGTTGAAGCCTTTGGCCTAGCCGCGCCGCCGGGGGGCCACGTGCGGCCACGTCCATCCGGCAAAAATTCGTTTGCGATGCTGATCGCCACGTGTATACATGTGCACTACAGGACGCGACGCGGTTGAAGCGTGCCCGGAGAAATCCGGAGACTACGTCGCGACCTTTGCCTTACAGCCGCTGCTTCTCATCCGTGTCAGGGCGGCGGCTGTAAGGACTTCTACACACCAGCATCGTGCCACAAGGCAGGTTATGCGCCCGTCCGGTGGTGTTGAACGTGCGGAGCTTGCCGTTGCCGCGTGTCGCGCTGGTGCGGGAAGGCCAGCACAAAAACGCGCGCCGGTGAGGGCGCGCGTTGTCTTGGGTCATTTGCGGCAGCGGCTTAGAAGCCGGCCTTGATCCGCTCGAACGCTTCTGCCTGGCGTTCCCGCTGTTCGTTGGAGATCGGCAGCTGTGCCAGAACGGGCACCGTCACTTCGCCCAGGCCCGCGGCTTCCATCGCCTCGGAGCCCAAGGCCTGAAGCGCGGCATCGTTGGCCGAGCCGAAGCCGTTGCTCAACAGCGGACCAGCGGAGCCTTCGGAGAGAAGCGCATTGACGTAGTCATAGGCCTGCGCCTCGTCGCCCGGTGCCTCGACCATGTTGACGTAGCCGCAAAGCCAGACAGAAGTGCCCTCGGTCGTGTTACGCGCAAAGCCGACGTTGAAGCCTTCCTCGGCCATGGCCACGGGCACCTCGTTCCAGACCCAGGCGGCCAGAACCTCGCCCGAACCGATCAGCTGGCTGATCTCGGCCGGGTCGGTCCAATAGGTCCGCAGGTTCGGGTGGACAGCACGCAGCCAATCAGTTGCCGCCTCGAACTGCGCATCCGTCACATCCGCCCAATCGGTAACGCCGGTCGCAAGGTAGGCCAGCGCATAGGCATCGTCGACGTTATCGGGGATCGACAAGCGCCCGGCGAGGGCTGGGTCATTGAAGATCTCCAGCGAGGTGACATCGTCGGCCGACAATTCATCGCTGTTGTAGGCCACGGCGGTGGAGCCGTAGTCCGTGGGCAGGAAGAACAGCTCTTCGCTGCCCGCCAGCACGTCCTGGCCCACGAGATCGGCGTTGAGGGTTTCAAACGCGGCGATCTCGGCCGTGTCCCAGGCCTCGATGATGCCCGAGGCCTGCCAGCGCGGCACGGAGCCTGCGCAGATGTGGGTGACGTCTGACTGGAAGCCCGCCAGCAGGCGTTGGAATGCCTCATCCTCGTCGCCGAAGAACACAAATTCGGGCGCGCCGTGGGCGTCGATGAAGGGCTGGTGGAAATCTGGGTTCTCGAAGCCGGAATAGTCGAAAACGGTGAGGTTCTGGGCCGCTGCGGGCAGGGCGAGGGCCAGGGTCGCGGCGGAGGCGAGGAGGTAGGTTTTTGTCATGAATCATGGTCCGTGTTGGAGCGTTTGAAGGTCAGGCTGGCAGCGAGGGTAGAGCGTGGGACGGGTGGCGTCCAGTGGGTTTGAGCGGCGCGGGGTGCCGCGTGCTCAACCTTGAGCACTATGGTCAAGCTTTTGAAATCACCGGGTTTCAGCTGTGAACTTAACCAAATATTAACGTATACATCCAGAAGCCCGGCGACGCCTGCTGGGGTCAAGGGCCTTGATCAGCAAGGCGGAGGGTAACTGGCGACCACCCGGTTGCGAGCGGCCACGACCAAAGAGGGAATGCCGCTGGACCCGGACAAGGGGAACGGTGGCTTGCCGACCGTAATCCTCGGCGTCAAACCACCCGCGCGACGCCTTTGCTTTGAGGTCGTCACCAATCTCCCACTCTTCCCAACCCGGAATGTTCAGCGGATTTCCACTGGCTGCGTCGTGGCCAGTGAATATCCAACGAGAATTACGTGAGTTCCTGCACAACGCACATCATCACAGGTGAGCGTCAAATCTGGGACATCCGCATAAAAACTTGCGGCCATGTCTTGAACGCGCGACCGACCGCTCCACGGGTCGCCATTGTTAATAATGATTTCGACATTTTCTGCGTAGAAGGGGGCCACCGCCTCTGCGGACTTAGAGTTCCACGCTGCAGTGTAGCCTGCTGCCATCTTTGCCACGGCTTGCACATCAATCATTGCCTCACCCTTCCCGATCAAAACACCATCAGCATGACATGTCGCCTGCTTTCGTCCAGTAGACTTTGCCGCAGCCTATCGGATACTACCCGCGATAGCCGCCGTTCCGGACATGAGAGAAAGCCGTTACTTTGGGCTCATTCTTGCCTTTCGCTGCATTGCTCAGGACGGTCCGTCAACAGCTCGCCGCGTCCGTCAATCGCCTGGCAAAGCACCCAGGTGCCTCCTCTGTCTCGTGAAGCAAGTGCTCTTCAGACCGATTTGGCCGCCTCGGCCGCCCGAGCGCGGTGCTCGAAGACGGATTGTGCCAAGGTCTTGGTGTAGGTCTCCAACTCTGTCAGCGCCTCTGCGACGGCGGCACCTTCACGTGCCTCGACGGCGTCGGCGATTTCCGAGTGCAGGCGGACGATTTCCGCCCGATTGCGCGCGGTGAAGGTGATCATGTTCATCAGGGGCTGCATCGCTTCCACCGCGCCGGCCAATTGATACGACATCACCGGGTTGTCCGCCCCGTCCACCAGCGCCCGGTGGAAGGCCACGTCCGAAGCGCAGAACGCCTCATCACTCAGGCCCGGCTGGCCTTGGCGCAAGGCTTCCACCCGCATCGTCGCCAGATGGTCGGCGGTGCGCCGTTGCGCCGAGAGATCGGCGCAGGCGCGCTCCAACGCGAAGCGCGCTTCACAGGCCGTGTCGAACGCCACGTCATTCATCCCCAGAAGCAGGGTCGAGGTGGTGATGTGCTGGCCGTATGCGTCCTCGTAGGACAGGCGGTTCACAAAAGCGCCGCCGAAGGCCCCGCGCTGGGTGCGGATCAGCGATTGCGCCGCCAGCCGCTTCAACGCCTCGCGCACGGTGGAGCGCGACACGTTGAGCGTCTCGGCCAACTCGGCCTCGGACGGCAGGCGCGCGTCGACGATCAAGGCGCCCGAGATGATGCTGTCGCGGATCGCGGCGGCAATTTGCGCAGAAAGGTCCGCTTTACTGTTCGGATCGATTTTCATTTGCTACCTTTTCATTTGTCAGACATTTAAATGTCTGACATCAAGACGCAACAGTTGATTGAGGCCGTGAGTCGGGGAGGGCGAATTGGTTTCAGAGCGTATCCGTGCCATGACAGCGCCCCATTGGCTGACGCTTTTCGGCGTCATCCTTGTCGGTTGGGTCACGTTGTACCTGATGGCGTTGCCCGCTGATCTTCGGGCAGCAGGCGCCCTATACGGCACGGATTTCCTTGTCGCCCTGTGCACGCTGACCCCGGATGCGGCGGGATTTGCGCGCATCACGGCCATGTGGATGCTGATGTCGGCGGCGATGATGGCCCCCACGGCGCTGCCCGCGTTCGCCACATACGACGATCTGGGGCAGACCACGGGCACCAACTTCAGCGCATTGGTCGGCGGCTACCTTGCGATCTGGGGTGGGTTTTCCGTGCTGGCGGCGGGGCTACAGTTCCTTCTGTTTCAGGCAGAGCTGGTGTCGGCCTTCGGCGATAGCCGGTCCACCCAACTTTCAGCCGTGCTGCTGCTGCTGGCGGGCGCCTACCAATTCACCCCCCTGAAGGAGGCGTGCCTGTCCAAGTGCCGCGCGCCGCTGACGTTTTTCATGTCCCACTGGGATGAGGGCCCGTTCCGCAACGGCCTGCGCCTAGGGGCGGTCTGCCTGGGGTGCTGTTGGGCGCTGATGCTTTTGGCCTTCGTGGGTGGGGTCATGAACCTTGTGTTCATGGGCTTGGCGACCCTGATCATGGTTTTCGAGAAACTGCCCGACGTCGGGCGCATCCTGACGCGGCCCTTGGGCGCGGCTCTTATCGGTGGTGGCCTTTGGCTGGCGCTGACATCCCTTTGAAGGAGATTTAGATATGGCACAAACAGACGCCGTGATGGAAACCCCCGTTGGCCAGGTCCCCTGGGCAATCAAGGGCGAGTTGATCCTGAATTGCAACTGCACCGTGTTCTGCCCCTGCGTGATCAGCCTTGGCAAACATGCGCCCACGGAAGGCTATTGCCAGGCATGGTCGGGCATCCGCATCGATGAAGGGTTCTACGGCGATGAGGATATCAGCGGCCTGAACGTCGGGCTGGTGCTGGAGATCCCCGGCCTGATGGCACGCGGCAACTGGAAAGCGGCAGCCTATATCGATGAGCGTGCCAACGAGGCGGCCTATGACGGCCTGATCAACATCTTCACCGGCAAGGCGCGGGGCACCACGGGCCTCTTCGGCGTTCTGGTCAGCGAGTTTCTGGGCGCTGAACGCGCGCCCGTCACCTTCGAGACCGAGGGCAACGCCCGCCGCCTGATGGTCGGCAAGAAGATCCAGGGCGAGATCGTGCCTGTGCCGGGCAAGAATGGCGCCGATCAGGTGGTCACCAATACCGATTATTGGATGGGTCCCGACATCACCGTCGCCACCGCCACCAAGGGCCGTGTCCGTGCCTTCGGCCGGGTCTGGGATTTCGATGGCCGCTCGGCCGAGATTTGCCAGATCGACTGGGTCGGACCTCAGGGCAAGTAGGGCCAGCATGATGATTGGTCCCGATTACGCCCGCCACATGGCGCGCTACAACGCGTGGCAGAACCAATGGATGTTCCAGGCCGCCGACGCCCTGTCGCAAGAACAGCGCGACGCGGATCGTGGTGCGTTCTGGGGCAGCATCCAAGGCACGCTTAGCCACCTGATGTGGGGCGATACCCTGTGGATCTCGCGCTTTGACGGCGGCGAAGGGCCGGTGTCTGCACTCGTGGGGTCTGACACCGCCACGGCGTACGACTGGCCCGCCCTGATGGCCGGTCGCCCGCAATTGGACGCGCGGATCGCGGCCTGGGCCTGGTCCACGGACGACAGCGATTTCGAGGGCGATTTGACGTGGTATTCCGGCAGCCTGAAGCGGGACATGACGATGTCGCGCGCGATCTGCGTGATGCAGATTTTCAACCATCAGACCCATCATCGCGGCCAGGTGCACCAGATGTTGACCAGCCTTGGCGTCACCCCCACCGACACGGACATTCCGTTCATGCCGGCGGAGGTGCCGGAATGGATCTAGAGCGCGTCGAGCAGGCCCGTGTAGGTGCTGTGCGGGATATAGTTGACGTCCTCAAAACCCCATGTGGTGTCCTCGGGGCTGTCGAGGGTGAGAACGACGGCGATCAGGCGGCCCGCGCTGACATCGGCCAGGGGGGCGAAGCCACTGGTCGTCTCCACGGCGAAAGGGATCACCGCTTGCGACGTCCCGTCTGGCTCGACGGAGTAGCGCGCGGGGAAGATGAACCCGTCCCACATCACGCCAGCCTGGGACCGGGTGCCGGTGAACATCTCTTCGAACTGGTCAGGATTTTCCGCGTAGGCCTCGACGAAAGATTGGTTGGTCTGGTTCATGTGGGCCATCAACTGCGTGATTTCCTGTGCGCGATAGGCGTGCAGCACGGCCGATGCCACGGCCTCGGCGGAATGCTCGGGGCTTTGCTGCGCGTGGGCCGCGGGCGCGATCAGCAGCGCCGCCAGCGCGGCCAAGGTAAAATGTCTCATCAAACGTCCTATGGGTTGCAATGGCGCCACCCTATCCCGCAAGCCCCTGTCCTGCCAAGGTAAGGAGACCCCCCCATGGCCCTGATCTCCCCCTCTCGTCGCCTGCGCCGCACGCCGTTTTCCGACGGTGTCGAGGCCGCCGGTGTCAAAGCCTACACGGTCTACAACCGCATGTTGTTGCCCACCATGTTTCGCACGGTCGAAGAGGACTACGCGCACCTGAAATCTGCGGTGCAGCTTTGGGATGTCTCGGTCGAGCGTCAGGTCGAAGTCCGTGGCCCCGATGCGGGTCGCCTTGTGCAAATGCTGACCCCGCGCGATCTGCGTGGCATGCTGCCGGGCCAATGCTACTACATGCCCGTCGTCGATGAGACGGGCGGGATGCTGAACGATCCGGTGGTTCTGAAACTGGCCGAGGATCGCTGGTGGATCTCTATCGCGGACAGCGATTTGCTGTTTTGGGTCAAGGGCGTCGCCCAAGGCTATCGCCTTGACGTTCTGGTGGACGAGCCAGACGTGTCGCCGTTGGCCGTCCAGGGCCCCAAAGCCGATGAGTTGATGGCGCGTGTCTTTGGCGATGCGGTCCGGGATATCCGGTTCTTCCGCTTCGGCTGGTTCGATTTCCAGGGCCATGACATGGTTATCGCCCGCTCGGGCTATTCCAAGCAGGGTGGGTTCGAGATCTACGTGGAGGGCTGGGATGTCGGCATGCCGCTGTGGAACGCGCTGATGGAGGCGGGCCGCGACCTTGATGTCCAGGCCGGATGCCCCAACGCGATCGAGCGGATCGAGGGCGGCTTGTTGAGCTATGGCAACGACATGACCGATGACAATACGCCCCATGAATGCGGCCTTGGCCGCTTCTGCAACACCGCCACGGCGGTGGGGTGTATCGGCCGCGACGCGCTTCTGCGGGTGGCGAAAGAGGGGCCGGTGCAGCAAATTCGGGCCATTGCGATTGACACCAAGGCCCTGCCGTCGTGTGACAGGGCGTGGCCGCTGATGGCGGGCAAGAAGCGGGTGGGACAAGTGACCTCGGCCGCCTATAGCCCGGATTACAGCGAGGGGGTTGCCATTGGCATGGTGCGCATGACCCACTGGGATGAGGGCACTCAACTGCATGTGCAATCCCCAAGCGGGCTGCTGCCCGCCGAGGTGCGCGAAAGTTTTTGGATTTGATTGCAGGCGCTTACGCGGCAATCATGAAGTAAAGGATGAAGAGATGACGTTCAATGCACTGATCGTGGAGAAAGACGACGAGGGCAAGACCAGCGCCTCTGTCCAGGCCATCACCGAGGATCGCCTGCCCGAGGGCAATGTGACGGTCGCGGTGGAGTATTCCACCCTCAACTACAAGGACGGTCTCTGTGTTGGCCCCGGCGGCGGGTTGGTGCGCACTTATCCGCATGTGCCGGGGATCGACTTCAGCGGCACCGTGGAAACCTCTGATGATGCGAGGTATTCCGTGGGCGACAAGGTTGTGCTGACCGGCTGGCGGGTGGGCGAGATGCACTGGGGCGGGTACGCGCAAAAGGCCCGTGTGAACGCCGATTGGCTGGTGCCGCTGCCCGACGGGTTGACGACCCGTCAGGCGATGGCCGTGGGCACCGCCGGGTTTACGGCGATGTTGGCGGTCATGGCACTTGAAGATCATGGGCTAAAAACCGGAAATGGTGAGGTTCTGGTGACTGGCGCCGCCGGTGGCGTGGGCTCGGTCGCGACTGCGATCCTTGCTGCGCGCGGCCACGATGTCGCCGCCGTGACGGGGCGGCCCGAGCAGGCGGACTACCTGAAATCCCTTGGGGCCACCCGCATCGTGGCACGTGAAGAGATCAATGAAACCGTCAAACGGCCTCTGGAAGCCGAGACCTGGGCCGGCTGTGTCGATGCGGTGGGTGGCGATATGCTGGCGCGCGTTCTGGGGCAAATGAAGTACGGCGCCTCTGTCGCGGCGGTGGGGCTTGCGGGCGGTGCCGGACTTCCGGCGACGGTCATTCCGTTTCTGCTGAGGGGCGTCAACCTGTTGGGCATCGACAGCGTCATGCAGCCCTATGCCAACCGTGTCCGCGCCTGGGAGGCGATCGCCAAGGATCTGCCGATGGACAAGCTGGAGGCGATGGTGAAACCCGCGACGCTGGCCGATGTGCCTGATCTGGGCCGTGCCATCCTGAAGGGCGGCGTCCGGGGCCGTGTTGTGGTGGATGTGAACGCCTAAAGCATTGATCTTTTGCAGCTAAAGGGGGAGGGCGGTGCCCTCCTTCGACACCTCCTGCAACACCTCCGTCACGCCGCAACGTCATTGCAATCGGGCAGGGATGCGGGCGTTTGTAGGGTCAACACCTGTCATTTCGACACGTTTGAAGGCGCGGCCTTCTGTCGTCCAATAGTGGCGGTCAAATTGGAGTGAAGACCCGCATCGGGCGCGGCCGTTCAAGTGGAATACTGCGCAGCAGGCGGCCCCGATATGATCTTCAAAGTGATGAACGCTGGCTCCCTCAACCCCACTTTGGTTCTTTGAAGCGAAGACGCACAAGATCATCGCGGATCTCTCGGCCAAGGTCCATAACCGGGGCACCCAAGCTGCCGCGCATGATCCATGTCAAATGCAAGATAGCCGCGATGGCATAGCATCGGGCAGACATGACATGGGAGTCGACGACATGAAGATTGCGCCTCTGATCGGAGCCGTGGCAGGGCTTCTTGCCGCGGGCTGCACGCCGGTCCTCGATGACCGCGTCAGCGCTGCAAATGGGGCCAGCTTGTTCGCCGAGAATTGCGCGGCCTGCCATGGCCCGCAGGGACGGGGCTACGACGGGCCAAGCCGCGACTGGACGCCGCCGCCGGACCTGAGCCTTCTGTCGCAGCGCAATGGTGGTGTGTTTCCTGAGATCGCAACACTGGCGACCATCTATGGCTCGGTCGGGCATATCGACCCCGAACGCACAATGCCTGAATTCGGCGCGGGTGATCTGGGGCCGACGGTCGTGGTGGAAGTGGAGGAGGGGGTCGGCACGCCGATCCCGGCGGATCTGGTGGCACTGGCGGAATATCTGCGCACGATACAGCGCTGACGGGCGGGTCAGCGTTACGGCGCGGGCCAGATTTGAGCGCCCTTGGCGTCATGAACCGGACCTGTGGGCGGGGCGGGCAACAGGGTGACGACGTTCACAGTTGGACGGCACAAGGCCACACCCTTGGGGGTGCAGACGAGAGGACGGTTCGCAAGGATCGGATCGGCGACCATGGCGTCCAACAGGGCATCGTCCGTGACGGCGGGATCGGTCAGGCCAAGGGATTCGGCAGGGGATTTGCTGGTTCGCAGCGCCTCTCGCGGGGTGATATCCGCAGCGGCGAAAAGGCCCAGAAGCTGCCCGCGCGTCCAGCCGGTTTTCAGGTATTCGATCACGACAGGCTCCGCGCCTGTGGCGCGGATGCTGGCAAGCGCATTGCGCGAGGTGCCGCAATCAGGGTTGTGATGGATGACGATCATGGGGCCTCCGCCTTGAATTAGGCGGTCGTAATGGGTCTGCGTAGCGAAATTATGACGGAGAGCTTGCCTGCGTCCGGCGTGCGATGAAGCGGATCAGCAGCGATACGGCGAGGGGCAGGATCGTTTGTAGGCCGAGCAGCAGGAACATCGGGTTGGTTTCCTCAATATCAGAGCAGGCGCAATAATTGGCCTCGGACCACTCATAGCGGGGGCCGCAGTCAAGGATGACGAACCGAATTTCCCCATAGACGACCAACCCGAGGAAGATGAGGCCAAAAAGAGCAAGTCCGCATAGCGCTGCCCAGAAAAGCATCAGGAAGAGGCGCAGGGCGCGGCGGCGGGGTGGTCTGGACGCGGACATGGGGCTTTCTGCGGGCTTTCTACGGCGTTCCTGCATAAGGGGTGCCGCGTATCACGCAGCGCCGTCGCGCAGAAATGGCGGGAACCAGCAGGTTGTGCGGCTGGCCTTGGCAGACCAGCCGACCCGTGCGCCGCTAGCCGTTGAGGGCCGCTTGCAGGTTCTCGTCGATCTTCTCAAGGAACCCCATCGTGGTCAGCCAGCCTTGATCGGGGCCGACCAGCAGGGCGAGGTCCTTGGTCATGTGGCCGGCCTCAACCGTTTCCACGATGACCCGCTCCAGCGTTTCTGCAAATTCCAGAAGCCGCGCGTTGTCGTCCAGCTTGGCGCGATGCTTCAGCCCGCCGGTCCAGGCGTAGATCGAGGCGATGGAATTGGTGGAAGTCGCTTTGCCCTCCTGATGGTTGCGGAAGTGGCGCGTGACGGTGCCATGGGCGGCTTCCGATTCCACGATCTTGCCGTCGGGCGTCATCAGGACCGAGGCCATCATGCCAAGCGAGCCGAAGCCCTGCGCGACCACATCGGACTGAACGTCGCCGTCGTAGTTCTTGCAGGCCCACACAAACCCGCCGTTCCACTTGATCGCACAGGCGACCATGTCGTCGATCAGGCGATGCTCGTACCAGATGCCTGCCTCCTCGAACGCGTCTTTGAATTCGGCCTCATAGACCTCGGCGAAGATCTCAAGGAAGCGGCCATCGTATTGTTTAAGAATGGTATTCTTGGTCGATAGATAGACGGGCCAGCCAAGGTTGAGGCCATAATTCAACGACGCGCGGGCGAAGTCGTAAATGGAGGCGTCGATGTTGTACATCGACATGAAGACGCCGGGGCCGTCGGCCTTATAGACCTCGCGCTCTTCTACCGTGCCATCGTCGCCGGTGAACTTCATGGTCAGCGTACCTGCACCCGGAAACTTCATGTCGGTGGCTTTGTATTGATCGCCAAACGCATGACGGCCAACAACAATCGGTTTGGTCCAGCCCGGCACAAGGCGGGGGACGTTCTTGCAGATGATCGGCTGACGAAAGATCACGCCGCCCAGAATGTTGCGGATCGTGCCATTGGGGGAACGCCACATTTCCTTCAGCCCAAACTCTTCAACGCGGGCTTCATCGGGGGTGATGGTGGCGCATTTGACCGCCACGCCGACTTCCTTGGTCTTGTTGGCCGCATCCACGGTGATCTGGTCGTTGGTACGGTCGCGTTCCTCGATGCCCAGATCATAGTAAAGCAGATCGATGTCCAGATAGGGCAGGATCAGCTTTTCCTTGATGAAGGCCCAGATAATCCGGGTCATCTCGTCGCCGTCCATCTCGACGATGGGGTTTTCGACTTTGATTTTGGTCATTCTGGGAGGTCCTGTTGAAGGAAGTCTGTTGCATGAAGTTAGAGCGAAGCGCCCGAGTGGAATCAAGGCCGCAGGCCGCTACGCATCGCCGGGCCGCCCCCCTCGGCACGGCTATGCGCGTCGTGTCGTCAGGAACTAGCCGATGATCCCGTTCAGCGTCGCGGACGGCCGCATGACCGCCGCCAGCTTGGCCGGGTCGTTCATGTAGTAGCCGCCCGTATCGGCCTCGGCGCCTTCCGTGGTGTCCAACTCGGCCAGGATTGTCGCCTCGTGCTCGGCCAGGGCTTTTGCCACGGGGGCGAATTCCGCCGCCAGTTCGGCGTCGTCTGTCTGCGCGGCCAGGGCCTCGGCCCAGTAGCGGGCGAACCAATAGTGACTGTCGCGGTTGTCGGGCTGGCTCACCTTGCGTCCCGGAGAGCGGTTGTCATCAAGGATCCCCTGCGTCGCTGCATCCACGGCGTTGCCCAGAACCCGCGCCTTGGCGTTGCCCTTGGCGTCCGCCAGGAAGGTGAAGGACTCGCCTAGGGCGCAGAATTCACCCAGGCTGTCCCACCGCAAATGGCCTTCGCCGTGCAGCTGCTGGACGTGCTTGGGGGCCGAGCCACCCGCGCCGGTTTCAAACAGCCCGCCGCCCTGCATCAGCTTCACGATCGACAGCATCTTGGCCGAGGTCGCCAGTTCCAGGATCGGGAACAGGTCGGTCAGGTAATCGCGCAACACGTTGCCGGTGATGGCGATGGTGTTCTCACCCTTGGTGATGGTTTCCAGCGAGGCGCGGGTGGCGTCGCGGGGTGCCATGATCTCAAATTTATCAGCAACACCAGCGGCTTGCAGGAGGGGTTTCACGTATTGGATTAACTGCGCATCATGGGCGCGGTTGGCATCCAGCCAGAAAATGGCGCGGAACCCCGTGGCCTTCTGGCGGTCGATGGCCAGCTGCACCCAGTCTTCAATCGGCGCCTTGCGGGCAGAGGCAGAGCGCCAGATGTCGCCGGGCTGCACATCGTGGGAATGCAGCACCGTGCCGTCGCTCGCGATCATCTTGACGGTACCGGACTCCGCGATCTCGAAGGTGGTGGGATGGGAGCCGTATTCCTCGGCCTTCTGCGCCATCAGGCCGATGTTCTGCACGGTGCCCGCGGTGGCAGGATCCAGCGCGCCGTTCTCTTTGAAAAACGCGATGCTCTCGTCATAGACCGGGGCGTAGGAATTGTCGGGGATCACGCAAACCGCGTCATGTTCCTTGCCGTCAGGACCCCAGCCCTTGCCACCGGCGCGGATCAGGGCGGGCATGGAGGCGTCGATGATCACGTCCGAGGGGACGTGGAGGTTGCCGATGCCCTTGTCGCTGTCGACCATGTACATCGGCGGGCGGCTTTTGCGGTTCTCTTCGATCGCGGCCATGATTTCGGGATTGTCGGCGACGCGCGCCAGAAGATCGCCCATGCCGGAGTTGGGGTTCACGCCCGCAGCCTTCAGTTCTTCGCTGAACTTGTCGAAGACCGGCGCAAGCCACGCCTTGACCGCATGGCCGAAGATGATCGGATCGGACACCTTCATCATCGTGGCCTTCATGTGCAGCGAGAACAGCACGGCTTCACCTTCAGTTTGGGCCGCCATCGTCTTCCCGATCTCGTCGGCCAGAAAGGCATCAAGGGCACTGGCGCTCATGTAGGTGGCGTCCAGCACGGTACCGGCGGGGTAGCTGAGGCCGTCTTTCAGGACCGTCTCGCCACGCGCGGTTTCCAGCACGATCTTGGCCGAGGTTTCGGCTTCCAGCGTCACGGAAGTTTCGTTCGAGAAGAAATCGCCGCCGTCCATGGCCGCGACGCGCGTCTTGCTGGAGGCCTCCCAGGCACCCATGCGGTGGGGATTTTTCTGGGCGTAGTTCTTCACGGCAGCCGCCGCGCGACGGTCCGAGTTCCCTTCGCGCAGCACCGGGTTCACGGCCGATCCCTTGATCGTGTCATAGCGTGCACGAATGGCCTTTTCTTCTTCCGTATCAGGGGCTTCGGGATAATTGGGGATGTTATATCCCTTGGATTGCAGCTCGGTCACGGCGGCGACCAATTGCGGGACCGAGGCCGAGATGTTGGGCAGCTTGATCACGTTGGCGGCGGGCGTCTTCACCAACTCGCCCAAGGCCGCGAGATCGTCCGAGACGCGCTGATCGTTTGTCAGATGCTCGGGGAAGGTCGCAAGGATACGGCCAGCAAGGCTGATATCCTTGGTGCCCACGGAAATGCCTGCCGCTTTGGCGAAGCGCTGGATGATCGGCAGCAGAGAGGCCGAGGCCAGTTCGGGCGCTTCGTCGACTTTGGTGTAGATGATGTCAGGAGTTGTCATGGGAGGTCCCTCTCGGCGGATGTGCGTTGGGGGCTGTTTAGGGGAAGGGGGGCGCTCTGGGAAGGGGGTATACCGTTGTATACCGGTGACGCGGTGTCGCGGTTAAACCGGTCCTTAAGGTTTGGCTGGCATAGGAGGCGTATGAAGAAACTTATCTTTCACGGCGCCCTTTTGAACCTGACGCTCCTGGTGGCCTTTGCTGTCGCACCGGTCGCATTGCTTGTGTCGGGCCCTGCGGAACCGGGGCAGGTGGCCTTGGTGATCGCCCCTAGTGCGGGGGCGGCGGCCATCGTCGCGACATTGGGGGGCCAAGAGGTTGGGCCGATGCGCGCACCTTTTGGCGTGTTGGCCGTGCTTTCGGCCCCGGAAGCTGCGCGCGATCTGGGGGCTTGGGCGGTGTTGGACGGCAGTGTTCTCGCGCGACTATGCGGGATCGATGTGAACGAGTATCAGGCAGGAACTGAAGATGCGTAAATTGAGCCTTGCGGCAGAGATATCACTCTACGGCGCCAAAATGACACGAAACCTCGCCGTTGCAATGGTGCCCGTCATCGCGGTGACATGCCAGATCACCGGGGCGAATGCCGCGGTCTTCATCGCCATTGGCGTCTTCATGGGCGCGATGGCCTTCATCGGTGTCAGGATCGGCGGACACATGGGGGCCACGCTTGCCAGTGTTGCCCTGGCGGGCCAGGCGATTGTGTTTACCTCGTGCTTTGCGGGCAATGCGTTTCAAGTCGACAGTCACATGTTCTTCTTTGCGGCTCTCGCGGTGGTCGCCATGGCGAATTCCATTCCGGCCCTACTGGTCACAACCGTCGTCATCGCCCTACATCACCTGAGTTTCGGTCTGCTCATGCCCGCGTTGGTGTTCCCGTCAACGGACGTGATGGTCAATCTGATCCGCGTGGCCTTTCATGCCGTGATCGTTCTGGTGGAGGTTGGCATCCTGATCCTGGCCATTCGGGCGCGAAATCAGCAAGAGGCCGCCAAACAAGACGCAGTCCTTGCCGCGGCTCAAGCGCGCGAGGTTGCGGAAACCAATGCAGACCAGGCCGACCGGATGCGCGAAGAGGCCGAGCAGTCCAAGGCCCAATCGGCCATGATCGTGGCGCGTTTGGCCGAGAACCTGAGTGCCATGGCAAGCCGGGATCTGTCGCGTCGCCTGGAGGATGCCCATGGCGCGCATTTCCAGCAAATCGTGACAGATTATAACCGCGCTCTCGATATCGTTTCCGACACGTTGGCCGAGGCGATAGAGCTTGTTGCAGAGGTTGATTCCGAGGCCTCCGTATCGGCGCATAAGACCGGCGAGATTGCCACGCAACTTGAAGGGCAAGCGATCCAGGTGTCGACTTCGGCCGATTCCATTCGAGAGATCACGGCGTCCTTGCAGCAGACCGTAAAGAACATCGACATGGCGCGCGACATGGCGGAAACCGCCTCTCAGAAGGCTGCGGAAGGGGGGCGCATTGTCCGCGCCGCAGTAGAAGGGATGGCGCGTATCAAGGCCTCGTCGGGCGAAATCAGCAAGATCATTGCAGTGATCGAGGATATTTCCTTCCAGACCAATCTGCTCGCCCTCAACGCCGGCGTGGAAGCGGCGCGGGCAGGTGCCGCCGGGTCCGGTTTTGCAGTCGTGGCCTCGGAAGTTCGCGCGCTGGCCAACCGGACCTCAGAGGCGGCGACCCAGGTGAAAGGATTGATCTCGGACAGCATCACTCAGGTCGCCGATGGCGCAACAATGGTCGATCGGGCAGGCACAGCCCTTGATGAGATCGAAGGGTCGGTCGCAGAAGCAAGCCGCAATGTGAATGAACTGTCGACCAGGGTCACAGAGCAGTCAGGCTCCGTGAACGATCTGGCGGGCACCCTCAGTGATATCGAGACCGTGATACAAAACATTGCCGTCAATACGGAAGAGCTGTCAGCGACCGGAAGCCGGATCGCGAGTGGGGCAGTCGAACTCAACGAAAGGCTGCGCCAATTCACGGTGAAGCCCAATGGAAGCCAGCGTTACGACGCGATCGCCGCGGCCTAAAGCGTCAGAAAACGGGCCGCGCTGCGCCTCCGTGCAAGCTCTCGGATCTGACGGAGTGATTTGGCCGGGACAGTTAGCGCGGTGGGATGATGTGCTAAACTCGGCAAGAACCTAAGGAGACGTATCGGCATCCTCGGCCGCCTTGAGCGTCGCTTCAAGGACCTTGCGCGCCCGGGCCTCGGCCTGGATCACGCGAACGGCGGTGCGGTAGAGTTCTTCCGTGGTCGGAGAGGACGCACCAACGATCTGCGCGATCGTTTCGGGAAGGCTCTCATCATCCAGCGCAAGCGCCGCCGCACAGGCGTCGATGGCGAGTTTCTCGGCCAGGTCGTTCGCAAGGCCCATGGGTCTACCGTGTATTCTCGGTCAGGCGACGGCGGACGTAGGTCTGCACGCTGTCGATCATCGGGTCCATATGGGGATCCTCGAAGAAGTGGCCCGCGCCCTCTGCCTCTTCGTGGGTGATCGTGATGCCTTTCTGCTCGTGAAGCTTGTCCACGAGGATACGGGTATCTTGCGGCTTGGCGACGCGGTCAGCGGTGCCGTTGATCACGAGGCCCGAGGCCGGGCAAGGCGCGAGGAACGAGAAATCGTACATATTGGCGGGCGGAGAAACAGAGATGAATCCGGTGATTTCGGGCCGTCGCATCAAGAGCTGCATCCCGATCCATGCGCCGAAGGAGAAGCCCGCAACCCAGCAATGCTTGGAGTTGGGGTTCATCGATTGCAGGTAATCAAGGGCGGAGGCGGCGTCGGACAGCTCTCCAATGCCCTGGTCGTATTCACCCTGGCTGCGACCCACGCCGCGGAAGTTGAAGCGCAGAACCGTGAAGCCCATCTGGTGGAAAGCATAGTGCAGATTATACACGACGCGGTTGTTCATCGTGCCGCCGAACTGCGGATGTGGGTGCAGGATGATGGCAATGGGGGCGTCCTTGGCCTTTTGGGGGTGGTAACGGCCCTCAAGGCGTCCTTCTGGTCCGGGGAAAATAACCTCGGGCATCCACGTCTCCTATCGCGTTCGCGTCTCTTGGGGCGGAAGGGTGCAGTTTCTTGACGGACTACACGGACCACCCTAGAACGATTCCAAAGTATGCGCAGGCAATGGGCTGCGCAAAGGTTGCTTCGCAGTTAAGGGCGGGGCGCGAAAAGGTCAATCATTCAAGCGTCAACACTCTGTATTAACGGATCAGGGACAGGGCGGCAGGAGCGGCAGATGAAGCTGAGCACGAAGGGCCGTTACGCGATGGTGGCCATGGCGGACCTCGCACTTCAGAAGGATGACGCGCTGACGTCGTTGTCTGAACTGTCCAAGCGACAGAACGTGAGCCTGCCGTACCTGGAACAGCTGTTCGTAAAGTTGCGCCGAGCCGATCTTGTGACGTCGGTGCGCGGGCCCGGCGGCGGCTACAGGTTGGCCCGCCCGGCGACCGAGATCCGAGTGGTGGAGATTTTCGAGGCGGTCGATGAGACAGTCAGCGCTCTGCATACGGGCGCGGGGGCGACGGGTGGAGCGTCGGGGTCGCGCGCACAGAGCCTGACGAACAGGCTGTGGGAGGGGTTCTCGGCCCATGTCTATGTGTTTCTGCACCAGACGCGCTTGTCTGATGTGGTGAAAAACGAGCTGTCGCCGTGCCCTGCGGTGCCCAACCTCTTAGAGTTGGTGGATGAGTAACCGATCTGGTGAAAGAAAAACTCTTGCAAGAGTTTTTGCAGACCCTTGCAAGGGTCTGGGCCCGGCGTGGCGCCGGGCGGAAAACTCTTGCAAGAGTTTTCACAAACCCTTGCAAGGGTTTGGCTGCGCGGGCTGGCAATGACGCGCGCCTATCTGGATTGGAACGCGACGGCGCCATTGCGCCCGCAGGCGCGCGCTGCGATGGGGGCCGCGATGGACGTTGTGGGCAACCCCTCGTCGGTGCATTCCGAGGGTCGTGCAGCGAAGGCCATGATGGAGCGCGCGCGGCGACAGGTGGCCGAGGCGCTGGGGGCGCAAGCTGCCGACGTCGTGTTTGTTTCGGGCGCCACGGAGGCGGCGGCATTGGCGATGGCCGGGCGGAATTTGCATGTCGCCTCCGTCGAGCATGATGCGGTGCGGGCCTGGGGCCAGGAGGATTTGGCGGTTGGGCCCGATGGCCGCGTGAGGGTACCGGAGCCCGCGGCGGCCTGCGTGCAAGTTGCGAATTCCGAGACAGGGATCTTGCAGGATTTGCCCCAAGGGTTGGCCGTCAGCGACTGGACGCAAGGGTTCGGCAAAGTGCCGCTGGCCTTTGATTGGTCCGGCATCGACATGGTGATTGTCTCGTCCCACAAGATCGGCGGACCGAAGGGGGTGGGAGCGCTGGTCATGCGGCGTGGCCTTGATGTACAGGCGCAGATCCGCGGTGGCGGGCAAGAGATGGGCCGCCGCCACGGCACGGAAAACCTCATTGGGATCGCTGGATTCGGAGCGGCAGCCGAGGCGGCGGCACGAGATTTGGCCGATGGAAAATGGGAGCCGGTGAACAAACTTAGAATATTTCTAGAAAAGACTCTGGAAGCCGCCGGAAATTCGACTATTTTAGTCAGACAAGGTGTGGATCGTTTGCCGAACACCTCGCTGTTCATCACCGAGGGCTGGAAGGGCGAGACGCAGGTGATGGCCATGGACCTTGCTGGATTCGCCGTTTCGGCGGGCTCGGCATGTTCCAGCGGCAAGGTGAAAGTGTCGGGCGTGTTGCGCGCGATGGGATATTCCGAGGCTCAATCTGGCAGCGCCCTGCGCGTTTCCCTTGGGCCCTCGGTGACGGAGCATCAGGTCGAGGCGTTTTGCGACGCATTTCTGAAGGCTCGGATGAAGAAATTGTCGCGCTGAAAGCGCGCGGTGAAGAAAAGCGGCGTTGAAGGCGCGCGGTGACAGAAGCCGCGCTGGTAGCGCGCAGTACGAAGAGGCGCGCCAGCAGCGCGCGGTGACGATAGATGCGCGAACAGCGCGGGTTGGAGGGCACGATGAGCGCACTTGATATCAAGGAAGTTCAGGTCAAGGACGGCGTGGATCAGGAAACGGTCGATGCGGTCAAGGATCTTGGCGGGGCCTACAAGTACGGCTGGAACACCGACATCGAGATGGACTACGCGCCCATCGGCGTGAACGAGGACATCGTCCGCCTGATTTCCGAGAAGAACGAAGAGCCGGAGTGGATGCTGGATTGGCGTCTGCAAGCGTTCAAGCGCTGGAAGCAGATGAAAGAGCCTGAATGGGCGATGGTCGACTACCCCGCCATCGATTACCAATCTCAGTATTACTATGCGCGCCCCAAAAGCATGGAGACCAAGCCAAAATCCCTGGATGAGGTCGATCCCAAGCTGTTGGAAACATACAAGAAGCTTGGCATTCCGCTGAAGGAGCAAATGATCCTTGCCGGTGTCGAGGGCGCGGAAGATATTCCCGCCGAAGGTCGCAAGGTGGCCGTGGATGCGGTCTTTGACTCCGTGTCCGTGGGCACCACGTTTCAGGCAGAGTTGAAGAGGGCAGGGGTGATCTTCTGCTCGATTTCCGAGGCGATCAAAGAGCATCCTGATCTGGTGAAGAAATACCTCGGCTCGGTCGTGCCGATCACCGACAACTTCTTTGCGACGCTCAACAGCGCGGTCTTTTCCGACGGGTCCTTCGTCTATATCCCGCCCGGCGTCCGCTGCCCGATGGAGCTGTCGACGTATTTCCGCATCAACGCGGAGAACACGGGCCAGTTCGAGCGGACGCTGATCATCGCCGACAAGGAGTCCTACGTCTCCTACCTCGAAGGTTGCACCGCGCCGATGCGCGACACCCACCAGCTGCACGCAGCAGTGGTGGAACTGGTCCTGCTGGACGATGCAGAGATCAAGTATTCGACCGTCCAGAACTGGTATCCGGGCGACGAGAACGGCGTGGGCGGCATCTACAACTTCGTCACCAAGCGCGCCGATTGCCGGGGCGACCGATCCAAGGTGATGTGGACGCAGGTGGAGACGGGCAGCGCCGTGACGTGGAAGTACCCGTCGTGCATCCTGCGCGGTGACGACAGCCAGGGCGAGTTTTACTCCATCGCGATTGCCAACAACATGCAGCAGGCCGACACCGGCACCAAGATGGTGCACCTGGGCAAGCGCACGAAATCGCGCATCGTCTCCAAGGGGATTTCTGCGGGGCGCGCGCAAAATACCTATCGCGGCCTTGTGTCGATGCACCCCAAGGCCAAGGACAGCCGCAACTATACCCAATGCGACAGTCTTCTGATCGGCGATAAATGCGGGGCCCACACGGTGCCGTACATTGAGGTGAAGAATAACTCGTCACGCGTGGAGCATGAGGCGACCACATCGAAGGTCGACGACGACCAGATGTTCTACTGTCAGTCCCGCGGCATGGACGAGGAAGAGGCGGTCGCGCTGATCGTCAACGGCTTTGCCAAGGAGGTGCTGCAAGCCCTGCCGATGGAATTCGCCATGGAAGCGCAGCAGTTGGTGGCGATCTCGCTCGAAGGCTCTGTGGGGTGAAGCGGTTCGTCCTTTCCCTGATGGTCGGAGGGTTTGTGCTGTCTGCCTCTTCTGGCTTGTTGGTCGATCCCGCATTAGGCGGGAGTGTACACCTGCCCGGCGACGTCACGGGCGTTCCAATGATTTTTGAATTGGGCGGCGTCACGATTTTGTCCGATGGCACGTATTGCCTCAGTAACACAGTCGGCCCGGCACATTTCCTAAGCTGCTTTGCGCGCAGCCTTGGCGGCACCGTCTATTTCTAGAGTTTGATCGATGATCCACGACGCCCTCCATACCGCCCATGGCATCTGCCAGAGCGACGCCGTTCTGGCGCGTTTGCTGTCTGCGGACGTGGCGGATCTGGCGTCCGTGGGCGTGACGGCGTGCGAGATCGAGGGGCAGGCGGTTCACTTTGCCACGGACATGGAGCGGGACCCGATCCAACGCAGCCACCGAGACGGTGCGTTTTTCGAACCCGAAGAACTGGCGCTGATGCGGCAACATCTGCCGGACGGCGGCACGTTTCTGGACATCGGGGCCAATGTCGGCAACCACAGCCTTTACGCGGGCCTTTTTTGCGCGGCGGGTCGGCTTATTCCGTTTGAACCCAACCCCTTGGCCTACCGTTTGCTGATCCTGAACATGGTGATGAACGGCCTCCACGACCGAACCGTGTTCGACTATGTGGGTTTTGGGGCCTCTGACGTGGATCGCGAGGGCTTCGCGATGACCCAGCGGCGCAAGAACCTTGGTGCCGCCAGAATGGTGCCGGGTGAGGGGGAGATCGCCACGCTGCGCCCCGACGATTTCCTGTTCGACGAGACGCCTGATTTCATCAAGATCGACGTCGAAGGCATGGAAATGCAGGTGCTGCGGGGGTTGCAAAAGACCATCGCGCGCACGCGACCCGTGCTGCTGGTGGAGGTCGATCGCGAGAACATCCATGATTTCGCCGATTGGCGGCTGGCCCATGGGTTCGCGCTGCCCGCCTCGTTCAAGCACTACAAGGAAAACCGCAATTTCCTCTGCGTGCCGGAAGAGCGGCTGGCCGTCCTGACCGCCCCATATGGCGCCGCTGCGAAGACAGGCGCCCACGAAGGGGGCGATGGATGACGGCCCCGATCCGCCTTTACTACTGGCCCGCGCCGAACTTCGGCGATGCGCTGAGCCATTTGATCGTCGCGCATGTCTCGGGGCGAGAGGTCGTGAATGTGCGCCCAAAACAGGCAGAGCTGTTTGCGCTGGGGTCGCTGATGCATGTGATCTCCAAGCATTGGACAGAGCGCGCGCGCGGGGACGGGCCGTTTCTTTGGGGCACGGGGCTTCTTAACCCGTTCTACCGCAAAGATTTTCTGGAAAACGTGCAGGTGCGTCTGTTGCGGGGGCCGATCTCGGCCGCGTTCCTGCGCTTGAAGATGAATGAGTTTGGCGACCCCGGCCTGCTGGCCGACGCGGTTATCGGCCCGGTACCCGAGCGCCATGATCGTGTGGCGATCATTCCCCATCACAGCCAGATGGAAGACCCGCGATTTGTCGACATGGTGGAGGCTGACCCGGCGCTGCACCTGATCGATTCCCGTCTCGATCCGGTCACCGTCTGCCGCGAAATCGCGTCGTCGGCCCATGTGTTCAGCGCCTCGCTGCACGGGCTGATCGTGGCCGATGCCTATGACATTGCCAACACATGGATGAACCCGGACACGCAGGGCCGCCTGAAGTATCACGACTACGCCGCCTCCATCGGGCGCGACATGATCGCGCCGGTCGAGATCGACGATGTGCCCCGCGCGGCCCGCGCTGCGAAGGACACGCCATTTCCCTATGCCGAGGGCATCGCGCGCTGCCGCGAGAGCCTTCTGAAACACTTCCCGGCCGAGCTGCGTGCCGGGGTAAACACATCGCAATGAGGTGAGATTATGCTGAATATCAAAGGCTTGGCCGTAAAACTTGAAGAAGAAGACAAGCAGATCCTCAAGGGTGTGGATCTTGATGTCGCGGCCGGTTCGGTCCATGCGATCATGGGGCCGAACGGATCGGGTAAGTCCACGCTGTCTTACGTGTTGTCTGGCAAGGGCGGCTACGAGGTGACCGGCGGCACAGCGACGCTGGACGGCGAAGACCTGCTGGACATGGCGCCTGAAGAGCGCGCCGCCGCTGGCCTGTTTCTGGCGTTCCAATACCCCGTTGAGATCCCCGGCGTCGGAAACATGACCTTCCTGCGCACCGCGGTGAACGCGCAGCGCAAGTTGCGGGGCGAGGAAGAGATGTCGGCAGGTGACTTCCTCAAGGTGATCCGCGCCAAGGCCAAGGACCTGAAGATCGACGCCGAAATGCTCAAGCGTCCCGTGAACGTCGGCTTCTCGGGCGGTGAGAAGAAGCGGAATGAAATTCTGCAAATGGCGATGCTGGAGCCGAAGATGTGCATCCTCGACGAGACGGACTCAGGCCTTGACGTGGATGCGATGAAGCTGGTGTCCGAGGGCGTGAACGCGTTGCGCGATGCCGGTCGCGGGTTTCTGGTGATCACCCACTACCAGCGCCTGCTGGACCACATCAAACCTGACGTCGTGCACATCATGGCCGACGGGCGCATCGTGAAGTCCGGTGGTCCAGAACTGGCCCTTGAGGTCGAGCAGAACGGCTATGCCGATATCCTGGCGGAGGTGGCGTAAATGGCCAATCCGGCTCCGAAACCAGATCTGACGCAGGCGCGGCTTGCGGCTTTGACCATGCCCGCAGGCGCGCCCGAGGCGCGCAACGCCGCGCTGGCCCGTGTCCACGCGATGGGACTGCCCACGCGGCGCGATGAATACTGGCGCTACACCGATCCGTCGTCGCTGACGCAAGTCGCTGCTCCGCGTGCGGCCATTTTCCGCGATACGGACGAGGTTCCGCTATTCAAGGACGTCGACCGCCTGAAGGTTGTTTTCGTGGACGGCATCTTCGACGCAGAAAAATCCGATGATCTCACCATGGCGGGCCTTGAGATCGAGCGTCTTTCAGACGTGCTGTCCAAGGACATCCATTGGGCCAAGGACCTTTACGGTACCCGCGAAGCGGCGGGCCAAACCCCTGTGCCACGCCCCTTGGCGGCGCTCAACACGGCGTTTGCGACAGACGGCATCGTGATCCGGGCCACGGCCAAGGCCGAAAGGCCCGTGGCGCTGATCTACCTGCACCGCGATGAAACCTCGGACGCGATTCTGCACCATCTGGTGCGGGTGGAAACCGGGGCCCAGTTGACGGTGCTGGAAGTTGGCCCGGCGGCCGCGCGGTTCAACAAATGCATGGAGATCGACGTGGCAGATGGCGGCGTCTTTCATCACGTTCGCGCCCAGGGCCGCGACCATGAACGCCGCGCCGTGACGCATATGTTCGCGCGTGTCGGCAAGGAATCCATCTATAAATCCTTCACCACCACCGCCAATGGCGTCACGACCCGCAACGAACATGTCATTGAAATCGTGGGAGATAACGCCGTGGCCCACGTTGCGGGCGCAGCCCTTGGCGATGGCAAGAGCGCGCCATTCCATCACGACGACACCGTCTTCATCACCCATGATGCAGTGAACTGCGAAAGCCGTCAGGTGTTCAAGAAGGTTTTGCGCAACGGCGCCGAGGGCGTGTTTCAGGGCAAGATCCTGGTCAAGGCAGGTGCCCAAAAGACCGACGGATACCAGATCAGCCAAGCCCTTCTGCTCGATGACGACAGCAGTTTTCAGGCCAAGCCCGAGCTGGAGATCTACGCCGATGATGTGATCTGTTCCCACGGCTCCACCACGGGCGCGATCGACGAGGACGCGCTGTTCTACCTGCAATCGCGCGGCGTGCCGAACGATCAGGCGACGGACCTTCTGGTGCTGGCGTTCCTGGCCGAGGCGATTGACGAAATCGACGATGAGGCCTTGCGTGCAGACGTCCTGGCGCGGCTGGAGGAATGGCTGGTGCGCAGGCGGCACGGCTGATCCATGAGCGTCACACAGGACATAGCCGCCACGTGGCGGCGTCCACGCGCGGTGATACGCAAGTTGTTGGCGATGGGGCAGCGCGAAGATCGCGCGCTGGCCTTTCTGTTCGCGGCCTGTGCGCTGATCTTCGTGGGCCAGCTGCCGCGTTTGCAGCGGGCCAATACGCTTGAGCAACAGGAATGGCTGGCGATGGGGGCGAAGGCCTCGGACAAGGTGGCGACGTTCCAGGCCGAGATCGCGATCACTGGTTTTGCTTGGTTGCTTGTCTGGCCGCTGTTGTTCTACTTCATCGGCGGGCTGACGCATTTGATCGCCAAGCTTTTCGGCGGCAAGGGCAGCTTCTATTCGGCCCGTCTGGCGCTGTTCTGGGCGCTTCTTGCCTCTGGTCCCGCGTGGCTGTTCCATGGCCTTGTGTCCGGCTTCATCGGACCGGGGCCCGCACAACAGATCGCGGGTGTCATCGTGTTGGGCGCCTTCCTGTTATTCTGGAGCGTGGGCCTGCGAGAGGCCGAGAGCAATCCCGAAGGAACAGCACCATGAGTGATCTGATGGACCTGCGCTTCTTGGGCAAACTGGCTTTTGAGACGATCAAGGACCCCAAGGCGGGCGCGGCCGAGGCCCTGCGCCTTGCACCGCCACGCCCCGCGTTATGGCTGGCCTTCACGCTGATGATCACCCTGTCGCTGATGATGGGAGAGGTCGTGTCGCTGATCGCACCGGCCCCCGAAGCGGGCCCCCTTACCGGGCAGTCGGCCCTTGCCCTTGGCCTGTTGCAGGCCGCCTTCCTGTTCCTGATGGTCTTTGCCATCACCAATATCGGGCGCGCTTTTGGCGGCGTGGGGAATTTCGACGGCGCGCTGGCCCTGATCACCTGGCTGCAATTCGTCTTCTTCCTGATCCAGGTGTTGCAGTTGATCCTGTTGCTGATCGCGCCGCCTTTGGCGGCGATGGTGACACTCGTGGCGATCGGGCTATTCTTTTGGGTCCTGGTCAATTTCATCGCCGTTCTGCACGGCTTCCAATCGGTTGGCATGGTCTTCGTGATGACCCTTGTCAGCTTCATCGGCATACTTTTCGCGCTCAGCATCGTGCTGACCATCCTGGGCGTGACATTTGAGACGGGCGGAATAGCCCAAGGAGCGATGGCCCAATGAATTATGATGTAGCGGCGATCCGCGCCGATTTCCCGATCCTTGCGCGTGAGGTCAACGGTAAACCGCTCGTGTACCTCGACAACGGCGCGTCGGCCCAGAAGCCACAGGTGGTGATCGATGCGATCACCCAGGCCTACAGCCACGAATACGCCAACGTGCATCGGGGTCTGCACACCCTCAGCAACCTTGCGACCGAGAAGTATGAGGGTACGCGCGGCACCATCGCCAGGTTCCTTGGAGCGAAGGACGAGGAAGAGATCGTCTTCACCTCTGGCACCACCGAGGCGATCAATCTGGTGGCCTATGGGTGGGCGATGCCCCGGATGGAAGCGGGCGATGAGATCATCCTGACCATCGCCGAGCATCACGCCAACATCGTCCCGTGGCACTTCCTGCGCGAACGGCAAGGCGTGGTGATCAATTGGGTGGACGTGGACGCCAACGGGGATCTTGACCCGCAAGCGGTTATCGACGCCATGGGGCCGAAAACCAAGCTGGTGGCCATGGCCCATATGTCCAACGTGCTCGGCACGGTCTTCGACGTGAAAACGGTGGTGGATGCGGCCCACGCCCGCGGGATTGCGGTGCTGGTGGATGGGTCGCAATCGGCGGTTCACATGCCCGTCGATGTCGATACCCTTGGCGCGGATTTCTACGCCATCACCGGGCACAAGCTTTATGGCCCCAGCGGCTCGGGCGCGATCCACATCAAGAAGGACCGTATGGCCGAGATGCGCCCCTTCATGGGCGGCGGCGACATGATCCGCGACGTCTCGCGTGACGTCATCACATGGAACGACCCGCCAATGAAGTTCGAGGCAGGCACCCCCGGCATCGTCCAGCAGATCGGACTTGGTGTCGCGTTGGAATACATGATGGGCGTCGGCATGGAGAACATCGCCGCCCATGAGGCGGATCTGGCGGCCTATGCGACGACGCGCCTGAAGGGGCTCAACTGGCTGAATGTACAGGGTCAATCGGCCACGAAAGGCGCGATTTTCAGCTTCACGCTGGAAGGTGCCGCCCATGCTCACGATGTCTCGACCGTGCTTGACAAGAAGGGTGTCGCGGTGCGCGCGGGGCACCATTGTGCGCAACCGCTGATGGAGCATATGGGCGTGAACGCCACGGCGCGGGCGTCCTTCGGGATGTACAACACAAAGGCAGAGGTGGACGTCCTGGTCGACGCGCTGGAATTGTGCCACGAGCTGTTTGCCTGAACGGAAAGATTGGGCGTGGGCGTTAAGTGTTTGGAAAGCCGTGTCTGCCATAGGTGAGGGGCGTTCCCATTCGTGAGTAGCCCATGTCCGAACCCGTTCAGTCCATGTCTCGAGAACATCGGGATGAAGCCGCCCCCTTTGCGCCGGAAGAGCTTTTCTTTTCACGCACAGACAAGCGCGGCATCATAAAGGGCGGGAACCACGTTTTTCGCCGCGTCAGCGGGTATGATTGGCCCGATCTGATCGGGGCACCCCACAAGATCCTGCGCCATGACGACATGCCAAAAGGCGTCTTCTGGCAAATGTGGCACACCATTGAGGCGGGCAATCCAATCGGTGTCTACGTCAAGAACCGGGCCAAGGATGGGCGCTACTATTGGGTGTTTGCCATCGTCACAGTGCTGGACGACGAATATATCTCTGTCCGCTTGAAACCAACCAGTCCCTTGTTGGAAAAGGTTAAGGCCCTCTATGCGACGCTCCTCAAGGCAGAGCGGAAGCAAGGCCTGACGCCAGAGCAAAGCGCCCAGGCCCTTTTGGCCGGGCTCGCGGAAATGGACTTCCCCGACTATGCCAGTTTTTCGGCCCATGCGTTTGTGCAAGAGGTACGCGCACGCGACGTCGCCACCCAACGCCCACCAGACAAACGGTTGTCTCGCTTCGTCGATATGCTGACCCATCTCGAAAAAATCCGGCGCGAAGGCCGCTCCCTCGTCAAGGGGTTCGCCTCGATCGAAGGCGCGCCGAAGAACATGCGCATCCAGGCGTCGCGCATGGGCATACACGCGGCGCCGCTTGGGGTGATCTCCACCAATTTCGATGAGATTGCGGGCAACATTAAGACCGGAATTGAACCTTTCATCAACGGGTTGGAACATTTGGCCGACGCGGTCGGACACGGATTGACTGTCAATTGTTCTTGCAGCCTGCTGAGCGAAGTTCTGGCGCAATACGAAAGTGACCCTGACGGCGCGTTTTCCCCGGAAACCCTTGCAGAAATCGCCCACCTGAAAGACCAGCGCCCGCGACAAATGGCGAAGTCCCATGCGATCCTGCGCGACGTCATGAACGAGTTGCACACATTTTCCGGCGCGTGTCGGAACATCAAACAGACCCTGTCGGGGCTCAGCATGATGCGGGTGATGGGTGAGATCGAAAGCGCCCGGATCGGGGACACCCAAGGCAGCCTGAAAGACATCGTTACCCAACTTCAGCGGTTCCAAACCGCGGCAGAGGCCAGCATGTATGCCATCGAGGCCGAGCGTGGTCAGATCGAGATTGCCCTGCAACGGGAGTTAGAAACCAAGCTGGCCGCCTAATCGTCCGGTGCGATCAACCCCAGCCCCCGCAGGTAGATGCCGATCCCAGCTTCCAGCAGGTCTTCCGGCGGAAAGGGGGCGTTTGCACCGGGGCGGCCCCGTGCGAACAATTCAACCACGCCATGGGACATCGCCCAGATATGGGCCGAGAACATCGAAGGCGGCGGGCGTTTTTCCGGTGGAATATGGTTTGAGAGTTCTTCGGCCGCATGTTCCAGCACGGCGCTTGATCTTCTTGCCGCCGCCGCCAATTCCGGCGTCGCATTGACCGAGGTGCCGGATTCGAACATTGCCATGTAGTGGCCCGGAAACCTGCGGGCAAAGGCAAGATAGGCGCGGCCCGTGGCCTCGAACGCCGCCAGCGCCGAGGGTTCGCCCCCGTTGAAGGCATGGGCCATCAGATCCGCGAAAATCTCATGGCCCTGGCGGGCGCATTCCGCGATCAGGTCCTCACGCCCCTCGAAGTGTCGGTAGACGGCGGCAGGCGTGACGCCCGCATTCTTCGCCGCCTCCGATAGCGTGAAGCCCGTGGGACCCTTCGTCTCGATCAACCCCAGCGCCGCATCGACAAGAGCTTGCTTGAGATTGCCATGATGGTAGCCGCGTTTGCCCATCAGCTATTTGCGCCCGGATCGGACCACATCTCGGGCCCGTCGGTGATCGCGGGATCCGGCGCGCCGACCAGGGCTGTGTCCTTGCCGGCATAATCCAGGCCTTGCAGCACGGACCGGATCACGGCAAGCCGCGCGCGCCGTTTGTCGTCGGATCGGACCACCGTCCACGGCGCTGCCTGCGTATGGGACCGCTCCAGCGTCTCGGCAATTGCCGCGCTGTAGGCGTCCCACTTCTTCAAGCCCTCCACGTCGATCCAGCTGAGTTTCCATTGCTTCAGGAGGTCATCTTCCCGGGCAAGGAAGCGTCGCAACTGCTCGGCCCGGCCCACGTTCAGCCAGATCTTTGTCAGGTGAATGCCGTCCGTGGCCAGGGTGCTTTCGAACCCCGGCAACTGTGCGAAGAAAGTTTCGCGCTGCGCATCGGTGCAAAAGCCGAAAACCTTTTCGACCACGCCCCGGTTGTACCAGCTGCGATCGAACAGCCTTATCTCTCCGGCAGCGGGCAGGTGATGGACGTAGCGTTGGAAATACCATTGCCCGGCCTCACGCTCCGTCGGTTTCGACAGAGCCACGACGCCCGCCGCGCGCGGGTTCAGGTTTTCGCGGATGCGTTTGATCGCCCCGCCTTTGCCCGCCGCATCGCGCCCCTCGAACACGACGGCGACGCGCGCGCCACTCTCGCGCACCCAGGCCAGCATTTTCACCAATTCGATTTGCAGCGCCGCCAGATCGGCCTCGTATTCCTTGCGCCCCATGCGTTTGGGGTAAGGGTACGAGGGGTCGAGGATGCTTTTCTTCTGTCCACCCGCGATCTGCTTTCGCACCCATTCCGGCGCCGCGTCGTTGAAATAGGCGCTGATTGCGCCGTCAAAGGGTTTGGGGGCGAAGGGTTGGGTCATGGCCTGCTCTCGCGATATGTTATTATCCATTACATTAGGGGTACTTGCCCCGTTTCGCAATGAAGCAAGGCGCGGTCAGCGCAGACCGGCGCGCCCGGCCAGCCGGTCGATCGCGTCCACCACGGCCTGGGGGTCGGCATGGTGCGGCATGTGGCCGACGCCCTCCAGGACGGTCAGCGTGGCGTCGGGGATTTGCTGGCTCAGTGGGACCGAATGGATGTGCAGCCCCACGGTGGCATCGGCGTCCCCGTGCAGGATTTCCGTGGGCACCGAGATCGACGGATAACGCGGCACCATCGCCTCGATCTGCGGCAGCAGGGACGCGCGTTGGCGGGCGTTTTCCAGCAATGAGAACCGGCGCAGCGTCAGGCCCGGGCCGAAATGTGCGTAATAGCCCGGCGGCGCCGATTGCGGCGCGAAGACGGCGTTCACGCTGTCAGTCACGATGCGCTCGGGCACCCAGGCGGCCAAGAGGTTGGCCATGACCGGGCCCGCCAGAGGGTGCGACAGAAATTTGTAGTAGGTGCTGATGCCCGTGTCCCAGGGGTTGGTGGCCCCTGCAAGAATGACCAGTCCCGACAGCACGTCGGGCCGCTCAATCCCCCAGGCCATGGCGACGGCCCCGCCAAAGGAATGGCCCACGACGATGGGGTTCTCCGCGCCCAACGCAAGGGCCGCATCGGCCAGAAGCCGCGCCTGGGCGGCCAGCGGCGTGTTGTGGCCCAACATGTCGGTGTACCCCAGACCGGGGCGGTCGAACGCGATGACGCGGTAGCGGTCCGACAGGCGCGCGACCAGATCGAAGGACCCGTCGTTCAGGTTCCCGCCCGAGCCATGGAGATACACCACCACCGGGCCTTCGCCTTCTTCCACGTAGTGCACGCGGGTGCCGCCCACGTCCACGAAATCCCCCGCAGGGGGAAATGCGGCTTCGGCGGCGGCCTCATTCCGGGTGGCGCGCCACACCGTCAGAACGGCAAAAACCACGAGGAGGGCCAAAAGCCAAAGCAGGATTTTCATCGGCGCAGATCGGTCGAGGCAAGCCCGATCTGATCCATGTCGTAAGGTGTGGTCAGATACAGCTCACTCACCCAATTGCCGTAAAGCAGATGCGCGTGGGACCGCCAGCGGTTCATTGGCGTGCGGGTGGGATCATCTTCAGGGTAGTAGTTCACCGGCACATTGATTGGCGCGCCGGCCTCGGCGTCGCGGTCATATTCCTGTTTAAGGGTGCCGCTGTCGTACTCAAAATGGTTGAACACATAAAGCGCGCGGTGGGCGGCATCTTCCACCAGCGCCGGGCCAACCTCGTCAGAGCCGATCAGCGTCGTCAGGCCCGCCGCCGCCACCTCTGCCGCGCGCACTTCCGTCCAGCGCGACACCGGCATCAGCACATCGTCCGAGAAGCCGCGCAAGTAGGGCGACGCAGGGGACAGGTTCACATGGCGGAAGCAGCCGAAGTGCTTGGCCGCCAGCATGTGCTTTTTGATGCCGTGGAAATAATAGGCCATCGCCATGCCACCCCAGCAGACGCCGAAGGTGGAATGAACGTGGGTCTGGGTCCAGTCCATGACCGTCTTCAACTCGTCCCAATAAGTGACCTCCTCGAACGGCAGATGTTCGATCGGGGCGCCAGTGATGATCAGCCCGTCGAACTTCTCGCCGGTGGCGCGCACCTCGGCGAAGGGGCGGTAGAATTCATCCATATGCTCGGACGAGGTATTCTTCGACTCGTGGTCCGACATGCGGATCAGCGAGAATTCCACCTGCAACGGCGTGGCCCCGATCAGGCGCGCGAATTGCGTCTCGGTCTGGATCTTTTTCGGCATCAGGTTGAGAAGCCCGATCCGCAACGGCCGGATATCCTGCTGCGAGGCCGCATCCTCGGGCATCACCATCACGCCTTCGCGCGACAGGATGTTATAGGCGGGCAGGGTATCGGGCAGTTTTATGGGCATAAGTGTCGTCTCTTCGCGGGGAAGGTTTCGATTTAGGCCACGCCCCGGGGTTTTGCCAGAGCGCGCGCGATCATCTCTTTGGCATCAGCGGCGTCGCGCACGGCCTCCACCTCGGCCGCCGTGACGCTGACACCCCAGTTGCGGGCCATGGCGGCATAGATGGGCGCGCGCTTGTGGATCACGTGGCTGAAGGCGTGAATGGCGAAATCATCGGGGTCGACCTGCGCTTCGGTAATGCCATGAGTGTCCAGATAATCCTGCCACAGGGCGTCCAGCATGTCGGGGCGGTAGTAGATCGGCTTGGGATCACGCTTGAACCGGCGGATCAGTTCCGCGTCGTGCCCCTGGGGGCTTTCGATCCAGATCATCAGCGTGTTGTCCGCCAGGGTGCGCAGGACCTCATCGGCGGGGTCGGCCGGATCCACGACCTCGCAGATCGAGCCGCCGGTGTCGCAGATGAAGTTCTTGTAGCCATAAAGCGAGGTGGCGCGGTGGATGAAGGGCACGGTGTCGAGCAGCGCATTGACCTCGGCCCGGCGGTGAAGCGCCTGGCGGCGTTTGTATTCCTCGAACGGCAAGCCGCCGCGCATGGGATCACCGGGCTTGCCCAGGTACGTCGACAGGGGCGCGAGGTTGCCGAAGGTAATGTTGGACCCGATGTAGATACTGTCCGAGCGGAACAGATCCGCCAGAAACGGCACCGTCATGGCCTGCGCCTTCAGATTGTCGGTGATATGCTCGCCCATATAGGCGGTGCCGATGCGGTAATCGACCGAGTAGTGGAACCAATCGCCGCTGACGCGCAGCTTGTTGGACAAGACCGTCTTGCCAAGCCCGGACATGCCGAAGACGGCAACCCGTTTGGCGGGCGCCTCTTGGAAGGCTTGCGGGGTGTCGTAGATCAAATTCATGGAGGCAGGCTTGCCACGGGGCCCGCGCTTTTGGCAAGCACCGTCGGTATTTAGCCGCGCATCAAGCGCAAGATGCGCCCATCGAGGATCAGCAGGCCGATGGCCAGAAGGCCAAACCCTGCGAAGGCCTGCGGCGCGAGGCGTTCGCCCAACACCACAGCGCCCAGAACGATGGCAACCGGCGGGATCAGCAGCGTCACCAGCATCGCATTGCCCGCGCCCGCCATGGCCAGCACCCGGTAATACAGCAGATAGGCCAGCGCCGTGCCGAAGACGGCGAAATAGGCCACGGCGGCGTAGGTGGCGGGCAGGGCGGGCCATTGCGGCATGCCGTCCACGTACAGTGCGGCAGGTAGCAGGATCAGCATCGCGCCCGTCAGCATCCCGGCGGCGGCGACGGGTGGGGTCAGACCTTTCAGGGTCTTGCGGGCCCAAGCGCTGGCAAAGGCATACGAGATGGTGCCACCGATCACCGCAAGCTGCGCCAGCGACCGGATATCGAACTGCCGCAAACTGTCCAGCCCGATGGCGACCGCAACCCCCGCGAAGGCCACCAGCACGCCCACGCCTTTGCGCAGGGTCAGGCGTTCATCGGCAAACACAAGCGCTGCCACCAACACGCCGAAAATCGCCGTGCCCGCGTTGAAGATCGAGGTCAGCCCAGTCTCGATGAACTGCTGCCCCCAGGCCATGAGCGAGAACGGGATGACGTTGTTGAGAAGCCCCATGACCAGAAACGCGCCCCAGATGCGCGGATCGGCGGGTACGGGCAAGCGGCGGATCACCACGTAGGCCCACAGGATCGCGCAGGCCCAGGCCACCCGGTGCATCACGAGGGTCACGAAGGGGATTTCTTCCAGGCCGACCTTGATCGACAGGAAGGAGGCGCCCCAGATGATGCCAAGAAGGCCCATCTCGGCCCAGGCACGGGTGCTTACGGTTGTTTGGGTCATGCAGCCCGTCTAGCCCGGCCACCGCCGTTGCACGACCCGGAAGTTGCGGAAGTGGCAGTGGGGCAAAGAAAAAACCCCGCGCCACCGATGGGTGCGCGGGGTTTTCGAGACGCGAAGGGCGTGTCTTAGAACGAATACCCGATCCGGAAACCCATCCCGATGGAGTGGTTGTCCTCGAAGCTGGAGTATTGCTGGCCACCGACGCCGCCGGTCAGGGAGCGGGGCGTTTCGGTCACCGCATCGCCCAGGATGCTGTAGTTGATGCCGCCTGACAGGCGCCAATCGCCCATGTCATAGCGCGCGCCAATCCCAAAGGAGGTGCGGCCATCGGTGGGCCCGAGGTTGCCGGTGAACCCGCCGCCCTGCGCCTCGTAGGTGATGGAGGCCAGAAGGGCCAGGTCTTCGGTTACACGACGCGCACCGCCAAGGGTGTAGGTGAAGGTGTCGTTGTCGTAAGACACCAGCGCCGCGTTGGGGTCGCCCACTGCCGCACCTTGGGCTTGGAAGACTGGCGGTTGGATCTGGAACTCGCTCCAGTCGGTCCAACGGATCGAGCCAAAGACCAGCGTGCCCTCTGCAACGCCGGTTTGTGCTTCCAGCAACAGTTGCTGCGGGATCGTGGTGTTGAACTGCGTGGCCACGGTGCCTGCGCCGTTGGTTTCGGTGCCGGTGAAGGCATGATCGGTGGCGCTGTAGTAGGTCAGCGCCACGCGCAGGGCGATATCAGGGCGCTCGTAGGCACCACCGAACATGAACCCCAACTCGGTCGAACCTTGGGCATCCAGCTGATAGCGTTCCGTACCACCGGGTGCAACGGCGCCAGAGCCGTTGAACAGCTGCACGTTGCCGTCGGCGACAACCGCCCGCAGACCACCGTAGACCGAGATGTTCTCGTTCAGCTGATAGCGCAGCGCTGCCGTCAGCGCGGTGGAGTTGATCTCGGCCTGAGAGCCCAGACCCGCACGATACAGGTAGCCATTGGCCGCGGGCTCGTAGTTCACATTCGCACCGATGGGGTGATCGTAGATCAGGGCGAAGTTCAAGTTCTCATTGAGTTCGTAGTTCAACGCCAGGGTGGAATAGGAATAGGCCGGGGCCACATCACCGGAGGCAGAGCCATTCAAGGTCGGGCCGACCGAGCCGAAGGTCTGGGTGCCGGACACGTCGGGATCGACATAGGTGTAGCCGAATTCGATGTAGTTGCCGTCCTCAAACAGGATGGAGGTGCCTTGGGCCTGACGCTCCACACCGCCGGCATGGGCGAGGGTGGTGGTGGCCAGAAGCGCTGCAAGCGCTGTGGTTGTTGCTGTGAAGCGGGTCATGGACGTCTCCCCGACATTGGTCCCGATGTGTCGTGTCCCGCGCTCTCCCACGCGGGCCTTGATTGCATTAACGCTCAAAAAACGATGCTTCGGTCAAATATTCCGCAGCGTCACTCAATGTTGGTGCCGCTTTAGGCAGGTGGCCTGTGTCACAAAAGTTACACATCCATCGGCATGGCAGGGCTTCGGCTGCGCCGATGCTCGGCCAGGATGTTCATGTAGTTGGCCCCGAAGATCAGGATCGCGCCGATCAGGACACCCCATTGCAGAGGCTCGGCGTAGAAAATCATCCCCACGACCGCAATCAGGGGCAGACGCGCGAAATCGATCGGCATGACCACCGAGGCCGGCGCATGGGCGAAGGCCGAGGTCAGGCAGAAATGCGCCAAAAGGCCCGCGATGCCGATCACGATGATCCAGGGCAGGGTGGTGGCAGAGGGAAGCGCCATGTGCCCGTCGTAAAGACAGAAGACAAGGCCAAGGATCAGCTGGATCAGGGTCAGCCAGAACAGGATGCAGGTGATGGACTGGTCGCGGGTCAGGCGCTTGGTGAAGATCGCCGTGATCGCAAAGCAGACCGCCGCCAAAAGCGCCGCGCCCATGCCGATGGAAAACGGCACAGAGCCGGGCTGGACCACGATCAGCACGCCAACGAAGCCCATGACGCCCGCCCCGATCTTCACGGGTGTCAGACGCTCGCCCAGGAACAGGGCGGCCAGCGCCATTACCCAAAGCGGTGAGGTGAATTCCAGCGCGAAAAGCTGTGCCAGCGGGATCAGCCCGACCGCCAGGAACCACAGGTTCTGCCCGATAAAGTGGAAGACATTGCGCAGGGTGTGACCGCGCAGACGCGTGGTGCTGATTTGCCCCAAGGTGCCCGCCGCGGCCCCAACAGCCACCACCAGCACCATCCCGATGGCCGAGCGGTAGGTCATCAACTCGAACGTCGAAAGCGCCGTGGACAACTCGCGCCCCGCGACCGCCATGGACGAGAACGCCACCACCGCGCCGATCATCCACAGCGCGGCAAGAGGAACATTGGAGGGAGGGTCAGATTGTGTGGACATTGTCCGCACATTAGCCAAGCGCGGAGCACTGACCAGTGGCAAATGTGTCAGAGCCGTCCTGCGCCTTCAAAAAGACCGCCCCAATGGGGGCGGTTCTGGCGTTCAAAGTGCGGCGATCAGAACCGGAAACCGGCGCGGATCGTGGCCGTGTTCACCGTGGTTTCATAGTCGAAACCGCCTTGGGATCCTTCCAGTTGGCGGCCCGTCACGTCGGCGCCCAGAAAGAAGCTTTCACTAAGGTTATACTCGACGCCGATGCCGTAGTTGTAGCCATCCATATCGAAATCGGCTGCGGCGGTGGCTTGAGCCATTGTCCAGCCCGCAGCACCGTAAACCATGAAATCCTGGCCCATCGCGAAACCGACACGAGCGCGCAGATCGAGAAGCGAATTCACCTCGAACCCGGCGACGCCATCCGTCAGGTTCGTGTGCAGGTAACGCACTTCACCCCCGAAAACGGTCGAACCGTTCTGGAAGTTGAAGCCCGCAAACGCGCCGTAGACTTCGCCGTCGAAGTCCAGCGGTATCGTGGGACCACCGATGACGCTTTCATCGCCGTCGCCCTGACCATAGCCAAGTTCCAGACCGGCATAGAGGCAATCGAACGTCAGGGGGCAATTGTCCACGATCACCGGCGGCAAAGGCGGCGGAACGTCGACGGGCCCGGCAAGGGCGGGAGATGTGGCGGCCAGCGCAAGGGCGGCGGAGATCGAAAATCGATGCATGGGAGTAAATCCTGAAATTTGAGATAACGTGAAATTCGTCGAAAATCTTACGGCAAATACGCTGATTTTCAAAGCTCAACGGCCCGATCGTGGCGGCGGCAAGCCGCCTGTGTTGCGCAGAGCCCACGCCTTTGGCGCAGAGCGCGTCGATCCGCTGCTACAGCCCCGCGCGTTTGGCAGCGTCCCAAAGCGCGTCCATTTCTTCCAAGGTACTGTCCTCGGGACTTGAAGATCGCGCCGCAAGTTCTTGTTCAATATGGGAAAAGCGTCGAACAAACTTGGCATTGGCCCCCCGCAGGGCAACTTCAGGATCAACCTTCAGATGCCGCGCAAGGTTGGCCATCACGAACAGCAAGTCCCCCATCTCCTCGGCGATCTTTTCTTGCGGCAGCCTGTCACGTGCTTCAACCAATTCTTCAACCTCTTCGGCTATCTTGTTGATAACCATATCAATCTCGGGCCAGTCAAAGCCAACCCGCGCGGCGCGTTTCTGCAACTTCTCGGCGCGCATCAAGGCCGGCAATCCCAGCGCCACGTCGTCCAGCACACCGCCTTTTGCCTTGGCCGCGCGCTCTGCGGCCTTCACCGATTCCCAATCGCTCACCTGTTGCTCGGCGGATTTGGCGTTGCTCTCAGAGCCGAACACATGGGGGTGGCGCGCGATCATCTTGTCGCCAATGGCGCGCGCCACGTCGTCGAAATCGAAAAGGCCGTCGTCCTGCGCCATTTGCGCGTGGAATACGGATTGGAACAGCAGATCGCCCAATTCGCCCTTCAATTCGTCCATATCGCCACGCTCGATCGCGTCGGCGACCTCATAGGCCTCTTCGATGGTGTAGGGGGCAATCGTCGCAAAGGTCTGCGCCACGTCCCAGGGGCAGCCGTGAACGGGGTCGCGCAGCCGCGCCATGATGGCGCGCAGGCGGTGCATCGGGTCCGAGGGAAGGTCCATGGGCAACCGTTGCCTCAACCCGTCCCGCCACGCAAGCCCGTGTTGTGGCGGCTGCGAAAAGGGTGCAGGCTGCCTGAAACATACCAGAGGTGCCCCATGCCCGTCATCAACTCCATCGCCGCCCTCGCGCCCGAGATGAAAACCTGGCGCCGTCATCTGCATGCCCATCCCGAGCTGAACTTCGATTGCCACCAGACGGCTGCCTTCATCACCGAGCGCTTGAAGGCCTTCGGGATCACCGACATCCACGGCGGCATTGCGACCAGCGGGATCGTGGCGATCATCGACAGCGGTGTGCCTGGTCCCACGATCGGCCTGCGTGCCGATATCGACGCGCTCCCGATCCTTGAGGCGACGGGCGCCGCGCATGCCTCGACCATCCCCGGCAAGATGCACGCCTGCGGCCACGACGGGCACACGACGATGCTGTTGGGGGCCGCGAAATACCTGGCCGAAACGCGCAACTTCAAGGGCCGCGTCGCGTTGATCTTCCAACCCGCCGAAGAAGACGGCGGCGGCGGAGAGGTCATGGTGCAGGAGGGCGCGATGGACCGGTTTGATATCGAACGGGTGTTCGCCATCCACAACGTCCCCGGCGCGCCCGAGGGGGCGTTCTTCACCACTCCTGGCCCAATCATGGCTGCCGTCGATACCGTCACGGTCGACATCACTGGCAAGGGCGGCCACGGCGCCTATCCGCAGGAGACGATTGACCCGATCCCGCCCGCCATCGCCATCGCGCAGGCCTTCGGCACCATCGTTTCGCGCAACAACCGCTCGCTCGATGATCTGGTCGTCTCCGTGACGCAGATCCATTCGGGCACGGCCAGCAATGTGACCCCTGACACGGCAATGCTCAACGGCACCGTGCGCACATTCGACCCGGTGGTGCAGGACATGGTGGAGCGCCGCATGCAGGAGATCGTCGCGGGCCATGCCGCCGCCTTCAACGTCGAGGCCAAGCTGACCTACGAGCGGGGCTATCCCGCCACCATCAACGATCCTGATCAGACGGCCTTTGCCGTTCAGGTCGCCCGCGAGGTCGTGGGGGACGCCGCCGTCGTGGACGACGCCAGCAAGGAAATGGGGGCCGAGGATTTCGCCTACATGCTGCAAGCGCGCCCCGGCGCCTACCTGTTCCTTGGCGCGGGCGAGGGGGCGGGCCTTCATCACCCGCAATTCGACTTCAACGACGACATCGCGCCCATCGGCGCGAGCCTGTTCGCGCGGCTTGTCGAAACGGCGAACCCGGCGTGAGGCAGCCATGTTGACAGCCCCCCGCATGCCACGCTTGGACACGCCGTGATCGGCAAGTGGCTTTGGGTGGTGCGCAGCATCCTGCGACGGCTATGGGTGCGCGTTGCGGCCTACGCCGTCTTGGCCCTGGTCGCCGCCGGTGTCGCGCCCACCCTGTCGCCCCTTGTGCCCGAGGGATGGGCCGCGTTCGTGGGCGAGGATGCCGTCGACCGTATCCTGACGATCCTGACCACCGCGATGCTGCCGGTGGCCACCTTTTCGCTTTCGATTGCGGTGAACGCTTATAACGCGGCCTCGCAAACCGCGACGCCTCGGGCGATTGCCCTGTTGCAAGAGGATCCGACCACCCAGAAGACGCTTGCGACCTTCGTGGGGGCCTTCGTCTTCGCGGTCGTCGCCGTGATCGGGTCGAGCGCGAATTTCTACGACACCGGCGCGCGGGTGATCGTGTTTTTTGCGGCCATTGCCGTGCTGTTGTTCGTCGTCTTCGCGCTGTTGCGCTGGATCGGATACCTCCAGGATTTCGGACGGATGGAGAACACCCTCGACCGGGTGCAGGCGGCGGCGCGCGAGTCGTTGAACACGCGGCTCTCCATGCCGTATCTGGGCGGCCGACGCGCCGACGAGGACGCGCCCGACTACGCCCATGACGTGACCACCGAAGGCTCTGGCTACGTGCAACACATCGACATGGCCGCGATCAATAGCTTTGCCAAGGACGCCGGCGCGCAGATCTGGCTGGTGGCGATGCCCGGCGATTTCGTCACCCCGGGTACCTGCCTTTTACGTATAAACGGGATGGCCCCGTCGGACGCGGACGCAAGCGCGCTCTGCGACACCTTCACGGTGAGGCGCCAGCGCACCTACGATCAGGATCCCGAGTACGGCTTGACCGTCCTGTCTGAAATCGCCTCGCGGGCGCTGTCGCCTTCCGTCAACGATCCCGGCACCGCCATCGCGGTCATCGACCGCGTTTTGTCGGTCCTGCTGGATTGGCAAGAGGGGCCGGATCCGGAGGTCGAATTCGACGCCGTTTGCGTGGCACCGATCGCGCCGCAGGACATGGTGGATGCCGCTTTCCGTCCGATCATCCGCGACGCCGCCGGGCACTCGGAAGTCTTGGAGCGTTTGATCCTTGCGTTCCAGGCCCTCAATGACCGCGCACCGGGGGTCTTTTCCGAACCGATGGGCGCGTTGTTGCAGGATCTTGACGAGCGCGTGGACAAAAGTGCCGCCCTATCGCAATGGGACACCGACCGGATCGCGCGTGCGCGCAAGACCCCCGCGCCTGATTAGCACCACTTGCGGCTAGTGCTCTTCGGCCCGCAGGTACTTGCGCATGCCATAAAGAAGCGGCTCGCCGTCGGGGGCGACCCGCACGGCCTGCACCGCACCGATGCAGATGTGGTGCGTGCCCAGTTTCTCGGCTGACACGAGACTGCAATCGAAGGCCACGAGCGCTTCGGTCAACCAGGGCGCGCCGGTCGCCAGCAGATCCACGTCGACTGCGTTGAACTTGTCGCCGCCCGGCGCGGGGCGCCGTGAGGAAAAGACGTCCGAGATATCGGTTTGCCCGATCCGCAACACGTTGATGCAAAAACAGCCGTTCTCCAGCAGGATCGGCAGGCACGAAGAGGCCGCGTTCAGGCAGGTCAGCATCGTCGGCGCTTCACCATCCGCCGAGATCGACGTCATCGCCGAAACAGTGACCCCGCCGCGCCCCGCAGGACCATCGGTCGTCACCACGCAGACCGAGGCCGCAGCCCGGCTCATGCCTTCCAGAAAACTCGCTTTCAGATCGTCCATCATCCGTCCCCAATACGCGCGGCCACACTCGCCCACGCAGCCGCGCGGTACAAGATGGATCAATTCGGGGGTTCGTCTCGTGAAATCTTGGGTATAGCAAGGGGACAGGCAGCCAAAGGGGCAAATCATGGCGTTGGAAGATGCGAAGAACGAAGTCGATGGCGCGATCATGCGGACCGACCTCAAGGGGCTGTCGTTCGAGAACGCCTTTGCGGGCGCGCCGTCGTTTCTGCGGCGCAGGTACACCAAGGATCTGTCCGGCGTGGATGTGGCCGTCACCGGCATTCCGTTCGACCAGGCCGTGACCAACCGCCCCGGCACGCGCCTTGGCCCCCGCGCGATCCGCGCGGCCTCCAGCCTGCAACCCTTCGATCCGCCCTATGGCTGGGACGGCTATTCCCCGCTGGAGGCGCTGGCCGTCGCGGACTACGGCGACATGGCCTTTGACTATGCCTACACGGCGGACGTGCCACAGCGGATCGAGGCGCATATCGCGGGCATCCTGCGCGCCGGGGCCGCCGCCATCACGCTTGGCGGCGATCATTCCATCACCTTGTCCATTCTGCGCGCCCATGCGGCGGTCCATGGACCCTTGGCGTTGATCCAGGTCGACGCCCATACCGACACCTGGCCCGATGATGACGCGGCGCGGATCGATCATGGCACCTTCTGCTACACCGCCGTGAAGGAAGGGCTGATCGATGTGGCGCGGTCCTCGCACATCGGCATTCGCACGGTGGTGGAAGATAACCTCGGCATTCACATCCATGACGCACGCGAGGTCCATGAGACAGGGGCCAGCGCGGTGGCGGCCGCCGCCAAGGCGCGGGCAGGGGACGCGCCCGTCTACCTCAGCTTCGACATCGACGCGCTTGACCCGGCCTTTGCGCCGGGCACGGGCACGCCGGTATGGGGCGGGCTTTCCAGCGCCCAGGCCGCGACCCTGCTGCGCGACCTGGCGGGCATCAACCTGGTGGGTGGCGACGTGGTCGAGGTCTCTCCGCCCTTCGACAGCGCCGAGATCACCGCCGTGGCGGGTGCCCATGTGGCGATGGAGCTGCTGTGCCTTTGGGGGTGGCCGGGCCAAACCGCGTAAGGCGCGCCAAACTGCGTAAGGCACGATAGTGGCGTGGTTACCCAAACGTCACTGGACCGGGCGCGCGGCAGTCCTTACATGTCGTCGTGCAAGCCCTTGACCAGGTCATCCGATGTCCAATCGTCGCCGCCGCGATTCCGAAAACAACCGAGAACACCGCGCCATTGCCCGTGAGATTTCCTACGCCAGTTCCGCCGCCACCAAGGGCGGACGGGCGATGATCCGCGCGATGGAAAACACGACCGGACGCTTGCGCCTGATCCGGACGGCGGCGGGCTACGACGAAGAAGTGCGCCAGGGGCGCGACTTCTGGGATGTCATGGTGGAACGCTACAAGCTGCAACTCAACGTCATCGGCGGATCGCTGGACAACATTCCCGAAACCGGCCCCGTGGTGCTGATCGCCAATCATCCCTACGGCATCCTCGATGGGTTGATGATGGGCCATATCCTGGCCCGGACGCGGGGCGATTTCCGCATCCTTGCCCATCAGGTGTTCCGCCGTGCCGAGGATCTGAACAAGGTCATCCTGCCCGTCTCGTTCGAGGAAACCAAAGAGGCGCTGGCCCAGAACATCGCAACCCGCAAGACGGCGCTGTCCTACCTGGCGGACGGCGGCGCGATTGGCGTCTTTCCCGGCGGCACCGTCTCGACGGCGGCAAAACCGTTCGGGCGACCGATGGACCCGAAATGGCGCAGTTTCACCGCGCGGATGATCGCCAAATCCGAGGCCACCGTGGTGCCGATCTATTTCGAAGGCCACAACTCGCGCCTGTTCCAGCTGATGAGTCACCTGCATTACACCCTGCGGATGGGCCTTCTGATCAAGGAGTTCAAGGCGCGCACCAATTCCGAGGTCAAGGTCGTCATTGGCGAGCCGATCGCGCGCGCGGACCTCGATGCGCTTGCCGGTGACGCGAAGGCGCTGATGGAGTTTCTGCGCAAGACAACCTATGCCTTGTCACCACGCCCCCTTGACGCGCAGGCCCATGGGTTCGAATTTGAGGACAGGCACCGTGGACCCGATGAGAAGTCCGCCAAGATCAAATTGCCCGGCATGAAAACAATAAGGGAGCGGTACTGATGGCAGTGGGAATTTTCGATAGCGGTTTGGGCGGGTTGACGGTGCTGGACGCGGTCAGCAAGGCCTTGCCCGAGGTGCCGTTGATCTACATGGGCGACAATGCCCATGCGCCCTACGGCGTGCGCGAGGCCGAAGATATCTACAACCTGACGACGGCGGGCGTGCAGGTCCTGTTCGACCGGGGGTGCGATCTGGTGATCCTGGCCTGCAACACCGCCTCCGCCGCCGCCCTGCGCCGGATGCAAGAAGGCTGGGTGCCCGAAGGCAAGCGCGTGTTGGGTGTCTTCGTGCCGTTGATCGAGGCGCTGACCGAACGTCAATGGGGCGACAACTCGCCCCCGCGTGAGGTGGACGTGAAAGAGGTGGCGCTGTTTGCCACGCCCACCACCGTCAGCAGCCGCGCCTTCCAGCGCGAACTGGCGTTCCGTGCCATCGGTGTGGACGTGGAGGCGCAGCCCTGTGGCGGCGTCGTTGACGCGATCGAGCAGGGCGACATGATCCTGGCCGAGGCGCTGGTGCGCTCTCACGTGGATGCGCTCAAACGTCGGATGCCCTCGCCGCAAGCGGCCATTCTGGGGTGCACCCATTATCCGCTGGTTGAGGACGTGTTCCGCGATGCCCTGGGCGACGGTGTTGCCGTCTTCTCGCAACCCTCGCTGGTGGCGGCCAGCCTTGGCGATTACCTCACCCGGCGCCCGGCGATGTTGGGCGGCGGAGAGCCTGCTTTCCTGACCTCGGGGGATCCGAAGTCGGTCGAGTCCAAGGCCACGATCTTCCTGCGACGAGAGATCAAGTTTCAGTCGGTGTAGTTACGGAAGACCTACAGAATAACTATCGGCGATTTGGTCCATCACCAAAGAAGATTTGAATAGACCACGCGCTTGGATTATCCCCAGCCGGGATCGTTTCGGAAGGCAGCCAAATGACCAAGAAAATCGCAATCCTAGGTGCCTCTGGCTACACGGGCGCAGAGCTGTGCCGCTTGATTGCGGGCCACCCGGGGATGGAGATCGTGGCCCTGACCGGCGACCGCAAGGCGGGGCAGTCGATGGCCTCGGTCTACCCGTTCCTGCGCTCTGCCGGTCTGCCTGATCTGGTGCGGATCGAGGATGTGGATTTCTCTGGGGTTGATCTGGCTTTCTGCGCCCTTCCGCATGCCACTTCCCAAAGCGTTATCAAGGCCTTGCCGATTGACCTTAAAGTTGTGGATTTGTCCGCCGATTTTCGCCTGCGCGACGTGGCGGATTACGCCAAATGGTACGGCAAGGCCCATGACGCGCCCGAGTTGCAGGCCGAGGCCGTCTATGGCCTGACCGAATTCTACCGCGACGAGATCCGCACCGCGCGGCTGGTGGCCGGCACGGGCTGCAACGCGGCCACCGGGCAATTCGCGCTCCGGCCATTGATTGCAGCGGGGGTGGTGGATCTTGATGACATCATCCTTGATTTGATCTGCGGCGTCTCGGGCGCCGGTCGCTCCCTGAAAGAGAACCTTCTGCACGCGGAACTGAGCGAAGGCACCAACGCCTACGCGCTGGGAAGCACGCACCGGCATCTGGGCGAATTCGATCAGGAGTTCAGCATGGTGGCGGGCCGCAAGGTCGAGGTGCAATTCACCCCTCACCTGGCGCCCTTCAACCGCGGCATCCTGGCGACCTGCTACGTGAAGGGGGACGCGCAAGCGATTTACGCCGCGTTGTCTGATGCATATCAATCCGAGGCGTTCATCGAGGTGCTACCGATGGGCGCAGCCCCCTCGACACATGACGTGCGGGGCACCAATTATTGCCACATCGGCGTCGTGGCCGATCGGCGGTCTGGACGGGCGCAAGTCGTGGCGGCGTTGGACAATTTGTGCAAGGGTTCCAGCGGGCAGGCAATTCAGAATGCCAACCTGATGCTGGACTTGGAAGAAACGGCGGGCTTGATGGGCCCCGGCGTTTTCCCGTAGCGGGGCCCTAAGGGAGGAATGCGATGCGTGGACTGAAGAAACAGCGACGGATCCAGATCTTGATCGTGGCCGCGGTCGCCTTGACGCTATCAACGGCGTTGATCGGCTACGCGTTGCGTGACGGCATCAATTTCTTTCGCCCACCGGCCGAAATCGTCGACAACCCGCCGCCCCCCGATGAGGTGTTCCGCATTGGTGGCATGGTGGAAGAGGGCTCGCTTGTGCGCGGTCAGGGCGAGACCATCACCTTCAACGTGACTGATTTCGCGGCGTCCATCCCGGTGCGCTACACTGGCGTTCTGCCGGATCTGTTCGGCGAGGGCGAAGGCATGGTCGGCACCGGGCGGCTTATCGATGGCACGTTTGAGGCCACGGAAATCCTGGCCCGCCATGACGAGACCTATATGCCCGCCGAAGTGACCGACGCGCTGGAGGCGTCGGGCTATAATGCCGAGGGCTACAGCACAGAAGATAACGGCAGCTGAGCCTGCGCCTGCACGGCCTTCGGTCGGTTTTCTTCCGTCTCCTTAGCGATTTGTTAACTGCCCCATGGTGGATTCGGGACTTCCGAAACACAGAGCATGGAGGGCGAACCCATGCAGTCGGTTCGGTCTATCGCAGAAGAAATCGTGTCCCGCGAAGGAGGCTTCGTCAATGATCCCGACGATCCGGGCGGGGCGACAAAGCACGGCGTGACGATCCACACGATGCGGGCCCTGGGCCTTGATCTGGACGCCGATGGCGACGTTGACGTGGACGATGTTCACCTCATTACGCCAGAAATCGCCACGGATCTATTCCTGGAACACTACTATAGCCGCCCCAACATTCATATGCTGCCCGAGCCGCTTCAGGCGAGCGTCTTCGACATGCAGGTCAACGCGGGCTCCAACGCGGTGCGGATCCTGCAACGGCTTCTGCGCGACATGGGTCTTGATATCGCCCTGGACGGCGCGATCGGCCCCCAGACCGCGCGTGCGGCCCATGCGGCGTTCTCGGATGCGCCCGATCACCTTGTAGATGCCTATGGCATTGCGCGGCGCAATTACTACTACCGGATCGGGGACCGCAGGCCCGCCTCGCGCAAATACGCGCGCAGGCGTGATGGCGGCAAGGGGGGATGGATCGTGCGGGCGGAAGAGTTCATTTCGCCGCGCTATCATCTGACGCTGGCACAGCACCGGGATCGGACCGCGTCATGGGGTTGATCGATCGCGCCCTGGGCGGGGGGCAAACCGTCAGCACCATCGGCGACGCCGCAGAGGGCCTGTCGGAGGTTTTCGTGCCCAATGCCACCCGCGCCATGGAACTGGCCGCCGAAATCCATCAGGCGACGCTGGAGACCGCCTCGGCCGAGTTCGAATACGCGGGCACAGGCTGGTTCGACCGCATGATTAATGGCCTTAACCGTTTGCCACGCCCGATGCTGGCGCTGGGAACCTTGGGCCTGTTTATCTACGCCATGGCTGAACCCGTGGGATTCTCGGAACGGATGGTCGGCTTGCAGGAAGTGCCCGAACCGCTTTGGTGGCTTTTGGGGGCGATTGTCAGCTTTTACTTCGGGGCGCGCGAATTGCATTACTCGCGCGATGAGCGGCCCCGACAGGAAGGCGCCGCGCGCCCGTCCTTGCGCGACCGCTTGGGCAATGTCTTCCAGCGCCGGCGTTCCCAGCCTGATCCAGGGCAGCCCGCCCCGCAAGCGCCGGACAATCCAGCGCTCTCGGAATGGCGCGACGCGGATTAACCGGTGGGTCGGGCGCGCAGGTCTTCGGGACGGGTGCCCGAAAGCGCCCCCAAGGCCACGCTCATCACGCCTGTTGCGTCCTGCAGCAGGCGTTTTGGCAGGTGCTCGTCGGGGGCATGTTGTGAGCAGCTGGGGAAGGAATGGGGCACCCAGACCGTGGGCAGCCCCAGGCCATCACAGAAGATGTCATTCGGCAAGGAGCCGCCAAGGGCGGGCAAGATCACCGGCGCGCTGCCGGTGCCCTCGGTGATCGCCGCGGCGATCAGCTGCGCGGCGGGATGGTCAACGGGGGTCTGGCTGGCGGCAAAGAACGGGCCTTCCTGGGTAATCTGCACATCGGCAAACCCATGGGCGTCGAGGTGGCTGCGCAAGGTGGCCTCCAGCCGGGTGTCGTCGGTGCCCGGTGCAAACCGCAGTTGCACCCAGGCTGAGGCGCGGGGCGGGATGGCATTGACCGGCGCGGGCGGATCGCCCGCGTGCAGGGCCAGCACCTCGGCCGAGGACCAGGCGTGAATGCGCTCGGCCGGTGTCAGGCCGGGCGCGCCCCAGTCCGCATCGATCGCACCGCCCGCAGGCGTCAACCCGGCCAAGGCCTGGCGCGTGGCGTCAGGGATGGTGCCCGGCGTCCAGTCGGGGATCTGGATCGCGCCGGTGCGATCGGTGATGCAGGCCAGCGCATGAGCCATCTCCAACGCCGGGTTGCGCAGCGCGCCGCCGAAGTTGCCGGAATGCCGCCCCGCGTCGCGCCGCACCAGATCAAGCCGGAAGGTCGCGCCGCCGCGCGCGCCCAGAAAGACCGTCGGGCGGTCAACGGCCACTCGGGGCCCGTCAGAGGCCAGCAGCATGTCAGCGGCCAGCAGATCGGCATGGGTCTGGCAAAACGTGGCCAGGCCCGGTGAGCCGATTTCCTCGCCCATCTCGATCAGCCACGTGACATTCGCGCCCAACCGCCCGCGCTGCGCCAGCACCGTTTCCACCGCCGTCAGGTTTACCAGGAATTGGCCCTTGTTGTCGGCAATCCCACGCCCAAACCAATCCTCGCCGATTTGCGTCAGGGTCCATGGGTCAAGGTTATTGCGCCAGCGTCCGGCCATGCCGGAGACGACATCGCCGTGGGAATAGCTGAGGATCGTGGGCAGGTCCGCGCCCTCAAGTCGTTGCACCACCAGAAAGAGGTGGCCGTCCTGCGTGTGGCGCGTGACGGAAAAGCCCAAAGCGGCAAACCATTGGCTGATGTGGTCCAGATAGGCCGATAGGTCAGGCCCAGACTCTGGCACCGTTGCATCGGTTCGAAAGCCGATCAACTCCGCCAGGCGACGCTTGAAATCAGGGGTTTGCGCGGCCGTAATCCCGGCCTTGTAGAGCGTTTGGGTCATGGCCGCAGTCTAATCGGAGCACGCGTCGCTGTGCACGCGGAAATTGTTTGCGACCACACACGACCCAAGACCATAACCGCGCCGCACCCCGCTACCGCGTTCTGATCTGGGCATCTCGGATCAGGGCCGCCAAGCGATAGAAGCCATGGACCATTTTCGAATAGGGCGTGGTCAGGAAAAACGCCAGCACGGTGCCCAAATGCAGTGCCAGAAGCGGTGCGACAAGGGCGGTGCCCGTGGCCGCGTATAGCATCAGGCCCGTTGCCCCCGTTGCCCCCAAAAGGCCCACGAACGCCATTTCCCCGCCCCAGACGGAGGGTGCCCCAAGCGCGCGGTCGGCCTTGGTCTTCAGCCACGCCAGCGAGACCGCACCCAAGGTCAACAGAATGCCGCCGGGAATACCAAACAGCTTCGGCAGGCTGAACAGGCCGTAGGGGGCCTCCATCCCGAAGCCATAGTGCAGAAGCGTGCCACTGGAGGTCGAGGCGAAGCACAGAAGAAAGCCATACATCACGGCGTGGTGGGCATGGCGGCGAGCCTGCGTGTAGCGGTCGCCTTCCTCATAATTGCACCCCTTCGCGGCACCGCCCGACAGGTTCTTCAGCCGCGCCGCATCGCCAAGGGCGGCCTTCAGATCGCCCCCTGTGATCCGCGTGCCGCCGACCTCGGACCAGTAGCGGCGCAGGCCCACGGCGATCACGGCCAGCGGAAACAGGAAGGCGGGCGCGAAAATCGCGACCATCGCGGCGTGCGAGAGGTAGGCGTAGAACCCCTCACCATCGGTCGGGGTCAGCGCGCTTATCGCCCAAAACAGGGCCGCAATGCCCACGACAAGGGCGGCGGCCAAGGAAACGCCCGAGGTCTGGAACACCCGCGCCAGGGCACCGGGCCAGGCAAAACGCTCCCACCCGTCAACGCGCACCTCGGCCAGCACGGCGGGCAGGTTCAGGGCGAATTCATGCGGTTCGGTGTATTGGCAGGCGTAGTAGCATCCCCGGCAGTTGTGGCAGAGGTTTGCGAGCTGCGTGATGTCGCCGTCCGCAAAGGCGCGTTCGCGGGTGATCGCGGGAAAGACCGAGCAGTAGCCCTCGCAATAGCGGCAGGCGTTGCAGATTTCCACCTGACGGCGGGCCTCTTCGGTGAGTGAAAGGGTAGGGGGATGATCAAGCGACATGGGCAGCGGCCTCCTGTCCTGCGATGCGTCCGAAGACGGTGCCAATGGTCATGCCGAAGCCGGCCAGATAGCCTTCGCCAAGGATCGAGCCTGCCATCATCTCGCCAGCGGACCAGACATTGTCCAGCGGGCCTGCGGGGCCGGACACCCGCGCCGTCTCGTCCACACGCAGGCCGAGGTAGGTGAAGGTGACGCCCGGGCGCAGGGAATAGCCATAGAACGGGGCCTGCGTGATGGGGCGCGCCCAGTTGGTCTTGGGCGGGCTGAGGCCCTCGGTCGCCAATCCGTCCAGTTCCGTTGGCATGAACTCCCCCTCACGGCAGGCGGCGTTGAAGGTCTCGATCGTGTCGCGTAGTTTTGCGCCTGAAATGCCAAGCTTCTGCGCCAGCCCGTCAATCGTGTCCGCCGTTTCGGGCGGGTAGACCGAGGGCATGAAATCGTGGATCGATTTGGCATCGATGATGCAATAGGCCACCTGCTCGGGCTGTGCGGCGACAAGGCGGCCCCAGATGGCATAGCGCTTGGGCCAGACGTCTTCGCCCTCATCATAGAACCGCTCGCCGTTCTTGTTGACCACGACCGAGAACGGCACGCAATCGAGCCGCGTGACGATACCGCCGTCGTATTGCGGCGCGCGCCCGTCGATGGCGACGGCATGGCATTGTGTGGGATCGCCCACGCTTTGCGCGCCCTGATCCAGCATGTCACGCAGCACCACGCCGCGATTATAGGGCGTGCCGCGGATCAGGAAATTGCGCGCGGCAGGGCCCCAGGCGTCGGCCAGCCAGTCCAGATCGGCCTGGAATCCGCCCGAGGCCAGCACCAGCGCGCGCGCCTTCAAACGCGTCGTGGTGCCGTCGAGGGTCACGTCCAACCCGGTGAACGCATTGTCCTCGATCGCGATATGGGTGACCTCTGCGTCGTAGGCGACGGTGACGCCAAGGTCTTGCGCCGTGTTGTAATAGGCATTCACAAGCGCCTTGCCGCCGCCCAGGAAGAAGGCGTTGGTGCGCGACAGCGACAGGGTCCCCGACAGCGATTTCTGAAAGGCGACGCCGTGGGCCTCCATCCACGGCAGACACGCTTCCGAGGCGCGGATCGTCATGCGGGCCAGCGCTTCGTCGGTCTTGCCCTTGGTCACGCGCAACAGGTCGTCGAAGTATTCCTCTTCCTCGTAGCTGCCCGTCAGCACCGACAGGGGCCCTTGGTGCATACAGCGAAAGTTGCGAGTGTGGCGCGAGTTACCGCCCCGGTACGCCTTCGGGGCGCTTTCCAGGATAAGCACACGCGCGCCTGTTTCCGCCGCCTCGATGGCGGCACAAAGGCCCGCATTGCCGCCGCCGACCACAATCAGGTCCCACAGCGTTTGGGTCAGGTCGCTCATGGCGCTAGGCCTCCGCGCAGTTGCTTCAGGCGTGCGCGGTGTGCAGCCTCGATATGCTGGCGCATAGCGGCTTCCGCCGCATCGCCGTCATGAGCCTTGAGCGCATCGATGATCGCGGCATGTTCGGCCAGCGCCCCCGCCGCGCGGTCCGCCTCTTCCAGCGTCGACGGGCCAAGGATCAGCAACGTTTTCTGGATCGACTGCACCGAGCGGACGAGAAACCGATTGCGCGCCGCGTTCAACAGCACCGCATGGAACCGCGCGTTCAGGGTGAACAGACCCGCGACATCGCCGGGAATGTCGGCCATGGCGTCATTGATCGCGGCAAGCTCTTCCGTTTCGCTGTCGTAGGCGGCGCGGGCGGCAAAGCGGGCGGCGGTGCCTTCCAGAATGGCGCGCATCTCGTAAAGCTCGGTGATTTCGGCGTAGTCCAGTGCACGGATCGTAGCGCCCACGCGCGGCGTGTGGATGACAAGCCCATCGGCTTCCAACGCGCGGATCGCCTCGCGAACCGGCGTGCGGCTGATGCCAAGACGCGTCGCCAGATCCGTCTCGGTCACACGGTCGCCGGGACGCAACGCGCCGCTGCGGATCTCGGCCAACAGACGCGCATAGGCGTCTTGCCCTTGCGAGGCGTCGTGGGGTTTCGGGTCAGACATACAGGCTGCCATTTCAGGGTTTCGAAATTGCATACACTTGGATACACTTGAATGCAACACGTGCGGAATCGTCATGACATCTTTCAAAAACAGCCCCCTGCAACAGCGCGGTGTGACCCTTGGCCTGGCGGTGATTGGCACGGCGCTGTTCTGGCTGACGGGCCTGCCGCTGCCGTTTCTGTTTGGTCCGATGCTGGCTTGCCTGATCGCCGCGCTGGCGGGGGTGCCGTTGAGGGGGATGGGACAAGTCTCGGTCGCGGCGCGTACGATCCTGGGCGTGGCCGTCGGGGCCTCGATCACGCCGGATCTGATCGGGCGCTTGCCGCAACTGGCGTTTTCCGTGGCGTTGATCCCGATTTATGTGGCGGTCATCGGGCTGATCGGCGTGCCGTTCTTTCGCAAGGTCTACAAGTTCGATTGGGTCACAAGCTGGTACGCGGCGATGCCGGGCGGCTTGCAGGACATGGTGATCTTCGGGACCGAGGCGGGGGGCGACCCACGCGCGCTGTCGCTGATCCATGCCACCCGCGTGCTGATCATCGTCACGGTCGCGCCGCTGATCCTGACCCTTGGGTTCGGCGTCTCGCTGAACAATCCCATCGGCGCGCCGGTGACGACGATGCCCCTGCACGAGCTGGGGTTGATGGTGGTGGCGGCCCTTGTGGGCTGGAAGGGCGGTGAGCGGATCGGCCTTTTCGGGGCGTCGATCCTGGGGCCGATGATCGTAACCGCGATCCTGTCGCTGTCCGGCCTGATCCACGTGCGCCCGCCCGCCGAAGCGATCCTGGTGGCGCAATTCATGATCGGGATCGGGATCGGCGTGGGCTATGTCGGGGTCACGCTTTACGAGTTGCGCCGCGATGTGACCTCGGGCGTGCTGTTCGTTCTGATGTTGGCGGCGCTGGCCGCCGGATTCACCGAGGTCGCCTATATGCTTGGCCTGGCCCCTCCGGTCGAAAGCTTCCTGGCCTTCGCCCCCGGCGGGCAAGCGGAAATGACCGTGCTGGCCATTGTGGCGGGGGCCGATCTGGGCTTTGTCATTGTGCATCATCTGACCCGGATCGTCATTGTCATCACCGGCGCCCCCATTGCGGCGCGGCTGTTTCGGGTCACGGACCGCGCGGCATCTGACCGTGGCTCTAACAACGGAGACACCACATGACTTTCACCACACGGCCCGAACTGTCGGGCACCTTCGGGATGGTCACGACGACTCATTGGCTCGCCTCGGCATCCGGCATGAAAATGTTGGAGATGGGCGGATCGGCGGCCGATGCGGCGGCGGCGGCGGGCTTCGTGCTGAACGTTGTAGAGCCGCACTTGAACGGCCCTCTGGGCGACATGCCCGCGATGATCTGGCCTGCGGGCGATGAGGCACCGACGGTCGTCTGCGGCCAAGGCACCGCGCCCGAGGGGGCCACGATCGACCATTATCGGGGCGAGGGGCTGGACCTGATCCCCGGCTCGGGCCTTTTGGCCACGGTGGTGCCGGGCCAGTTCGATGCCTTCATGCTGATGCTGCGCGACCATGGCCGCTTGCCCCTGCGCGAGGTGATGGCCCCCGCGATCTACTACGCGCGGCACGGCCATCCGATCCTGCCCCGTGTGGCCGCAACCATCGCCGATATGGCCGATGTCTTCCGGGACGAATGGCCAACCTCTGCGCCCGTATTCCTGCCCGGTGGCCATGCGCCCGAGCCGGGGACATTGTTCAAGAACGAGATGCTGGCGGATTTCTGGGACCGTCTGGTGACCGAGGCGGAGGCCGCCACGGGTCACGAGGCGCAGATCGAGGCCGCGCGCATCGCCTTTCACGAAGGCTTCGTGGCCGAGGCTATCGACGACTACCTCAAGAATGCCTGTGTCATGGACGCGACCGGCGCGCGGCGCAAAGGCGTGATGACGGGCGACGACATGGCGAAATGGCGCGCCAGCTACGAGCCCGCCTTACGCGTGCAACACTCCGGGTGGGACGTCTTCAAATGCGGGACATGGACCCAAGGGCCGGTACTGTTGCAATCGTTGCAGATGCTGGCAGGCGACGACATCGCCGCGCTGGACCCGGTGGGCGACGCTTTCGTGCACCGTGTGACCGAGGTGCTGAAACTGGCCTTTGCCGACCGCGAGGCCTACTACGGCGACCCGGACCACTTCGATGTGCCGGTAGACACCTTGATCTCTGCGACCTACGGGGCCGAGCGGCGCGCGCAGATCGGCGACAAAGCCTCGCTTGATCAACGCCCCGGTGCCATCGCGGGCCATGAAGCGCTGGCGCAAGCCTTCCTTGCCCGTGCCACCCGCCCGCCGGTGCAATCCGACGGCATCGGGATCGGTGAGCCGACCATGGCGCATCTGACCGAAAAGCGGGGGGACACCGTGCATATCGACGTGGTGGACCAATGGGGCCTTGCGGTCTCGGCCACGCCGTCAGGGGGCTGGCTGAAGTCGAACCCGGTCATTCCGGGCCTTGGCGTGCCTCTGAACACGCGCGCGCAGATGTTCTGGCTGGACGAGGGCCTGCCCACCTCGCTGGCGCCCGGCCGACGCCCACGCACGACCCTGTCGCCGTCGATGGCGCGCAAACCCGATGGGACGCGGGTTGCCTTCGGCACGCCCGGCGGCGACCAGCAGGACCAGTGGCAGTTGACGTTTCTGTTGCGCCTGATCCACCACGGCATGAACCTGCAAGAGGCCATCGACGGCCCACTGTTCCACACCGGACACCTGCAGGCGAGCTTCTTTCCGCGGGGCACCAAGCCGGGCCACCTGATGGCCGAGCCGCATTTCCCGGCGGCAACGCTCGACGCGCTGCGCACGCGCGGCCACAAGCTGGAGGTGTCAGAGCCCTGGGCCATCGGTCGCCTGACTGCCGCCTCTCTCAGCCCCGACGGAATGCTGAAAGCCGCCGCGACGCCGCGCCTGATGCAGGCCTATGCGATCGGGCGTTAGACCGGACGCGTCTGCGCGCTAGGCAGAGACATCAGCCAACGGCAGGCGCAGGGTCACCGCGAGGCCGCGCTGCTGGTCGGTGTCCAGGTGCAACGCGCCGCCGTGCCGCTCGGCCACCGCCTCGGCGATCGACAGGCCAAGGCCGCTGCCCTCTCCGGGGGAGGCCTGGCCGAAGCGTGACAGCACCGTCTCGATGTCGGCAGGGTCCAGCCCCACGCCGTCGTCGGCCACGCTCACCACGGCATTGTTGCCCTGTCGCGTCAGGCGCACTTGTACCTGGCTTAGCGCCGCACCGCCATGTTTCAGCGCGTTGTCGACCAAGTTGGTGATCGCCTCTTCCACCATCACCGCGTCGGCGACGACATTCGTCTGCCCCGGCCCAAGATCAGCCGAGATCCGGACGCCACGCGCCGCCGCTTTCGGCTGGAAGCCATCTACGATGTCGTTGATCATTGCCCCCATCTCCAGCGTGCTGTCGAATGCGCCCTCGGGTGCTGCGCGCACGCGCTCCAACGTCAGAAGCTTGTTGGCCAGGTCACTGGCCCGCCGCGCGGCGTGCAACAGCTCTTCCGTGCGGTCCTGCATGGCCACTTGGGTCGGCGCGGTTTGCACGGCCTCGGCCATTGCCAGCACGCCCGCAATCGGATTGCGCAACTGGTGAGCTGCGTTGGAAATCAGCGCAGTCTGTGCTTCCATCGTCCGCTCCACCTGCCCGAACAGCGTGTTGAGCCGAGTCACAAGCCCGCGCGTCTCGGGCGGGACGGCGCGGCGGATCGGGCTTAGATCATCGGAAGAGCGCCGCGAAATAGCGTCTTCCAGATCCAGAAGCGGGCGCAGGCCAAGGCTGACGCCGAACCAGACGACCAGGGCCACCGATCCGATCAGCACGGCAATTACCGTGAAGGTACGCAGCACAAGGTCCTGCACGAAGGCGCTTCGCACGGCCACATCCTGCCAGACGGTATAGGTGAACGCCCCGTTGATGCCGTCGATTGTCGTGACCGAACGGTAGCGCAGTACCCGCACATCGCGGCTGTGGTACCGGCCGTCGAAGAAAGTCACTTCCTCCTCGGATCCGATGGGCGCGTCGAGTGATACGGGCGGGGTGGCGTAGCCCAGGACGTATATGCCGTCGGGGGCGTAGACGTGGTAGAACACCGGCCCGCCAGAGGTATCTTGCAGCAGGTCCGTTGTCTCCAGCGAAATCGCGTCCCCATTGCTGAGCGCCACATCGGCCGAGATCGCCAGAGCAGCCGACAGAAGGCTGCGGTCAAAGAGGTCGGCTGCCTTGGTGCGCGCGTCGCTGACCTGCCACGCACCCACCGCCGCGCCGATCGCCAGAAGCGGCAGCAGGATGATCAGCGTCAGACGCAGCCGCAGAGAGGTCGAGGTCACACCTGCGCCTCCGCGATCAGCGCATAGCCAAGCCCACGGCTGACCACGATGGCAATCCCGTGCGGCTTGAGCCGTTTGCGCAGGCGCGAGATATGCGCCTCGATCGCCGCTTCATCCACGTCGCTGCCGGTGCCGTAGGTATGTTCCAGCAATTGCGACTTGGAGACATTGCGCCCGTCGGCTGCCATCAGCGCCTCCAGCAGACTGACCTCGCGTCGCGGCACCGTTTGGGGCGTGCCGTCGATCTCGACCTGTCGCGCGTCGAGGTCCAGCACCAACGGTCCAAGGGTCAGCGCCTTGCGGAAGGGCAGGGGCTTGCGGCGCGACAGCGCCCGGATGCGCGCCTCCAATTCGACCATCTCGAAGGGCTTCACAAGGTAGTCATCCGCGCCCGCATCCAACCCCCGAACCCGGTCGGCGGTATCCGCCCGCGCGGTCAGCAACAGGACCGGGCGGTCATCGCCGCGCGCCCGCAGTCCCTTGAGCAGGTCGATCCCGTCGCGTCCGGGCAGGTTGATATCAAGGATCACCAGGTCCGCCTGGTCCGTGCGCAGGTAGCTTTCCGCCGCCTCCCCGTCGTCCAGCACGTCCACCGCATGGCCTGCATCTTGCAGGCGATAGGTGATCCCCCGCGCGAGGCTGGCGTTATCTTCCACAAGAACAATGCGCATTCCGATAAACTTTCGTGCGGGGCTGCAAGCTTCAGGCAAGGTTCGCAGGTGACACCCGACACATCAAGCGGGGAAGATGCCCCGAGATTGAAGGAAAGCGTGGCCAGACCCGGGAGGGAGATGTGCCACGTTCCATGGGAGGATACTATGACGACACTGAAATCCATGCGCCGCACGGCGCAGGCCTTGCTTGCGGGCACGGCAACACTTGCATTGTCCACGGCGGCACAGGCGCAAGACGTCGATTATACCGGCGAGACGATTGAATTCGTGATCCCGTTCTCGGAATCCGGCGGATCCGCGCGGTGGGCAAACTTCTTCGCCCCGCTGCTTTCTGAAGCGCTGCCCGGCCAGCCCACCGTCGTCGTGCGCTACCGTCCCGGTGCCGGCTCCACCACCGGTGCCAACTGGTTCCAGGACCAGGACGTTGTCGATGGCACCGTGATCTTCGGCACGTCCGGTTCCACGCAGTTCCCCTATCTTCTGGGCGATCCCCGCGTGCGTTATGAGTACAACGACTGGCAGGTCGTACTGGCCTCGGGCACCGGCGGTGTCGCCTATCTGCCGCCAGATATGGCCGCGATGATGGACGGCCTTGACGCGACGGGCCTGCAAGACACCGACTTCATCTGGGGCAGCCAGGGCGCGACGCGTCTGGACCTGGTGGCCAACCTTGCCTGGGAAATGCTTGGCATGAACGTGGAGCCTGTTTTCGGCATCGAAGGTCGCGGCGATGGCCGCCTGATGTTCGAGCGGGGCGAAGCCAACATCGATTACCAGACCTCGTCCGCCTACCTGCGTTCGGTCGTGCCGATGGTGGAAGAGGGCCTTGCCGTGCCGATGATGTCCTGGGGCGCCCTGGATGGCGAAGGCAACATCGTTCGCGACCCCACATTTCCCGACATGCCAACATTTGCAGAGGTCTGCGAAGCGACACCCGCCTGCGAGACCGAGGGCCCCGTTTGGGAGGCCTGGCGCGCGTTCTTCATCGCCGGGTTCCCGGCCCAGAAGATGGTGTTCCTGCCCGAGGGCGCGTCGCCCCAAGTGGTCGAGACCTTCGCGCAGGCCTTTGACGAGGTCATCGCCCGCCCTGATTTCCAGGAGCTGGCCGAAGCCACTTTGGGAGACTACCCGCAGATGACCCGCGGTGCCGCAGAGGCCGCGTTCCAACTGGGCACCCAAGTGCCGCAGGAGGCGCGCGACTATGTCGTGAATTGGCTGGAAGAAAGCTACGGCGTTACCTTGAACTAATGCCGATCGGCCCCGCTGGATATCCGGCGGGGCCGTTTCGCCTTTGACAAACGCACCTCACTGAAAACCGACGGGCGGCCCGATGGACCTTCTTGCAACAGCGCTTCCGGCGCTTGGCGAAGCCTTTTCCCTGATCGTTCAGCCGGAACAGATCATGTTCCTGATGATCGGCGTGCTCCTGGGCCTGTCGGTCGGCGTATTTCCGGGCCTTGGCGGTATCGCGGGCCTGTCGCTTGTGCTGCCGTTCATCTTCGGGATGGACCCGGTTTCGGGCCTTGCGCTGATGGTCGGCCTGATCGCGGTGGTGCCCACATCCGATACTTTCGCCTCGGTTCTTCTGGGCATCCCCGGCTCTACCGCGAGCCAGGCCACGGTACTCGATGGCTTTCCGCTGGCCAAAAGGGGCGAGGCGGCGCGCGCGTTGGCGGCGGCCTTCGCCTCATCGCTTTTCGGGGGCATACTGGGCGCAATCATCCTGACTTTCTTCATCCTCATCGCGCGCCCCCTGATCCTTGCGTTCGGCACGCCCGAGATGTTGATGATCACGCTTCTGGGCCTGTCCATGGTCGCGATCCTTGCGGGCCGTGTGCCCCTGAAAGGCGTAGCCGCCGCGGGCCTTGGCCTGATGATCGGCACCATCGGCGAATCCGACGCCTCGGGCAGCCTGCGCATGGCCAGCTACTCCATTCCCTACCTGACCGACGGCATCAAACTGGTGATCGTGGGTCTTGGCATCTTCGCCATCCCCGAGATCATTGCCCTGTTGCGTCAGGATCGGGCGATTTCGCGCAGCGGGGGTCTTGGGTCCGGCTGGTTCCAGGGTATCCGCGATTGGTGGGCCAACATCTGGTTGTCGGTCCGCTCGGCTTTCATCGGGGTGATCGTGGGCGTGATCCCCGGCCTCGGCGGATCGGTGGTCGATTGGATCGCCTACGGCTTCACGGTGCAGGGCGCCAAGGACAAATCACAGTTTGGAAAGGGCGATATTCGCGGTGTGATCGGACCCGAATCCTCCAACAACGCCAAGGAAGGCGGTGGCTTGGTGCCGACGCTGATCTTCGGCATTCCCGGCTCCGGCTCCATGGCCGTATTCCTGGGCGGAATCGCACTTCTGGGGTACGATCCCGGCCCGCACATGGTGCGCAACAACCTCGACATCACCTACACGATTGTCTGGTCGCTGGCGCTGGCCAACGTCTTCGGCGCGGGCCTGTGCATCCTTTTGTCGGGCCAGATCGCGCGGATCACCACGATCCGCTTCACGCTGGTCGCGCCCTTCCTGTTCATGCTGATCGCTTTCGCCGCGTTCCAATCCAGCCAGTCCCTTGGCGATCTGGTGATGCTTCTGGGCATTGGCCTTCTGGGCATCTTCCTGCGCCGGTTCGAGTGGTCGCGGCCTGCCTTCCTGATCGGCTTCGTGCTGTCGTCGCAGGCGGAAAGCTTTGCCAACCAGGCGGTCCAGATCTCCACCATCCGCTTCCGCAACGATTTTTGGTCGGGGATGGAGTATATCTTCTCTCCCGTCTCCATCGGCATCCTGATCCTTCTGGTGGTCTCGGTCATCATCGGTATTCGGCAAGGAAAGAAGATCCTCGGCAATGACACGCCGCCCACGGGCGCGAAGCGTGCGCCGCTGATGTTCCTGATCGCGGTGACGGCCTATGTCGCGGTTGCGGTCTATGATGCCTCCACCATCAATGTGCTGCGCGACAAGATCTTCCCAGTCACCATTGGCATCGTGACCCTGATCGCCTGCGCCGCCCTGATGGTGCGGATGATGGCACAACCCGAGACGGACGTGGTTTTCGCAGACCTTGAATCGGGCGGCGAAGATGCCGCGGCCCCCCACGGCCTCTGGTCCACGCTTGCCTGGTTCGCCTTCCTTCTGGGCCTCTCGGCGCTGGTGGGCTTCGTTCTGGCGCTGGCCGTGTTCCTTGTGTCGTTCCTGCGCCTGCGCGCAAATGTCTCTTGGGTGCGGGCCGTGATCTTGACGGCGATCGGCATCGGCGTGCTGGCGTTTCTTGGCGGCTCGCTCGGGCGCGACTTCCCGCCGGGCCTTTTGCAGGAATACGTGAACCTGCCGTGGCCGCTGACATGACGCTTCGCCTGCTGGCGCTACCGGGCGACGGGATCGGGCCCGAGATCACGGAGGCCACCTGCGCGGTGGTTCGCGCGGCGCTGAACGGCGTCCAGATCGACGTGGCGCAGATCGGCTTCGCGGCGTTAGAGGCTGCGGGCACCACGATCCCGGAAAAGGTGATCGCCAAGGCCCGTGCCGCCGACGGCGTGATCCTTGGCCCGGTGTCGCACAACGCCTATCCGCCCGTGGCCGACGGCGGGTTGAACCCCTCTGGCGTGCTGCGCAAGCAACTGGCGTTATTTGCCAACATTCGCCCCGCGCGCAGCCACCCGGCTGTCCCGACGCCCACCGGCCATGCCGTGGACATGGTCGTCGTGCGCGAAAACCTTGAAGGCTTCTACGCCGACCGCAACATGGAAAGCGGCCCGGCCGAATTCATGCCCGTGCCCGGCGTGGCCCTTTCGATGCGCCGGATTACCGAGGCCAATTCCCGCGCGATTGCCGAAGCCGGATATGCGCTGGCCCGCCGCCGGGGCAGCCGCCGCGTGGCGGTGATCCACAAGGCCAACGTCCTGCGCTTGAGCGATGGCCTGTTCCTCGACACCGTGCGCGACGTGGCGCGCAACTACCCCGAGATCGAGACGGATGAGCTTCTGATTGACGCCGCCGCAGCCCTTTTCGTGCGCGACCCGACCCGGTTTGACGTTGTCATCGCCACCAACATGTACGGCGATATCCTGTCCGATCTGGCGTCCGAGCTTGCCGGCGGCCTTGGCCTTGCGGCGTCCCTCAACCACGGCGCGGATCATGCGGTGGCCCAAGCCCAACACGGCTCTGCCCCAGATCTGGCGGGGCAGGGCGTGGCCAATCCGGGCTCACTCATCGGGTCGGCGGCGATGTTGCTCGATCACTTGGGCCAGCCGGACGCGGCCGCCCTGATCCAGAACGCGCTTTTTGCAGCGCTCTGCGCGCCCGCGACGCGCACCCCGGACCTTGGCGGTGCGGCCAGCACCGCCGCCATGACCGACGCCATCCTCACCCATATCGAACAGGCCAAACCATGACCCAACGCGCCATACCCTACCATTTCCTGCGCGGCGGCACCTCTCGCGGGCCGTACTTCAATCGCGCCGACCTGCCCGAGGACCGCGCGGCCCTGTCCGCCGTTCTCACGCAGGTGATCGGCTCGGGAAACCCGCGTAACATCGATGGCATCGGTGGCGGTGATGCGGTGACCTGCAAGGTCGCGATGCTCAGCCCCTCGAACGAAGACGTGGCGGACATCGATTATTTCTTCGCCCAGGTCGATATCATGGAACCGATGGTCGACTACAGACCGACCTGTGGCAATATCCTTGTGGGCGTGGGGCCTGCGGCGATTGAAATGGGGCTTGTGCCTGTCACCGACGACACGACCACGGTGCGGATCCGGGCCGTGAATACCGGCGCGCTGGTGGAGTCAGTGGTGCAAACGCCGGGCGGGCAGGTGACCTATGCAGGTGACACCCACGTCGACGGCGTGCCCGGCACCGCCGCGCCCGTGGCGTTGAACTTCCTGGATGTTGTTGGCTCCAAATCGGGGGCGATGTTCCCTACCGGGCGGCCCCTGGACGTGATCGACGGGGTCGAAGTGACCTGCATCGACGTCGCCATGCCGATGATGATCGCGCGCGCCGCTGATTTCGGCCTGAGCGGTCACGAGACGCAGGCAGAGCTGGCCGAGAACTCGGCGCTTTTTGAAAGGATGGAGCCTATCCGCTTGAAGGCGGGTGCGCTGATGGGGTTTGGCGATGTCTCCAAATCCGTCGTCCCGAAGATTGGCCTGATCGCCCCACCCCGAACGGGCGCCCATTTTGCGGCGCGCTATTTCATGCCGTGGACGACCCACCCGACGCTGGCTGTCACCGGCTCTCAATGTCTGGCGGCTTGCGCGTTGGCCCCCGGCACGGTGGCAGAGGGGATCGCCCGCCCCGTGGAGCGTGGCCCCGAAGTCATGCGGATCGAGCACCCGATGGGCGAGATGGAAGTGACGGTGGATTTCACGCGCCAAGGCGATACGCTTGATTTTCGCTCGGCGGGCGTGGTGCGGACAGCGCGGCTGATCGCCCGCGGAGAGGTGATGGTCAGCGATGAGTAACGCGATGAAAACCTTCGATATCCTTGCCCGAAGCTTCCTGAACGAAGAGGTCTCGACCTGCTTCGCCCTGTTGGGCGACGCCAACATGAACTTCGCCACGCGCCTGGCCGAAGGCGGATGCGAGATGATCTATGTCCGCCACGAGCATTGCGCCGCCGCTGCCGCCATGGCCTACGCGCGCAAATCGGGGCAGGTGGGTGTGGCCACCGTCACCTGTGGTCCGGGGTTGACCCAACTGATGACCGCATTGCCCGCCGCCGTGCGCGCGCGGTTGCCGATGGTGATCCTTGCGGGCGAGGCGCCGCTGAAAACGGGCTGGTACAATCAAGGCATCGACCACGCGCCCTTCGTGGTGGCAACAGGATCTGCCTATCACGCACTTCACCACGTGGACCGCATGCCCACAGCCATCCGTGATGCCTTCCTTCAGGCAAAACGCGAACGCCGCCCGGTGGTGCTTGGCGTGCCGTTTGATCTGCAAAACCAGCCATGGACCGGCGCGACTGCTCTGCCCGCGCCGTCGCGCGACCTTATGCCGATAGCCTCTCCGATCCCGCCGCACGCCGATGATCTGGACCGCGCGCGCAAGATGATCGAGGGTGCCGAAAGGATCGTCATCATGGCTGGCCTTGGCGCGGTGGAGGCCGGGGCAGGGCCCGCCTGCCGCGATCTGGCAGAGCTGTGCGATGGACTTCTGGCCACGACCTTGCCCGCACGGGGGGTGTTCCATGACGATCCCTTCAATCTGGGTGTTGCGGGCGGTTTTTCCACTGAAACGGCGCGCGAGTGTCTGGGCAAGGCCGATCTGGTGATCGGCGTGGGCACCTCCTTGGCGCATCACAACTCGGACGGGGGCAAGCTGTGGCCCAAGGCGCAGTTGCTCCAGATCGATACCGATCCAATCGCGATCAGCCAGGGCCGTGTCGCCGCATCGGCGCACCTGCGGGCCGACGCCAAACTGGGGATGGAGGCGCTTGTCGCAGCGCTTTCCAAACGCCCCGCTGTCTGGCGCAGCGGCGCGCTGGCCAACCGCATCGCCACGGCACCCGCCGACAGCGCCTCTTTCCCGCCAGAGCCCGGCCTGCACGACCCCCGCGACGCGGTCGCGGCATTTGAGGCGCATCTTCCGGGCGATTGGCAAATGGTGAATTCCTCTGGCCATTGCTCGTTCTATTTCGCCCAGATGCCCTCGCGCCCGCAGACGCATTTCCTGACGATCCGGGAATTCGGTGCCATCGGCAATGGCATCAGCTTCGCCATGGGGGTGGCCGCCGCACGGCCCGACGACACGGTCGTGATGTTCGACGGGGACGGCAGCCTTTTGATGCATATTCAAGAACTTGAGACGATTGCCCGCCATGGCCTTAACATCCTCATCGTGGTGCTGAACGACGGGGCCTATGGCTCGGAAATCCACAAGCTGCGCGCCAAGGGGATCTCGGACCAGGGGGCCGTGTTCGGCCGCACGGATCTGGCCGCCATCGCGCGGGGCTTCGGCGTAGGGGGGGAGACGATCACCGACCTTGCGGCGCTACCGGCGCTGATCGCGGATTTTGCAGAAAACGGTGGCGCGGCGATCTGGGATGTGCCGATCTCCGATCAGGTCGCCTCTCCGGTGATCCGCCGCGCCCATCCCAAGCATTGATCGGAGGTTCGCCAGATGCAGAGGCTGCCCGCATGAAAGTTCATATCCTGGACGATTGGTTCGATACCCTGCGCACGCTGCCCAGTTTCGCAAAACTGGATGCCCACCAGGTGACGGTCTGGAACGACCACACAGAAGACGTGGACCTGCTGGCCGAGCGCCTGAAAGACGCCGAGGCGCTTGTCCTGTTCCGCGAACGCACGCCCGTTTCCGAACCGCTTCTGGCGCGTCTGCCGACCCTCAAGCTGATCAGCCAGCGCTCTGTCTATCCCCATGTGGATGTCCCGGCCTGCACCGCGAATGGCGTGGTCTTGTGCTCCAACATGCACGCAGGCACGCCCTCGACCGCCGCGTCAGAGCATACGTTTGCCTTGATCCTCGCTTCCGCCCGGCAGATCCCGCAGCAGATGGCCTCGATGCAGGCGGGGCAGTGGCAATTGGCACCGGGGCAGACCCTGTCGGGGCGGCGCATCGGCCTCTACGGCTATGGGCGCATCGCCAAGCAGGTGGCGGGATATGCGCGCGCCTTCGGGATGGAGGTGGTCTGGTGGGCGTCCGAGGCTGGCCGGGCCCGCGCCGCCGCCGATGGCGAAACCGTTGCCGAAAGCCGTGCCGCGTTCTTTGCGGACTCGGACATCGTCAGCCTGCACGTCCGTCTGAAGCCGGAAACGCGCGGCATCATCACGGCTGCGGACCTGACGGCCATGAAACCAACGGCCAGCTTCATCAACACCTCGCGCTCGGGCCTTGTGGAGGCCGGGGCATTGCAGGCGGTGCTTGACGCAGGCCGCCCCGGCAGGCTTGCGCTGGATGTGTTCGATACCGAGCCGCACACCGACCCGGACGATCCCCTTCTGACGCACCCCAATGTCATCGTGACACCGCACATCGGCTACGTCACCGAGGATGAATTGAACCTGCAATTCAGCGATATTTACGATCAGATCAACGCCTATGCCGAGGGGGCGCCGATCCACATGATCAATCCCGAGGTCTGGCCCGGATGAGCGGGGGCCGCGCCCCTCGGACCCTAGCTGGTCGGCGATGCTGAGCCTTCTGCCCGAAGGGCTGAGCCTTGCCGCGTTCTGGATCACCATGGCGGCCAGTTTCGCGGGGTCCTTCATCACCGCCGCCTTCGGCATTGGCGGCGGGGGACTGTTGCTGGCGATCCTGGCCTCGATCGTGCCGCCCGCCGCCCTGATCCCGGTGCACGGCGTGGTGCAGGCGGGATCAAACGCAGGCCGCATGGTGATGCTGTGGCGAGAGATCTTCTGGCCCGCGCTGCCATGGTTCGCCGTCGGCACGCTGATCGGCGTGGCGATCGGCGGGGCGGTGGCGGTCGAATTGCCGCCGCAATACGTGCAGATCGGGGTCGGCGCTTTCGTGATCTACACCGTGCTTGCCCGCGCCCCGCGCTGGTTCAGCCGCTGGCCGTTGTTCACTGGCCTCATCTCCAGCTTTCTGACGATGTTTTTCGGGGCGACGGGCCTTTTCGTGGCCAGCTTCACCAAGTCCCACAAGCTGCCACGCCACGCCCATGTGGCAACCCACGCCACGCTGATGACCCTGCAACACGGGCTGAAGGTCGTGGCCTTCGGGGTGCTGGGGTTCGCCTATGCCGACTGGATCTGGGTCATCGCCCTGATGATCGGCGTGGGCCTTGTCGGGACCTATGCGGGCCGCTTGGTGCTGAACCGATTGACGGACGTACGCTTCGGCTTGACCCTGAATATCTTGCTGGTGCTGATTTCACTTCGCCTCATCTGGCAAGGGATCACCACCCCATGAGGAGACACCGATGACAGCTAACCTGGCCGACATCGCCAAGGACGGCGTGCTGCGCGTGGCGATCAACACCGGAAACCGGGCCCTGGTGCAGACGGAGGGGGGAACATTGACCGGCGTCAGCCCTGCCTTGGCCCGGCGACTGGCCGCCGCCTTGAACGTGACCCTGGAGCCGGTGATCTATTCCGGCGCAGGCAAGGTCTTTGCCGATGCCGAGCGTGACGTTTGGGACGTGGCCTTCCTGGCCATCGATGCAACGCGCGCCCGCAAGGTCAGTTTCACGCGGCCCTATCACGTGATCGAGGCAACCTATGCCGTGCGCGCCGCATCGCCCATTCAGGACGTGGTGGATGTGGATCAGGCGGGCACCCAGGTTCTGACCTCCACCGGTTCCGCCTACGATATGCATCTGTCTGCGAACCTGCATCACGCCGATCTGGCGCATTCCGGCACACCGCCCGAGAGTTTCGCGGAATTCCGGGACGGGCGCGGTGACGCCGTGGCGGGCGTTCGCGCCTCGTTGCACCGCGCTTTTGGCGCTGACGACGCCTTCCGGATCCTGCCAGGCGTGCTGACCCGCGTGTCGCAAGCCATGGTGCTCCCGGGCCCCGACAATGCAACGATCGAGCCCCTGGACAGCTTTGTAGGCGCTGCCATTGACGAAGGGTTTGTGGCGCAGGCCCTGGATCCGCGGGAGTGATCGTTTGGCCGGGGCGGGGCGGTCAAGGTCAGTCGCACGCCATTGGACCGCTTGTAAAATGGCGTCCTACTCCGCATAGAAAAACGATCATCAAGAACTTCGGCAAAGGCAGAACGGCATGACATCACGGGATAGAACGGCGATTGTGACGGGTGGGTTGTCTGGGATGGGCCTTGCGATCGCTCGCAGGTTGGTCAGCGACGGCACAGCTGTTGTGGTCGGCGCACGCAGCGCGGGCGATGCCGCGCGCGTCCGCGACGTCCTTGGGGCAGACAGCGCGCATATCCAAGCCGCCGCCCTGGACGTGCAATCGCGCGATAGCGTCGATGACTTCGTCGCACAGGTGGTCGAGGCCCATGGCGGCGTTGATATCCTGGTCAATGCCGCAGGCGTCTATGAAGAGGCCGCCGTGATCGATCATCCCGAAGACGTCTGGGACGATCATATCAACACCAACCTGAGCGGCACTTTCCGCATGATCCGTGCGGTGATGCCCCACATGATGCGCGCGCGCTGGGGACGGATCATCAACATCGCCTCGGTCGCGGCAAATAATGGCATGGCCAACAACGCAGCCTATTGCGCGTCCAAGGCGGGGCTTTTGGGACTGGGGCGCTGTGTCAGCCTTGAGGGCGCGGCGCATGGCGTCACCTGCGTGTCGATCAGCCCGACATGGGTCGAGACCGAGATGCTGCGCCGCTTCATCGATGCCGACATGGAAGCGACCGGGCAGAGCCTGGAAGAGGTCCGCGCCGAATACGCCAAGTCGAACCCGCAGAACCAGTTGGTTCAACCCTCCGAGGTGGCAGAGCTTGCGGCGTTCCTGGCCAGCGACGCAGCCCGCGCGCTGACGATGGAGGACTATCAGATCAACGCCGGATCCCTTTGGTAGTCCCGCGCGCGGCGCGCCAGCAACGCGTCGCCATCGCTGATCACGGCAAACGGCTGGTCGCTGACCTGCGCCCAGGCGGCACGGGCGGCGCTATTGTCGAAAGTTGAAGTGGCACGCAGCGTGTCCGGAAACTCGGTGATCACCTTGGCGATGCCCTCGGCAAGGGTGACCTTCGCCAGCCAGTCCGCCGGGGGCAGGGCGTGCGGGTCCTTCGGGACGACATGCGCGTCGGCCATGAGGTTATAGATCAGGGCGTCAGATGCCGTGACGGGGCCAAGCAGGAAGGCGGCGGCAGCTGTCACGTCGGTCATCGGAAATTCGAGCCCTTCCGGCATGTGCTCCGCCCGCAAGGACGCCTCCAGAATGATCTCGTAGATGTCGCGCGGGTTCGGCGCCTCCAGATCATAAAGCGATGGCAAGCGCACGATCGCTGCCGGAATACCCGCCGCGCGAATGGCGTCTTCCGCCGCGATCTTGGCCGCGCCATAGCCGGTGCAGCCGTCCCAGGGTTTCGCGGGGGCCTCGGGCCAGGGGCCGCCCCGGTCGGGAAAAACCGCGCTGGACGAGGTGAAGCGCAGGTCAGCGCCCGCATCGCCACAGAATGTCAGCACCGTATCCATCCCGCGGGCCGACCAATCCAGCATCTCGTCCCGCCCGATGGCAAGATTCACAATCGCCGCGCAATGTACGACTTTGCTGACGGAGCGGGCCAGCGCCGTGTAGGCATCCTGGGCCAGCGCGAAACGGGGCGCGTCAAGGGTGCCGTGAACGATCACGTAGCGCTCGGCCGCGACGCCATGGGCGAGGGCGGCCTCGGCCAAGCGATCCCGCGCGCCCCGGTTCTTGTCGCGCACAAGGCAATAGATGACTTCATCCGGGGGCAGATCGCGCGCCGCCTTGGCAAGAACGTGCCCGCCCAGAAAGCCGGTCGCGCCTGTCAGCAAGATGCCGGGGCGGTCGAAATCCTCTGCGGGGGCGGGGGCGTCGGCCTCTTGCGTCATCAGCTGGTCCAGCCGGTGCAGCGGCACATTCATCGCAAGGTCGAAGTCGATGGGAAGACCATAGGTCTTCTCAAGCTCCAGCATCAGCGTCACGCACATCAACGAGTCACCGCCCTGCGCGTGAAAACTCAGCGCCGGGTCGATGTCCGAGGGCGCGCAGGACATGGCCAGTGCCGCGGCGGCAATCACGGCGTCCTCGGCGTAGTGGGTGCCCTGGGCCTCTTCCATGACCAGGGGCAAAGCGCGCATATCCGCCTTGCCCGACACCGGGTGCAGGGGCAGGGCCTCCATCTGCACCAGGAAGGAGGGCACACAATAGGCGGGCAACACGGCGCGAAGATCGGCGGCAAGGGAGGCCGGGATCTTGTTGCTTCCCGCCACGATCCCCCAGTCATCGGCGTTGCGTTTGGCTTGCGCGGCGTCGGCGGCAAAGTAGAAGATCAGGCTTTGGCCACGACTACCGACTTCTGCCACCCAAGGGGCCGCGCTGGAAAAGGCGATCCGGTCGCGCATCGTGTCGGCCAGCTCTTTGGTCTGGATCGAAAATCCGCGCAACTTCAACATATGCGCAACGCGTCCTTCGATGTGCAGCGCGCCGCTGTCATCCACCCAAGCCTGATCGCCGGTGTCATAAAGGCGGGCCTTGCGTCCTTCGTGTGTCAGCTCCCGAAACCGCAAAAGCGTTTCTTCGGGCCGGTTCACATAGCCGGGGCCAAGCATCCGGGGGCCTTCGAAATGCAATTGCCCCGACGTGCCGGGCGGGCAGGGCCGGTCCTCGTGATCCAGAATGACGGCGCGCAGATGCTCCATCGGGACGCCCACGGATGCAGGTTTATCCCCTGCGGGTTCCGTCAAATGCGACATGCAGACATCGTGGGTTTCGCAAATGCTGTAGAGGTTCCAAAGCGCCGCGTCAGGCAGTTTGGCTAGGGACGACAGGATCAGGTCATCGCTGACCACCTCCCCATTCAGGACGACGCGATGGATCGGCAGGGCGGCGGCCTTGTCGGCGTCCAGGGCATTGAGGAAGGTGTCGTAGAAAGATGGGGTGAACAGCATCTCGTCAATATCATGGGCGATCAGGAAGTCGGCCAGCTTGGCCGGGGCGAAGAGGGTGCTGGCGTCGGGGAACCACAGGCCGGCCCCCTTGCGTAGGGGGCGGAACATCTCCCAGATTGCGAAAATGTAGATGCCGACGCGCATGTCGGGGTCGTAGGGGGTGAACTCATCACGCCAGGCATAAGACAGGTAGGCGGCATCCTGTGACACCGGAATGCACTTGGGGCGCCCCGTCGTGCCGGACGTGGCGACCAGATAGATCGGATCGGCCGGGTCTACGGTGGCCGCGTGCAACGTTCCATGGGGCGCGGGCGCTTCAGAAAGCAGGTCATTGGCATCAACCGTTTTACAATCGCCCGGCAGTTGCCCTGGTGCGGCGGCTTCACAGGTGACGATCACGCTGACCTGCAACTCGGACACGATGTTATGCAGCACCATCTGTGGCATCGCGGGGTCAAGATGGACGAAGGGGCGGCCATGGATAACACAGGCAACAGCACTCGCGCCCATCGCAACACCCGGAGAGCCGAAGATGCCGACCACCTGCCGCGCGTCCAGATGTGCACCCAGAGTCGAGACGAACTGGCCGAGCCTTTGGTAAGTGACCGTGCGCGCCTGATCTGACATGGCAGACCGATCCGGGAACTCGGAAACGGCACGCACGAGTTCGGCCGCAACTGATTGATGTGATGTCATAAGATCGGCTCCAGTTTCTGGCCAAACGCCTACCAGCAAACCTGCGAGAAAACAGTATGGCTTTTGTCCCTTTGGCGGACCAGCGCGTCAACTGTTAAGCAAGCGCCCCGACGCGCCACGCCTGACACGGCCAAGCTGGTCACGCCGAAGGGGCCGAATTCAGTGGCATCCTGCCTTCCATTTGGGAAGCATACCTCGCGTTTCAAGGCGCGCGCCACGTCCCGTCCGGGGCCCGTGGGCGTGAAGGCGACGAGTTAGGGTCGGGAAACGAAACCCGCCGCCGGGCTTGATCAAGCGGGCCTGGCGTCAGGACATATCCACCTTTGCCAACACGGTTTCCGTCGCGCGGGCCAGTTTGTCGACGACTTCGTCCATCTGCGCCTCCGTCATGATGAACGGCGGGGCCAGAAGCACGTGATCGCCGTGCTTGCCATCGCGGGTACCCGCCATGGGGTAGCAGGCGAGGCCCTCGGCCATGGCGGCTTTCTTCAGCTTGCCCGCAAGGCCATGGTGCGGGGCAAAGGGGGTTTTCGTCGCGCGATCCGCAACAAATTCTATGCCCCAGAATAGCCCGCGTCCCCGGATATCGCCCACATGGGGCATCTGCGCAAAGCGATCACGCAGGCGCGCCTCGAACGCCGCGCCTTTTGTTCGCACGCCCGCGATCAGGTCACGCTCCAACATCTCTTGCAGAACCGCACGCCCGGCGGCAGCCGCGATGGGGTGGGCAAGGTAGGTGTGGCCGTGCTGAAAGAACCCGGTCCCATCTGAGACGGCTTGGTAGATCTGTTTGCTGCACAGCATCGCGCCAATCGGCTGGTAGCCCGCGCCAAGACCCTTGGCGATGCACAGGATATCGGGCGCAATCCCGTCTGCATCGCAGGCGAACAGATGCCCGGTGCGGCCCATGCCGCACATGACCTCATCCAGGATCAACAGCACACCGTGGCGGTCGCAGATCTCACGGATACGGGTGTAGTAATCGCCTACTGCCGGCACCGCGCCCAAGGTCGCGCCCACGACGGGTTCGGCAATGAAGGCCATGACGGTGTCGGGGCCTAGGCGCTGGATTTCATCCTCCAACTCCTGCGCAGATCGGGCAGCGTAGGCGTCCAGCGTCTCGCCCTCTGCGCGTTCGGCGTATTCATAGCAGGGCGCGATGTGATGCACATCGATCAACAGAGGTGAGAACTGCTCCCGCCGCCATGCATTGCCGCCCGCCGCCAAAGCGCCGAGGGTGTTGCCGTGATAGCTTTGCCGCCGCGCGATCAGGTGGCGGCGCTGGGGCTGGCCGTTTTCCACGTGGTACTGGCGGGCCAGTTTGATCGCCGATTCCACCGCTTCCGATCCGCCGGAAACAAAGTAGACGCGGTCCAGGTCGCCGGGGGCGTGGTCGATCAGAATATCCGCCAGCTCTTCCGCCGGGTCGGTCGTGAAGAACCCGGTGTGGGCATAGGCCAGCGCGTCGACCTGGTCCTTGATCGCCTGCTTCACCCGTACGTTGGAATGGCCAAGGCAGGACACGGCAGCACCGCCGGAGCCATCGAAATAGCGTTTGCCGGTCGCGTCGATCAGGTAGCAGCCATCGCCCGCAACGGCGGTGGGCAGCTCGGCATGGCAGTGGCGGGGAAAGACATGTGACATGGGGTCAGCTTTCACTGGAGGAGGGTTTCATCCAAGCGCCATCCGGGTCGCAGATAGGGCCGAGGACAACTTTGGCAGTGTAGTGCGTGCCAGCGATATCGAGGGTGACTTGCGTACCATCCGCCAGGGGCGCGCGGACATGGCCCAGGGCGATGGGGCGCCCAACACGGTGACCGAAGGCGGCAGAACTGGTTTCGCCGATGATCTTGTCGCCGGCGTAGATCGGCTCATGCCCTAGCGGGTTGGCGGATACGTCGTCGAGGACAAGAGAAATGACGTGGTTTGTTGCCCCGTTTGCGCGCGCGTCCGCCAAGGCCTCCGCCCCGATGAAGCCGCCCTTCTTTCGGGTCGCGAAATCGAGGCCGGTGGCGATGGGCGTGACGTCGCCGTCCAACTCGTGACCCATGGCACAAAAGCCCTTCTCGATCCGCATGGACGTCTGCGCAAACAGGCCTGCGGGGACCGCGCCCGCGTCCGTCAAGGCCTTGTAGATGGCGGTAGCATTCTCGGCCTTGCAGGTGATTTCCCACCCGGCCTCGCCCACATACGACATCCGCGCTGCGCGGACATGTTTGCCCGCAATGTGCGCGCCCGCTTGTTTGAAATACCCGATGTCGTGCAACTCAGGCGCGCCGACCTCCGCCGCGATGCGCGCGGCTTCGGGGCCCATCAGAGCAAGGACGGCGTAGACCTCGGTGGTGTCGGTCAGGGTCACGTCGAAGCCGTCGGCATGGCGGCGCAGCCAGGTGAGGTCGCGCTTAATGGCGTTGGTACCGACGAACAGGCGGTAGAGCGTGTCGGAAATTCGCTGTGCCGTCAGATCGGACTCGAAGGTGCCGCGATCGTTGAGCATTGCCGTGTAGATGACGGACCCCGGCGCGCGGCCCATGTAGCCGGCGCAGACGTGCAGCAGGAAGGCCTCCGCATCCGGGCCTTCCACGTCGATCTTGCCGAAGGGAGAGGCGTCGTAAATCGCCGCCTTGGTATGGGCGGCGTGAACCTCGGCTGCGACATTGTCGTGCCAATCGGGGCGGGCGAAGGTCATCGCGGGCTCGAACGTCTTGCCGAAATAGAGCGGGCGTTCCCAGCCATAGACCTGCCCCATATGGGCCTTCGCGGCGCGATATTCCGCATCCAGCGGCAGCAGGCGCAGGTCGCGCGTAGTCTTCAACTGCTTGCCGGGATAGGCGATGTCGTAATGGGTGCCCAGGATTTCCGGCGCGCGGGCCATGAGATGTTCGACCGAGTTGAACACCGGCGCGAAGCGCTTGGCGTCCGCCTCTCCCAGATCATAGGCAGTGTGGCCATGCACGATGGCGTGGGCGAGGTTCATCCCCGCGCCGCCACCCGATGCCATGCCAACGGAGTTCATGCCGGTGCCAAGGAAGAGGCCCTTGGTTTCCGCCGTCTCGCCCAACATGAACGCGCCATCGGAGGTGAAGGACTCTGGCCCGTTCAGCAGCATCTTCACCTCTGCCGTTTCCAGCGCGGGCAACCGATGCAGGGCGTTCATCATCATTGGCTCGAAGTGATCCCAATCCTCGCCCAGAAGGCCGAATTCGAAATTCTCATCCAGCACGCCCGGCTTGATCGCCTTGCCCATCGGCTCAAAACAGCCCACCAGCAACCCGCCGCTATCGTCGCGGATATAAAGGTGGCTGTCGTGGTCGCTGAGCGTGGGCATATTGCCGGTGATCCCATCGATGGGCTTGGTCAGCAGGTAGAAATGTTCACACGGCCAAAGCGGCACCTCGGCGCCCGCCATGGCACCCAACTCGCGCGACCAGAGGCCCCCGCACAGCGCAATCGCGTCGCACATCACGGTGCCTTGAGTGGTTTCAACGCCCTTCACGCGGCCGTTTTCGGTCAGGATGCCGGTGACGCCCGTGTCCTCAAAAATTTTCGCCCCAAGGCCCTTGGCGGCCTTCACCAGCGCGGCGCAGACGTCCGAGGGGCTGACACGGCCATCGTCCGGCGACCAGACGGCACCGAGAACATCTTCGCCGTTCATAAGCGGCCAACGCTCTTGCGCCTCGCCTGCCGAGATCTCGGTTACGTCGATGCCGAACGCCTTGGCTAACGCGCCTTGGCGGCGGACGTGAGTGAGGCGATCTTCAGTGGTGGCAATCGACAGGGACCCTTTCTGGATCCAGCCCACGGATTGGCCGGTTTCTTCCTCAAGCTGTGCGTAGAGATCGACCGAGTACTGGATCATCCGTGTCAGGTTGCGCGAATGGCGCAGGGCGCGGACCTGCGCCGCCGAATGCCACGTGGTGCCAGAGGTCAGCTTGTTACGCTCCAGCAGGATCGCATCGGAGACGCCCATCTTGGCGAGGTGATACAGCGTCGACGTGCCCATGATACCGCCGCCGATCACGACGACAGAAGCCTGAGAGGGAAGAATTGGGGACATGTTCTGGAAACCGAATGATTGCGCCAAGCGTTGCGAAAACCCTGGGCGCAAATTACACGATGCGTCAATTCCTCTGTATTGATAACATCTGTTATTAAGCTTCCGAGGATGATTCGATGGACCCGACCCTAAAAAACCGTTTGCTTTCAGACATTAGGCAGGAGGCGGCCGGGTTCTCTCCCCAACTCAGACATGCGGCGAAGTACGTGGCGGACAATCAAGCGGACTTCGGACTGGACCCGATCCGGGAAACCGCGCGTAAGGCGGGGGTGTCCACCTTCACCCTGGTGCGCCTGGCCAAACTGTTGGGGTTCGACCGCTTCGATGACCTGCGAGAGCCGTTCCGCCACGCGCTTGTGTCGCACACCGAACAGGTCGAGGGGCGCGCCTGGCTGGACCAATGGCGCGAGGATTCGCCAAGTGCGGCCTATCAGGCGGATGCGGCGGCGAACTCTTTGTCCGTCGTGCAGCGGTCATTGCAGCGCCAAACGCCCGAAAAACTGCAACACGCCGTTCAGATGATGTTGCAGGCGCGGACGGTGTATCTGACCGCGATGCGCGCGTCCTACGGATTGGCTTACCACTTTCATTACGTGGCACGCATGGCATTGCGATCAATGGAACTTGTGCCGCGCCATATGTCGACTGCCATCGACGAATTGAAGGACGCAGGCCCCGGCGACGTGTTGATGGCGATGACCTTCAGCCCCTACAGCCTTGAGACGATCGAGGCTGCCGCCTATGCCAAATCCAAGGGCGCGAAGCTGATCATGGTAACCGACAGCGAAATCATGGCCCCGGGGTTGGAGCCCGATTTGACGCTTCTGGTCTCGACCCTCTCGACGCATCATTTTGCCTGCAACTCGGGCGCCATGGCTTTGTTAGAGATCCTTCTGGCGATGATCGTGAAGGAAGGCGGCGAGGGGGCCCGCGCGCGAATCGCGGACTACGAGGCATTGCGCCGCGATCACAGCGCGTACTGGTCCGCCCCGAAAAAACATTAGTTTTTGCAGTGACTCCCTACGCGGATCAGATCACGGTACCGTCATAGCCCCGGCGACGGGGTCAGATGGCGGGCGCAGACCCGCGCTATCTCAAACAAGGAGAGATTCCATGACATTCCAGAAAACCATGTTCGGGGCGACGACCGCGGCAGCACTGCTGTTGTCCGGTTCCGCTTTCGCGCAGGACCAGCAGTTCATCACCATCGGCACCGGCGGTGTGACGGGTGTGTATTATCCCACGGGCGGCGCAATCTGCCGTTTGGTCAATGCGGGCCGCGACGATCACGGGCTGCGCTGCTCGGTCGAATCCACCGGTGGCTCTGTCTACAACACCCGCACCATCCGCGAGGGTGAGCTGGACTTTGGCGTCGTGCAATCCGACGTGCAGGCCGCAGCCCTGACCGGCGAGGGCGCGTTTGTTGACGACGGCCCCTATCCCGAACTGCGCGCGCTCTTCTCCATCCACCCCGAGCCGCTGCACGTCATGGCGCGCGCGGACGCGGGCATTGCCAGCCCGGCTGATTTCCCCGGCAACCGCGTGAACATCGCCAACCCCGGCTCGGGCACGCGCGTGTTGGCCGAGACGTTGTTGCAATACTATGACATCTCCGTCGATGATCTGTCGCTGGCCGCCGAAATGGCCTCGGCCGAGCAATCATCGGCACTGTGCGATGGTAACATCGACGCCACGATCTGGGCTGCGGGCCTGCCCAACGGCTCCAGCCAGGAAGCGACATCGACCTGTGACGTGGTGATCCTGCCCCTCGCGGGCCCTGAAATCGATCAGCTTCTGGCCGATAACACGGCCTATGCAGCCGCCACGATCCCCGGTGGCATGTACTCTGGCAACCCCGATGACATCCCGTCCTGGGGCCCGCGCGCGACCTTCGTGACCGCAGCCGGTACGGCCGATGAGGTCGTCTACGCCGTCGTCAGCGCTGTGTTCGAGAACTTTGAAAACTTCCAGCGCCTGCACCCGGCTTTCGCCAACCTGACGCCGGAAGAGATGATCAGCTCGGGCATCACCGCCGAATTGCACCCCGGTGCGGCGCAGTACTACCGCGAGCAAGGCTGGATCGAATAACCAGCTGAAAAACACAAGAGCCGCCCGAGGGGAAATCTCGGGCGGCTCTTTGCTATTGAGGAAACGTGCTTGGGGGACAGGGCATGAGCGACACTCAGACAACCACGGCAGGCGAGGACTTCATCGCCGAGGCCGACACCGGTGCCCGCGCACCCCGCAGCGGCTTCAACCGCGCCGTGTTGTGGACCGTGCCGTTGGTCTGGTCGCTGTTCCAGCTTTGGATCGCATCCCCCATCCCCTACGAGATCGGCTTCGGCGTCGTGAACAACGCGCAAGCCCGCTCCATCCACCTGGCCTTCGCCGTCTTCCTGGCCTTCGCGGCCTTCCCGGGCCTGAGGCCCGGTTCCGGCACCAGCCGCAGCCTTGTGGTGCTGGTTGGCAGCTTCGTCACCGCCTATCTGGCCGTGCTCGTCGGCTGGCTGACGGTGCAATCCTACATCAACGGCGTCGAAGATCCGCTGGAATTGCTGGTCGAGATGGGCACCGGCTGGTTGACCCTGATGCTGCCGTCGTTCCTTCATGTAATCGCCGTGCTGGTTCTGACTGCCGCCCTCTATCCTCTGGTCACGCGCACCCCGCGCGACAGTATCCCGGTTCTCACGTGGGTCGTTGGCCTGATCGCGACGTTCACCGCAGGCTATCTGTTCCTTGCCTGGGACGGCCTCGCCGCGCGTTCTGGCGCGCCGTCCAGTCTTGATATCACGGTCGCTGTTGTCGGCGTTGCGCTTCTGATGGAGGCCGCGCGCCGGTCGCTTGGCTTCCCGCTGATGGCCGTGGCGGGTGTGTTCCTGATGTATGTCTTCTTCGGCTCGTCCGAGTGGCTGCCCGATGTGATCCGCTGGCGCGGCGCCTCCATCGAGCGCGCGATGAGCCATATGTGGCTGACCACCGAAGGTGTCTTCGGGGTCGCTCTTGGCGTATCGTCGGGCTTCGTGTTTCTTTTCGTGCTGTTCGGCGCGCTTCTGAACCAGGCGGGGGCGGGCAACTATTTCCTGTCGTTGGCCTTTGCCACCCTCGGCCACCTGCGCGGCGGCCCGGCCAAGGCCGCCGTCATCGCCTCGGCCGCCACGGGCCTGATCTCCGGGTCTTCCATTGCCAACGTCGTGACAACGGGCACCTTCACCATCCCGTTGATGAAAAAGGTGGGATTCTCGCCGTCGAAGGCGGGCGCGGTCGAGGTGTCGTCTTCGATCAACGGCGTTCTCACGCCGCCCGTCATGGGGGCGGTGGCGTTCCTGATGACAGAATACGTCGGCATTTCCTACGTAGAAGTCGTGAAGGCCGCCATCGTGCCTGCCGCGATCTCCTACGTGGCCTTGGTCTACATCGTGCACCTTGAAGCCCTGAAAATGGGCATGAAGGGCACCAGCCGCATGAACCCGATCAAGTTCATTCTGGGGGCGATCCTGATCATCTGCACAGGCATCGTGATTGCGGGCGGCATCCTTTACACCGCCGGTATCCTCGTGGACCTGATCTATACGGCCTTGGGCGGCGCGGCCCTGCCGGTGATCGTGGTGGGCTTCCTCGTGGGCTATGTCGCCGCCGTGCGCTACGCGTCCCAAGGACCGGATCTGGAACTGTCCGTCGATAGCATGCAGCACCTGCCGCCCACCCGCGAGATTTTCAAATCCGGCGTCTATTACCTTCTGCCGATCCTGCTGCTGATGTACCTGCTGATGGTCGAGCGGAAATCCCCGGGCTTCTCGGCCTTCTGGTCGGCCTGCTTCATGATGCTGACGCTGTTCACGCAAAAGCCGCTGAAGGCCTATTTCCGGGGCGAGGGACAGATCAAGAAGCGCCTGATCGAAGGCGTCTGGGAAGTGACCGAAGGCTTGATCTCGGGCGCGCGCAACATGATCGGCCTGGCCTGCGCCATGGCCGTGGCGGGCATCATCGTGGGCTCTGTCACGCTGACCGGCGTGGGACAGGTGATGGCGGAATTCGTGGAATTCCTGTCGGGCGGCAACCTGATGCTGATGCTGTTCTTCGTGGCCGTCATCTCCATCATCCTCGGCATGGGCCTGCCCACCACGGCGAACTACATCGTGGTGTCGTCGCTGATGGCCACGGTTGTGGTAGAACTGGGCGCGCAAAACGGCCTGATCGTGCCGCTGATCGCCGTGCACATGTTCGTCTTCTATTTCGGGATCATGGCCGACGTGACGCCGCCCGTGGGCCTTGCCAGTTTCGCGGCCGCGGCCATTTCCGGGGGCGACCCGCTGAAAACTGGCTTCCAGGCGTTCTTCTACTCCATCCGCACGGCGCTGTTGCCGTTCCTGTTCATCTTCAACACGGACCTGCTGCTGCTGGATGTCACGCTGGTGCAGGCGATTTTCGTCTTCATTGTCGCGTTGATCGCGATGCTCGTCTTCGCGGCGGGCACGATGGGGTGGTTCCTTGTGCGATCACGGCTGTGGGAATCCGTCGTGCTGGTGATCGTGGCTCTGACGCTCTTCAGGCCGGGATTCTGGCTGGATCAGATCCAGGACCCGTACCTACAGCTTTCCCCAACCGAGATCTTCGAATTGGCCGAAGCCGCGCCCCCCGACGCGGATCTGCGTGTCGGCCTAGAAGGCATGACGCTCGACGGCGATTTCGTCTCATCCACCTACCTGCTGCCCTTGGGGGACGCGGGGCCGGATGGATTCACCCGCCTTTCGCAAGCCGCCGGTCTTGATCTGGTTGACCAGGACGGCACGATGATCGTGAATTCGCTGATGTTCGGCGGTGTGGGCGAGCAATTGGGCATCGACTTCGACTGGACCGTCACCACGCTGGAAGTCGAAAACGAGCGTATGCCGAAGGAGATCTTTTTCATCCCGGCGCTTTTGCTTTTGGGCCTGATTGCCCTGATCCAACGGGGCCGCATGCCCCGCGAAGAAGAGGAGGTCCCGGCATGAGCGCGCTCGTCCTTGCAGCCCTTGATCTGGCACACCCCGACCATCACGCGACACTTTTGCACAAGACCGCCCAGATGGCCGACTTGGAAGGCGCCGACATTGCCGTCGTCACCGTGATCCCCGACTTCGGGATGAGCATCGTCGGCTCTTTCTTCAAGGAGGGCGCCGAGCAAGAGGCACTCGAGGCGGCGGCAGCAAGCCTTCACGCGGTCACGCAGGATATCCTGGGGCAGGGGGCAAGCGCCCGCGTGAAACACATCGTCCGCCACGGCACCGCCTATGAAGAGATCCTCGATGCCGCCGAGAAGCACGGCGCGACGCTGATCGTCATGGGCGCACATCGGCCGAATTTTCAGGATTACCTGATGGGCCCCAACGCAGCCCGCGTCGCGCGCCACGCCAAATGCTCGGTTCTGGTGCTCAGGGACTGATCCGGTCGCCACCGCGTTGCAGAACGAAGCCTGCGCAGTAGTCGGTCGAACGGCACCCCCGTGTCCCAAGCAGGTCTTGCGTCATCCAGCCCCCAAAAGAGCGGACAATAGGGGGGAGCATACCAACGCCTTGAAGACGGGCGCCCAATACGAAGGGCTGTGAGTTCGAGCCTGTTCGCGGAAGACGCTTGCATGGTTTTTGGCCGCTGACATCAGCCCCCAGATTGAGAATTAGAATTGTGCCCCCGCATAGCTGGTCATACGGCAGCCGTGTCCTGCGTCGTCGCTATCGGGGATTGCCAATGCTGGCACGTGCCGCCGGTCATGCCAGCACGGACTTGCATTCCGACATCGCCCGTTGGACATATCACCTGCCGGGGCAGGCGCCCCGTGGAGGGCAGGATGGGGTTTTCCAGAACCAAGGACCGGGTTTTTGCAGGATATGAGACCATGTCGGGCTGGCTCTCGCGGCGGCCTCGGGCCGTGCGGATGGCCGTCTACAAGGTCTTTGGAGGGGCGTTTTGGGCCGCATACTGGCTACCGGGCAATTCCGTCCGGCCGACGATGGTGGCGTTGGCCAAGCGGGCGGGGGCGGGATCTGCGACGGCGCTCTTCCGCCGCTATGTGCGCCACTTTTTGACTGGCACCGATCTGGCCGAACGGGTGCGGCACGGGTTCGGCTCGGAATTGGACGGGCGGCTGGTGATCCCGGACAAAGCGCGTCTGGACGCGCTTTTGGCGGATCGCGGCGTGTTTCTGGCACTGCCGCACCTGCATGCGTCCTTCGCGATGGTGTACTGTCTTTCACACCAATACCCGATGTTGGCCGTCGTCAGTCTGACCCGCAACAAGGACCGCGCGCGGGCGCAGCGGGCGCTGTATGAGAAAGCGGGTTGCGAGATCCTGGACGTGCGCAGCGAAACCCCAAGCGCCGTGGCCCGTTCCATCCTTGGCGCGCTGAAGGCGGGCAAGATCGTAGTCGGCACCGTGGACCGCATCCAGCGCGCGCCGGAAGAGGCGATCGACAAGGCCCGCGACGTCGTGCGCGCGCAGGCCTTCGGCAGCCCGGTGGGCTTTGGCGGTTGGCCCACACGCTTCGCCGCCAAGGCAGGCGCGCCGATTGTGCCCGCGATGGTGGAACAGGCGGGCAACGACATCCGCTTGATCCTTGGCGATGCAACAGTTCCGACCGCAGACCTTTCCACCAGCACGCAGGCTTGGGCGGATGAATTGGAACGTCTGATCCGCGCGCACCCTCACGAATGGGCGTTCTGCCTCGACAAACATTGGTCACGGGTGCTGCGGGCGGAGTGAGTTGCGGCAGCCGCCGACACAAAAAAACGGCGCTGCCCGGGAGATGGGCAGCACCGTCTTGTTGTCCGGCGCGCGAGGGACAAGAACTTGCGCCGGATCGTTCAGCGCGGGGGACAAAGCCGCACTGACGTCTGCTGTGGGCTTCGCCGGGGGGACAAGCCCGGCGAAGACCGTTTCCCCGAAGCGGCAGTTTGGTCCTGAAAATACGAACCAACCGCTTCGAGCCCCGGAGGGGGGCCTCCGAGTGGGTTCGGTGACGGAAAATGCCGCTCCGAAACCCGGTGTTCCTGGCTGTAATTGCCATCACTCACGGAACACGCTTGTTTTGCGATATTCCGGGGCGTGGCGATAGATAAGGGAATCCTTACTGTCCATTAAGACATGTCGAAATGGACGGGATTACGCTCGGTCGCCCACCGATCCTGCCATTTGGGGCAGGCGGGGCGTGGGATCGTCACGCTCGTCGAGGCGGAAGATCTGATTGAGGATTGAAGCCTTGCGCACCGCTTGGGCTGTCGTCTCGACGCCCAAGGCGTCGCGGGCGCCGCGCAGGTGCTTTTCGATCGTGGCCACGTTCCGCTCCAACAGCAAGGCGATGTCGGCCATGGTCTTGCCGTCGGCCACAAGCTCCAAAACCTCGGACTGGCGCGGGGTCAACAGTTTGCGCTGCCCGGTGGCGGGCAGTTGCAGGATGCACAGGTGGGCGACATGGCAGATCGTCTCGATATCATCGCCGTGTTCTTGCCAGATCGCGTCGGCCTCATCCTGACCCATGCCCTTCTTCACCGCCAGGCCGATACCTGCGTTGGCGTTCTTGATCGCCATCGGGAAGCTGATCGTGTAACCGGCAGTAATCTCGTGCTTTTCGTTCATCGCGCGCATCGCGATTTCACCTTTTGAGGGCTCTTCATGGGCCATGGCCGTGTAGACATCCCGCCACGAAGCGGCGCCGACGTTCTCGGTCGCCCATCGCATCATCACCCCATCGCGGAACATGCCGCCGTCCACGTAGGCCTCGACGTAGTCGGAGGGCATGTTGGTCAGCAGCAGGGCGTCTTCGGGGTTGTCATAGAGGCCAGCCCCACGGAAGGCGTTGAAGCCGTAAAAGACCCGATCGAAGCCGTAGTCTGACAGCGTCTTGGTGTGGTGGGACCAAAGATCCTCGACCGAAGTCATTTGAAGGTAGCGGCGAAGACGTTTCATGGTGTGCTGCCTTTGAGGTGCTGAACCAGCGCGGTGAGGGCGAGGGGGTAGCCGCGCGCGCCGAAGCCCAGGATGAGGCCCACGCAGACCGGAGCGATCACCGAATGATGCCGAAACTCCTCGCGGGCGTGGGTGTTGGAAAGATGCAGCTCCACCGTAGGAAGCTGAGTGGCGCTGATCGCATCGCGCAGCGCAATGGAGGTGTGCGTATAGGCCCCGGCGTTGATGACGACGCCGTCGCTTACGCCGCGGGCGGCGTGGAAGGCATCGACCAGCGCGCCCTCGTGGTTGGATTGCAGGAAGTCGAGGTCGACGCCCAGATCGGCCGCGGTGGCGCGGCAGATGGCCTCGATATCAGCCAGCGTATCGGCGCCGTAAATTCCCGGCTCGCGCGTCCCCAGAAGGTTCAGGTTCGGCCCGTTGAAAACAGATATCTTCATGCGTCTAAATCCCTTTGAACGCACCATATATTCAAAACGCGCGTTGCGTCGAGTCGGTGCGTCGCGCACCGGGCTAATGGCGTTAATCGCGTGGTTGCGGGAACTCGACCGGGCCGCCTTGTGCTTCCCAAGTCGAGAAGCCTTCGCGCAGGTGTGCGGCGGCAAAGCCCATGTCCTGCAGCGTGGCCACCGTCAGGGCGGATCGCCAACCCGAGGCGCAGTGAAACACATACCGTTTGTCCGCCTGGCCGAAGACCGGTTTGAAGTAGGGGCTGTCGGGATCGACCCAGAATTCAATCATGCCGCGCGGGGCATGGACCGATCCGGGGATGAAGCCGCTACGCTGACGCTCACGGATATCGCGGATGTCGACGACAATCACGTCAGGGTCGGTCAGCTGCGCGATCAGATCAGCGGTCTCGACCTCGTCGATGCGGGTGCGGGCCTCGGCCACCATTTGGGCGGCGGTTTTGGTTAGGGGGGCATTGTCCATCGGGCGGGCCTTTCTGTCGCGGATAGCGATAACGCACATTGACCGCGCGCACGGCGCACCGCAACCTATCCCCAAAATATCGAAGAGCTGGCCCGTGTCTTGGCCAGCAAAAGGGACATCGCATGACATATCAAGAGACATATGCCGCCGCTGCGGCGGACCCGGAAGCGTTCTGGCTGGAGGCCGCGAAAGGCATCGATTGGATGCGTGCACCGGAACGCGCCTTCACCGAAGGCTCAGGCGCCTATGGCCGCTGGTTCGAGGGTGCGACCTGTAACACCTGTTATAACGCGGTCGATCGTCACGTGGCGGCGGGGCGCGGTGATCAGCCTGCGATCATCTACGACAGCCCGGTGACCGACACCAAGCGCACGCTGACCTATGCCGAGTTGCTGGACGAGGTTGCGACCCTTGGCGCCGTGTTGCAGGACATGGGCTTGGGGCAGGGGGACCGCGTCATCATCTACATGCCGATGGTCCCCGAGGCGCTTGTGGCGATGCTGGCCTGCGCGCGGATCGGCGCGGTTCATTCCGTCGTTTTTGGCGGCTTTGCAGCGGTGGAACTGGCCACACGCATCGATGACGCGGGGGCGAAAGCGGTAATCTCCGCGTCCTGCGGGATCGAGCCTGGGCGGATTATCGACTACATGAGCTTGCTGTCAGAAGCCATTGATATTGCGCAAAATAAAATCAAGACGTGCCTGATCTTGGAGCGCGATGTCCATGAGTGTGAATTGGTCGAGGGGCGCGACATCAACTGGGCCGAGGCGATGGCCGCAGCGCGCGCAGCAGGCAAGCGGACCGAGTGTGCCGAGGTCAAGGCGACGGACCCTGCCTATATCCTCTATACCTCTGGCACGACCGGCCAGCCCAAGGGCGTGGTGCGCGATACCGGCGGCCACATGGTGGCCTTGAACTGGAGCATGCGAAACATCTACGGCGTGACCCCCGGAGAGGTCTTCTGGGCCGCGTCGGACGTCGGCTGGGTCGTGGGGCATTCCTACATCTGCTACGCGCCGCTTCTGGCCGGATGCACCACGTTGGTGTTCGAAGGCAAGCCGATTGGCACTCCCGACGCGGGCACATTCTGGCGTGTGATCGAGGACCATGACGTGCGCGTTTTCTTCACTGCACCCACAGCGTTTCGCGCTATTCGGGGGCAAGACCCACAGGGCGAATTCGTCAAGAAATACGACCTTTCCGGCCTGCGGACGTTGTTCCTGGCGGGCGAGCGTTCGGACCCCACGACGCTGGCCTGGGCCGAGGCGCAACTGGGCGTGCCGGTCATCGACCATTGGTGGCAGACAGAGACCGGATGGGCGATCTCGGCGATCCCCATGGGGATCGAGGCGCTGCCGGTGAAGCATGGCTCTCCGGGGGTGCCGATGCCCGGCTATGACGTGCAGGTTCTGGACGACGCGGGCCATCCGGTGCCCAATGGAACCCTTGGCAATATCGTGGTGAAACTGCCGCTGCCGCCGTCATGCTTGCCCACGCTGTGGGATGCGGACGCGCGATTCCATTCGTCTTATCTGGCTGAATTTCCCGGGTATTACGCGACCTCTGACGCCGGAATTCTGGACGAAGACGGCTACCTGCACATCATGGCGCGCACCGATGACATCATCAACGTCGCGGGCCACCGGCTGTCGACCGGCGCCATGGAAGAGGTTCTGTCGCATCACGATGCGGTCGCGGAATGCGCGGTTGTCGGCAAGGCGGATGAGTTGAAAGGTCAGCTGCCGCTGGGGTTCTTCGTGCTGAAATCGGGCGTGACGCAAGCGCCTGATGAGATCGCGGCAGAGTTGGTCAAAAAGGTCCGCCACGACATCGGCGCGGTGGCCGCCTTCAAACTGGCGGTCTGCGTGAAGCGGCTGCCCAAGACACGCTCGGGCAAAGTGCTGCGCGCGACGATGCAGAAGATTGCGGATGCCGAGGATTTCAAGATGCCTGCCGCGATCGACGATCCGGCGATCCTCGATGAGATCAAGGCGGCGCTGGATGCGAAAGGATTGATCGGATGATTGGACGCATGGGAACATCGCGGCGCATGTCGAAGATCGTGAAGCACAACGGCGTCGCGTATTTGTGCGGACAGGTGGGCGAGGGTGCAACGGTGGCCGAGCAGACCACCGATTGCCTTGCACGCGTCGATGCGCTGCTGAAGGAAGCCGGATCCGATCGCACACATATGTTGCAGGCCATCATCTGGCTGGCGGATATGGCCGACTTCGCCGAGATGAACGAGGTCTGGGACACCTGGGTCCCGGAAGGTACGGCTCCGGCGCGTGCGTGCGGTGAAGCAAAGCTGGCGCGCGACGTGTTGAAGGTGGAGATCATCGTCACAGCGGCCATCAAATGAGGTGCTCAAGCTTGAGCAAGAGCTCAAGCCATTGATATCAAACGATATCCACGAAACTACATATTTAACATAATCATGATTACTGGCCAAATGGACTGCCTGATATGGACCTGAGAAAACGCCTCCCCCACGGGTATATCGACGCGCATCATCATGTTTGGGCGCCGGACAGCCGTGGTGACGAGATTGGCTATGGCTGGCTGCGCGACATCGGCGCGCCAAAACCGTTTGGGGACCCGACGCCGATCCAGCGCGACTACCTGATGGAGGAGTTTCTGGCCGAGGCCGACGTCAGGCCGCGTGCGTCCGTCCATGTGCAGACCGATGGCGCGTTGGCCCACCCGGTGGCCGAGACGCGCTTCGTGCAGGCCGAGGCAGACCGTATGGAACATACCGTCAAAATCGTCGCTCTCGTCGACCTGAGCGCCGATGACTTGACCCGGACCCTCTTAGCGCACGCTGAGAGCCGCGATTTCTGCGGTGTGCGCCAGATCGTGGCGCGGCTGGATCAAAGGCCTGATTTGTCTTTTGCGCCAAGGGATTACCTGAGCGAGTCCAAATGGGCGAATGGGCTCAAGGTGCTGGAGGACCGGGGCCTGACGTTCGATTTGCAAATGTATCCCGAACAGGCCGAGGCCGCGCTAAAGGCGTTTTCCGCGACCCCTGCCCTGACCGTCATTATCGACCACGCGCTGTGCCCCTATGATATGACGTCGCCCGCAGGCGTTGATCGGTGGCGCGAGGCGGTGCAACTGATGGCCGGGCGCGCCAATACCTTCGTCAAGCTGAGCGGGTTCGGGATGTACGACGGCGACTGGACCGGGTCGGACTGGGCCGCGTCCTGCATCCGCTTTCTGCTGGAGCAGTTCGGCGCGGAGCGCGTGATGTGGGGCAGCAATTATCCGGTTGAAAAGCTGGCGACGGATTATGAAACGTGTGCTGCAATCATTGCGGGTCAACTGAATGACGTGGACCGTGAGGCAGTATTTTTAAACACGGCATCAACGGCTTACGGGATAAAGTTAAGGTAATGCCTTAACCCAGCGAATAGCCCGCACCGCGCACGGTGCGGATGGGATCGCCCGCCTCGCCCACCTTCAAAGCCTTGCGCAACCGGCCCACATGGACGTCGACGGTGCGGCTATCGACATAGATGTCGCGGCCCCACACACGATCGAGCAATTGCTCGCGGCTCCACACCCTGCCCGGCCGTTCCATGAGGGCCGTCAGCAACCGAAATTCCGTCGGGCCAAGGGACAGGGGTTCGCCACTGCGGTAGACACGATGCTCGGTCAGGTCGACGGCTATGTCTTCGTATTCCAGCCGCTCCCCGACCGTGGAGGGGCGCACGCGACGCAACTGCGTGCGCAGGCGCGCCAGCAGTTCGGCCACGGAATAGGGCTTGGTGATGTAGTCGTCTGCGCCCGTCTCCAGCCCCCTGACCTTGTCGGTCTCTTCCGAGCGCGCGGACAGCATGATGACCGGGATTTTCGATGTATCGCTGGCCATTTTCAACTGGCGACAGACTTCGATCCCGCTGACGTGAGGCAGCATCCAGTCCAGCACGATCACATCGGGGGGCGTTTCGCGCACGGTGATCAGGGCTTCGTCGCCGGCGCTTGCGGTGATGACGTCAAAGCCCTCGGCCCGGATGTTGTAGGCCAGGACTTCGCGCTGTGCGGGCTCATCTTCGACCACCAGAACAAGGGGTTCACCGGCCATGGGTCACGCCTCCTGCACGTAGGGGGTCTTATCTTCCTTCGGGCGGTCTTCATCGGGCATCTCGCCGGTCACGAGGTAAATCACCTGTTCGGCCACGGAGGTCACGTGATCGCCCATCCGTTCGATGTTTTTCGCCATGAAATGCAGGTGCATGCAGGTGGTGATGTGGCGGGGATCTTCCATCATGTGGGTCAGGTATTCGCGGAACAGCGCGGAATACATCTGGTCCACCTCCAGGTCGCGCTGGCGCACGTCTTCGGCCAGGTCCACGTCCTTCTGGATGTAGGCATCCAGCGCGTCCTTCAGCATCAGCTCCACCTGGCGCGCCATGCGTTTGAGCGACGCGGTATCGCCGGGCACGGCGGGCAGTTCGATCACCGCCTGGGACCGCTTGGCGATGTTTTTTGCGTAATCCCCGATCCGTTCCAGATTGGCGGAAACACGGAAGATCGACAGCACGGTGCGCAGGTCTGACGCGATGGGCTGGCGCAACGCGATGATGCGCGCGGCTTCTTCGTTCACTTCTTCTTCCAAGGCGTCGATGGCCTTGTCGGCCTTGCGTACGGCCATCGCCAAGTCCAGATCGCTGGTTTCCAGCGCCGTGGAAGATTGGGCGATGGCCACTTCCACCAGCCCGCCCATGCGCATGATCTTTGCCTGGATGCCTTCCAGATCGCGGTCGAAACTGCTGACGATGTGCTCTGAGTTCGGCATGACTTATCCAATCCGTCCGGTAATGTAGCTTTCCGTGCGGGGATCGCTGGGGTTGGTGAAAATCTTGGTCGTATCGTCGAATTCCACAAGCGAGCCGAGGTGGAAAAACGCGGTCTTCTGGCTGACACGCGCGGCCTGCTGCATGGAGTGGGTGACGATGACGACGGAAAAGCGCGTGCGCAGCTCGTCAATCAGTTCCTCGACCTGCGCCGTGGCGATCGGGTCAAGGGCGCTGCAAGGCTCGTCCATCAGCAGCACCTCGGGAGAGGTCGCGATAGCGCGCGCGATGCAAAGGCGTTGTTGCTGGCCACCGGAAAGTCCCGTGCCGGGAGCTTGCAGGCGGTCCTTCACCTCATCCCAGATCGCGGCGCGGCGCAGTGATTTTTCGACGATATCGGCAAGGTCTGCCTTGTTTGAGGCCAGGCCGTGGATGCGCGGCCCGTAAGCCACGTTGTCGAAGATCGATTTGGGGAAGGGGTTGGGTTTCTGGAACACCATGCCGACCTTGGCGCGCAGTTGCACGGGATCCACCTTCGGGTCGTTGATGTCTTCACCGTCCAGCGTCACCTTTCCGGTCATGCGACACCCGTCGATGGTGTCGTTCATTCGGTTGAGCACCCGCAGGAAGGTGGATTTGCCACAGCCCGAGGGCCCGATGAAGGCGGTGACGGTATTGTCGGCGATATCGACGTCCACGGCCTTGATGGCGTGGGTGACGGACTTGTCGGCGGCCATGTCGGCGGCGCTGCGCCCGGCGGCCCCCGCCCCGTAAAACACGTCCACGCCGCGCGCTTGCATCTTCATCTGGTCCACGGTGACCCCTGTCATTGCTTGGCTCATATGGTTCATAGCGGTATCTCTCAATTCTACCAACGGCGCTCGAACCGGCGGCGGAGAAGGATGGCGATGGCGTTCATGATCAGGAGGAAGATCAGAAGCACGATGATGGCGCCGGACGCCCTTTCGACGAAGGCCGGGTCAGAGCGTTGGGTCCAGCTGTAGACCTGCACCGGAAGTGCCGTGGCACCGTCGCCCATCAACGGGAAAGAGTTGGAGTGGGACGACACAAGATCCGGGTATTCCCGCACGAAGGCCACCATGCCGATCAGCAGAAGCGGCGCGGTTTCCCCCAGGGCCTGGGCCAAGCCGATGATCGTGCCGGTCAGGATGCCCGGCATGGCAAGGGGCAAGACGTGGTGGAACACCGATTGCATCTTGGAGGCGCCCAGACCAAGGGCCGCCTGCCGGATGGAGGGCGGCACGGCGCGCAGGGATGCCCGCGTGGCGATGATGATCGTGGGCAGGGTCATCAGGGTCAGCACGAGGCCGCCGACCAGCGGAGACGACTGGTTGAATTCCATGAAGTTGATGAACACGGCCAACCCCAGGATGCCATAGACGATGGAGGGCACGGCCGCGAGGTTGGAGATATTCACCTCGATCAGGTCGGTCAGCCTGTTGGTGGGGGCGAATTCCTCAAGGTAGATGGAGGCCGCAACGCCGATGGGCAGGGCCAACACAAGCACCACGATCATCATGTAGAGGGATCCGATGATGGCGACGCCCAGGCCCGCGGCCTCGGGCCGGGAACCCGAGGCATCGGGCCAGGTGATGAAGTCCCAATTGAAGCGGGTAACGACGTCGCCCCGCTCGGCAAGGGTTTGCGCGAGCAGCAGTTGATTGACCGAGACGTTGCGGTCACGCTCTGCCGTTTCCATTGTCACGCGGCCCTTGAAAAAGCCGTCGATGCGGCCGCCCAGAAGGATCTGGACGTCGATGGTCTGGCCGATCAGGTCAGGGTTTGCCAGCACCATGGCGCGGATCTGGGCGGGCGCTTCCTCGGACAACATGGCGGCCAATTCGCGCCCGCCCATCTCGTGCTCGATCCCCTCGGCCTCCAGCCAGGCCTCCAGCGACATCGCCAGAACAGGAAGGTAGCCGAAGGTTGTGACGCGGGCCATTTCGCCCGGGTCGCGGTTGCCGTCGGGGTCAAGGCGTTCCTCGGTCAGTTCCAGCGGGTAGCTGATGTAGGTCTGCTTGAACGCGCTGAGGCCATTGCCAAGGATCGAGATCAGCAGCACGATCAGCGCCAGAATGCCGATCCCGACGGCGGCCATCCCGTAGGCACGGAACCGCTTCTCGGACCGGTTGCGCCTGGACGTGCGGGCATCGGCGGCAAAAAGCGAGCGCTCTGGCGTCGCGGCGGGGGTATTAACAGCGTCGGTCAATCGTACTGCTCCCGATATTTACGCACGACCACGAGGGCCACGATGTTGAGGCAGAGGGTTATGACAAAGAGCGTCAGGCCCAGGGCGAAGGCGACAAGCGCCTCGGGCGAGGAGAAATCCGTATCCCCGGTCAACTGACCCACGATCTTCACGGTAACGGTGGTCATCGCCTCGAACGGGTTGAGGTCAAGCCGGGCGGCGGCCCCTGCCCCCAGCACCACGATCATCGTCTCGCCAATGGCGCGCGAGGCGGCCAGAAGAACGGCGCCCACGATGCCCGGCAGGGCGGCGGGCAGGATCACCTGTTTGATCGTCTCGGACCGCGTGGCCCCAAGGCCATAGGAGCCATCGCGCAGGCTTTGCGGCACCGCGTTAATGATGTCATCCGACAGCGACGAGACAAACGGGATCAGCATGATTCCCATGACGATGCCAGCCGTCATCACCGATGAACTGCTATCGCCAAGCCCCAGCGGCTGCGCGAAGTAGTCGCGCAACATGGGGCCCACGGTGATCAGGGCGAAGAGGCCGTAGACGATGGTGGGAATGCCTGCCAGCACCTCGATCAGCGGCTTGGCGACGGAGCGGACGCGACCCGAGGCATATTCGGCCATGTAGATTGCGGCGAACAGGCCGATCGGCGCCGCGACCAGAAGCGCGATGAAGGAAATGTACATCGTGCCCCACAGAAGCGGGATCAGGCCCAACTCGGACCCGCCCTCAAAGGACGGACGCCATTCCAGCCCAAAGAAGAAATCCTGCCACGGATAAAGCTGGAAGAAGTTGCGCGTGTCCCAAAGCATCGACAACACGATGCCCACCGTCGTCAGGATCGCGAGGGTGGAGGCCGCGATCAGGATGCCAAGGATTGCGCGTTCCACGCTGTTGCGCGCGCGCTGATCCTTGTTGGTGCGCAGGAAGGCATAGCCAAGGCCCGCCACGGCGAGGGCGAAGACCACGACCAGCATCCAGGTGCGGCCCGTGACCGCCAGGACGCGGAATTGTTGGGCGGCGGCCAGAACCTCGGTGCTGACGTCGGCCCCAAGGGCCACACCGATCCCGGCCAACTGGTCGCGGATGGTGTCGTCGGTCACGTCGAGGGTGGCGACCTCTGGGTTGGTGAACAGGCCGCGCTCTACAGCTACATCGAACCCGGAGGCAAGGCGGCGCACTTCGGTCATGACAAGGGCGGGATTATCCGTCTGCGCCAGGTAGTCGGCGGGCAAGGAGGCCGTCACCGCGTTGTTGATCACGATGGGTTGGATAATCAGCCAGATGCCAAGGACCAGAACCGCAGGCACCATTGTCAGCAGAGTGACATTAAGGCCGTAATACGTGGGCAGCGAGTGCAGAAGACGCACGTCGCCCCCTGCGCTGGCAACCGCCCTGCCCCGGCCCAGGAGGAATCCCAGAAGCCCGAGACCGGCGATAACAGACAAGATCCAAAGCATTGAGCGGCAGCTTTCGCGTCAGAGTAGGGGTGAGCGGGGCTGTCACGCAGCCCCGCCCGGAAGGTAAGGGCCTAGTTGCCCATCAAGGTGCCGTTGGCGACGATGGCTTGCGTCTCGGCCAGTTCGGGGTCGGAGACAAGGCCATAGGCGGCCAGGGGGCCCCAGTCACCGGCGATGTCGTCGGAGACGAAGAAGTCAGCGTATTCCTGAAGGCCGGGAATGACGCCAAGATGCGCCGCCTTGATGTAGAAGTACAAGGGACGCGACACCGGATATTCGCCCGAGGCGATGGCGTCCACGGTCGGGACAATGCCGCCCATGGTGGCGACCTGAAGCGTATCGGTGTTGTTCTCGTAGAACGCCAGGCCAAAGACGCCGATGCCGTTCCCGTCAGCCGCAACACGGGCCAGCGTTTCGGTGTAATCGCCGTCGATGTCCACGGACACGCCGTCAGCGCGCAGTTCCATGCAGGCTTCTTCGGCGGCGTCTTCATCCATGCCCATATCAATCATGGCCGCGAGGGAGCCGTTGTCTTCGCAGCCTTGCAGGATCACACGCTCGTCAAAGACTTCACGGGTCCCGTGGCGCGTGCCCGGAACGAAGGCTGCGATGGGCTGATCGGGAAGGTCGGCGCGGACGTCGGACCAGTTGATGTTGGGGTTGGCAACCATTTCGCCGTCGACGGGCAGCTCTGCGGCCAGGGCCAGGTGCCAGTCGGATTGGGTGAACTCGAACGACGGACCGTTGATGTCGGAGGCGAAGACGATGCCGTCATAGCCGAAGCGCACTTCGATGATGTCGGTCACGCCGTTCTCGGCGCAGGTCGCGATTTCGCTGTCACGGATCGAGCGCGAAGAGTTGGCGATATCGGTGGTGTTCTCGCCCACGCCCTCGCAGAAGCGGCGCAGACCGGTGGAAGAGCCGCCGGATTCAACGACGGGCGTGGGGAAGTCGAAGTTTTCACCGAACGCTTCGGCGACGATCGTGGCATAGGGCAGAACGGTGGACGAGCCCGCGATCTGGACGTTGTCCCGGCTTTGGGCTTGAGCACCCGTGGCGGAGGCCACGAAGGGAACCGTGGCGACAGCGGCCAGGGCGATGACGGATACGCTATGTTTTGCGAACGACATGTTGGAGTCTCTCCAATTGGTTTTCAGACATCTTCACGGGGCTGTGTGCCTCGCTTGCCGCCCGACTTAGACGCGTTTCACTGACCTTTTGTGACACCTGTGTAACAGGATTATGACATGGCGCCGCTTGGCGGGGTTAATCCACCGGAAACTGCACCGAAAAGGTGCTGCCCCGCCCTTGTTGCGAGGTGATTTTCAGCCGCCCTCGGTGGCGGTTGACGATATGCTTGACGATCGCCAGCCCCAACCCCGTCCCCCCCATCTCGCGAGAGCGTCCTGCATCGATCCGGTAGAATCGCTCGGTCAGTCGCGGCAGGTGCAGCGGGTCGATGCCGGGGCCCTCATCGATGACATCGACGGTAACGGTCTCTCCCTTGGGCAGACCCCTGCCCTGCCCGCGTGTCAGGCGGATCGTCACCTTTTTGCCCGGCCCACCGTACTTTAGCGCATTCTCGGCCAGGTTAAGAAACACCTGGGTCAGTTGATCGCGGTCCCCCTGCACCAGCGCGGGCGCGTCGTCACGCAGGACCTCAAGGGTATTGCCTGCGTCATCGGCTCGGGGCTTCAATGCCGCGACAACGCTGCCCAGAAGGACGCTAAGGTCGATTTGCTCGGCCGGGCGCTTGCGCTCGACCGCCTCCACCTTGGACAGCGACAGCAGGTCCGAGATCAGGCGGTTCATGCGCCGGGCCTCGTCCTCCATGATGGCAAGGAAGCGGTCTTGTGCGTCCGGGTCATTTCGGGCGGGACCGCGCAGGGTCTCGATGAAGCCCAGGACCGAGGTCAGCGGCGTGCGCAATTCATGGGAGACATTGGCCACGAAGTCGCGGCGCATGTCCTCGGCCTCGCGCAGGTGAGTAATGTCGGTGAAATGCAGCAGAAGCGCCGCGCCCTGGCCGGGCAGGCTTGCAATTCGGACCTTGTATTCGGTGACACCTGATTGCTCTGAACGCTCGATCCGCGCCTCGGCCGAAGGCGCGCCCTGCTGCACCGCTTCGATCCGGCTCAGCAGCGCCGGCTGACGCAGGGCCGCCCCATGGCTGCGCCCGATGATCCATTCCCCCAACATCGCGATGGCGGCGGCATTGGCGTGCTCGATCGTGCCGTCTGGGCCGATGAACAGCATCGGATCGGGCACGGCATCGATCACGGATTGGATCAGATCGCGGGTCATTGGCCCGACTCCCCCTGGTTGATGGGTTTGGGTGTGTGGCGATTCTGCAAGGCCACGCAACGGCGAAGAGATGACAGGTGAAAAGGTTTCATTGGCAAGAAATATGCGCCGCGATGTATGACAGGAGCGCTACCGTGCGGGTGCAAAACGCGGACGCTCCCTAATCGGTGCCGCGCGCCAAACGCAGGTGCCTTTGCCATGACGACCGACCGACACACCGATTTCAACGACCATCCCAAGCGCGACGTCGCACCCTCGCCTGCGAGGGTATTGGCTGTAGCGCTGTCCAGGGACGCGTTGGCACAGACGCCGCGCCATGTGCTGGCACCCGACGCAGAGATGGTACTGAGCGCGCTGGCACAGGTCGGCGCGCGCGATGTCACCGGGCCCGATGCGCCGGGTCTGATCCTCGCTCCGCTGACCGCAAAGGGCTTTGACGCAATGGATTTGCTCGCGACCCTGACCCAGGCGGGCTTCGGGGATCGCGTGCTGGTCCTGGCGCCGCATGTGCCCGACGTGCCCCTGGTGCGCGCTGATGTGCTGGCCCAAGCGCCCACGTTGAACGTGGATGTCATCGCGTTGGACGGCAGCTCGGCGCTGCACCTGCATTAGACGGCGGCCAATCCGCCCTCGAAATCCGCGATCAACAGGTCGAGGTCTTCGATCCCAACGGACACCCGGAAGAACCCATCGCTGATGCCAAGCGCCGCGCGGCCCTCTGCCGTCAGGCCCCGGTGACTGGACGAGGCCGGATGGCTCAGCGTCGTGCCAACATCCCCTAATGTGGGGGCAAAGGGCAGGTCCGGGGCGGCCTGCACCATACGGTCGGCGGCCGCCTCGGTGGCGTCTTTCAGCTCGAAACTTACCATGTTGCCAAAGGCTTGGCCCACGATCGATGCCGCCATGGCATGGTCAGGATGGTCGCTGCGCCCGGGATAGAGCACGCGAGCGACCTTGGGGTGATCGGCCAGCCAATCGGCCAAGCCCGCCGCGTTGGCCTGCGCCTTCTCGAACCGCAACGGAAACGTATAAAGCCCGCGCTCGGCCAACCAACACTCGTTGGGGGCGGGCGTCATGCCGACTGTGACGGCGAAATCATAGATCGCCTTCATCTGCGCCGGGTCGCGCGCCGCGACATATCCAAGCGTCACGTCCGAATGCCCTGCCAGCAGCTTGGTGACGGAATGGATGGTGATATCCGCCCCCTCGACCAGGGGCTTGTAGGCCACGGGCGTGGTGAAAGTGTTGTCGACCGCCAGAATGACCCCGGCCTCTTGGGCCAGCGCGATGATCCCCGCCATATCCGCCACCCGCAACGTCGGGTTGGAGATCACCTCGACCAGGATCATCTTCGTCTCGGGCCGCAACGCCGCACGCATAGCGTCGACATCGGTAGGATCGGCCACGGACGTTGCAATCCCGAACCGCGCCAGATCCTGGTGCATCAGGCGTAACGAGCGTCCGTAAAGCTGGTTGCCACCTACGATATGGTCGCCCGCCCCCAGCAGCCCCAGGATCGTGGCCGACACCGCCGCCATGCCAGAGCCCAGGATCAATCCGCCCTCCGCCTCTTCCAGCATATCGATCTTGCGCGCCAGAAGGTCCGCATTCGGGTGCCCCTCCCGGGCATAGGTGTAGCCGTGGGCGCGTCCCTCGTACTGCGAATGCAGCGTCGCGATGGACGGCGAGGCATAGACGACCGACGGCTGGATGGGCGTCACGACCGGGCGGCTTACCCCCTCGCGCAGCGGCATGCGCCGCACCAAGGTACCCGGCTTCTCATTGCGCCCATCGCTCATGGCGTTGCTCTCCTCATCTTTGTTCCAAGAAAATGCCGGGGGGTGCGGGGGGCTGGCCCCCCGCTCTGCCGCCAGCCAAAAAGTACTGTCAGCCGCGAATTGTCCCGTCCCCTGTCACAAGGTACTTGAACGAGGTCAATTGCTCTGCCCCCACGGGCCCGCGTGCATGCATCTTGCCGGTCGCAATGCCAATCTCTGCGCCCATCCCGAATTCTCCGCCGTCGGCGAATTGCGTCGAGGCATTATGCATCAGGATCGCGCTATCGAGGCGCTGGAAAAACCGCGCCACCGCGGCTTCATCCTCGGCAATGATCGCGTCGGTGTGGTTGGAGCCATAGGTGCGGATATGATCCAGCGCGGCGTCGATGTCGTCCACGACCTTTGCGGCGATGATCATGTCGAGGAATTCGCGCCCCCAATCGTCGTCACCCGCCGCCACCACGCCGTCGATCTGCTGCAAGGCCGCGTCTCCGCGCACCTCCACGCCCGCGTCGATCAGGGCGCGCACGACGCCCTGCCCGATGGTGTCCACCACGTCGCGGTGGATCAGCAGGCATTCGGCCGAGCCGCAGATCCCCGTGCGCCGGGTCTTGGCGTTCAGAACCACCTTCAAGGCCTTTTGCGGGTCGGCGCTGGCGTCAAGGTAGATGTGGCAGATCCCTTCAAGATGCGCGAACACGGGCACCCGCGCCTCACGTTGCACAAGGCCCACAAGGCCCTTGCCGCCACGCGGCACGATCACGTCGATTGTGTCCGTCATCGTCAGCATCTCGGAAACGGCCCGTCGGTCGCGGGTCGGCACCCGCTGCACGGCCGCTTCGGGCAGGCCAGCGGCGCGCAGTCCCTCTTGCAGGCAGTCGGCCAAAGCCCCCGAGGAATGGAAGCTTTCCGAGCCGCCCCGCAGGATCACCGCATTGCCGGATTTCAGGCACAACGCGCCGGCATCCGCCGTCACATTCGGGCGGCTTTCGTAAATCACGCCGATCACGCCCAGGGGCGTGCGCACGCGCTTGATGTGAAGCCCGCTTTCCATGTCCCACTCGGTCATTACCTGCCCGATCGGATCGTCCTGCGCGGCAACCGCGCGCAGGCCCGTCACGATCCCCTCGACCCGCGCCTCGTCCAGCATCAGCCGGTCCAGCATCGCGTCCGACAGGCCCTTGTCGCGCCCATAGGCCATGTCTTTTTCGTTGGCGGCGATGATCTCGGCCCGACGGTCCCAGACCGCGTCTGCCGCGGCATTGAGCGCGTGCACCTTGGCCTCTGGCGCAGCGAAGGCCAACTCGGCGCTGGCGGCTTTGGCGCGCACGCCGATTTCTGCCATCAGGTCGGGGACGTTATCTGTCCGGTCTTTCATCGGAAACCTCATCGAAGGGTGGGCGCAGGATAGGCGGTTTTGGGCAAGTGTGAAGGGACGTCAAAGCACCATGTCATCGCGGTGCACCAAGGCGGCACGGCCGGGATAGCCCAGGATTTCCGGGATATCGTCAGAGTGATGACCCTTGATCGCGCGGGCCTCATCGGCGGCGTAACGGCTGAGGCCGATGCCGATGGCGGCGCCCTCACTAGTTTCCAGGCGCACAGGATCGCCGCGCAGGAAGTCGCCAGAGACGGTGCTGACACCGGCAGGCAATAGCGAATTGCCCCGGGTCAAGGCGGCGGCGGCGCCTGCATCCAGGCGCAGGGTGCCCTTGGGCTTCATCGCCCCGATCCACGCCTTGCGCGCCTGTTGCGGCGACACGGTGGCGATGAACCACGTGGCCTTGGCCCCGTCTTGCAGCGCCTTGAGGGGCCGCGTCACCGCCCCTTGGGTGATCGCCATGGCACAGCCCGCCGCCGTCGCTGTGCGCGCAGCCAGCACCTTGGTTTTCATGCCCCCCTTTGACAGTCCCGAACCGGCATCGCCCGCCATCGCCTCGATCTCGGGCGTGATCGCATCGATCAGGGGCAAGTGCGTCGCGGTGGCGTCGTCCTGCGGGTTGGCGGTGTAAAGCCCGTCCACGTCGGACAGCAGCACACAGATATCGGCCCCGGCCATGACAGCGACATTGGCAGCCAAGCGGTCGTTGTCGCCGTAGCGGATCTCGTCGGTGGCGATGGTGTCATTCTCGTTCACGATCGGCACCGCGCCGCGCGCGAGCAGCGCTGCGAAGGTCGCGCGGGTGTTGAGGTAGCGCCTGCGATCCCCACTGTCATCCAGGGTCAGCAAGATCTGCGCCGAGGTCAGCCCGTGGGGGGCCAGCGCCTCTTCATAGGCCCGCGCAAGGCGGATCTGCCCGACAGCCGCCGCCGCCTGCGCCTCATCCAGCGACAGCGCGCCTGTGCCCAATGCAAGCGCGCCGCGCCCCAGCGCGATGGCGCCCGAGGATACGAGGATCACGTCGGTCCCAGAGGCTTTCAGCGCGGCGACGTCTTCGGCCAGCGCATGCAGCCATTCATGGCGCAAATCGCCTGTGACCCGGTCTACCAGCAGGGCCGAGCCGATCTTGACGACGACGCGTTTAGCCCCGCCTAGGGACGCCATGTCTCAGGCTCCTCCAGGGCGTCGCGGGCCGCTTTGTGGTTGGCGTCGACGCGGGCGCGCAGGGTGCGGAGAACTTCGGTCACGCCGGTACGCGCGACGCCTGACATCTCCATCAGGTTGCCCGCCACGGCGCCAAGCGCGGCGCGCTTTTCTGCCAGTTCCTCCGGCTCGATGGCGTCGATCTTGTTGAGCACGGTGATCCGAGGTTTCAGCGCCAGTTCGCCACCGTAGGCCTCCAATTCAGTGATAATCGTCTGATAATCGCCCACGACATCTTCGGACGTGCCATCGACCAGATGCAACAGCGCGGCGCAGCGTTCCACGTGGCCCAGGAAAGTATCGCCAAGGCCCCTGCCCTCGCTGGCACCCTCGATCAGGCCGGGAATATCGGCGACCACGAATTCCGTACCATCCACGCCAACCACGCCCAGGTTCGGCACGAGGGTCGTAAATGGATAATCGGCAATCTTGGGACGTGCATTGGATGTCGCGGCCAAAAACGTCGACTTGCCCGCATTCGGCAGGCCCAAAAGGCCCACGTCAGCAATCAGTTTCAGACGCAGCCAAATCGTGCGTTCCACACCCTCAAGACCGGGGTTGGCACGGCGCGGGGCCTGGTTGGTCGCGCTTTTGAAATGCAGGTTGCCAAAGCCGCCGTTGCCGCCCTTGGCGATGCAAATGCGCTGACCCACGGTGTCAAGGTCGGCGATCAGCGTTTCCTGATCCTCCTCCAACACTTCGGTTCCTGCAGGCACGCGCAGAACGATGTCCGCCCCGTCCTTGCCGGTGCGCTGTTTGCCCATGCCGGGCTGGCCGTTCTTGGCAAAAAAGTGCTGCTGGTAGCGGAAATCGATCAGCGTATTCAGGCCGTCCACAACCTCGATGAACACATTGCCGCCCGATCCGCCGTCGCCGCCGTCGGGGCCGCCGTATTCGATATATTTCTCACGCCGGAACGAGACAGACCCGCCGCCCCCGCCGCCGGACCGAATATAGACTTTCGCAAGATCGAGAAACTTCATCTAAAACTGTGCGCGCCACTGGCCCGCCCTTTCATCTTGCCCAAAAAACTCCGGGGGTGTGGGGGCTGGCCCCCACGTATCCCCTGTGTGGGGGCCAGCCCCCACTTGTCTCCTGTGTAGGGGCTGGCCCCTACGTATCCCTTGTATGGGGGCTGGCCCCATTTTCCACACTTTGCCTCTTACGCCAAACGCTTCAGGTAAGTCCACGTCGCAACCTTGGCATTGCGTGCCACCGAAAACGCTTCCGCGTCGCCCAGGTAATCGAACCCCGCATTGGTCAACACGCGGGCCGAGCTCGGGTTGTCCTGGAAGACTGATCCAAAGATCGTCTGGTTTTCCAAGGGGTTCGCATCCACCAGTGCGTGGACGGCCTCGGACGCGAACCCGGTGTTCCACATGGCGGGCGCGACCCAGTAGCCGATCTCGGATTGATTGCGGTCCATCTGGTCGAGCGTGATGATGCCCATCACCTCCGCGCCGCCGAACGCGGTGGCATCCATCACCCAGGCGAAGGACCCGCGATCGGGCGTCGTCACCTTGGCGATGAAGCTTTCCGCCGCGCCCGGCGGCAAGGGATGCGGGATCGATGTTGTCATCTCGGCCACGCGCTTGTCGGCGTGATACATCGCCAAGAGCCCGGCATCGGACCCGCGCATCGGGCGCAGGAACATCCGCGGCGTTTCAATGACTGCCTGGGCCAAGATCGCTTCCTGTTTCATGCTAAGGTCCTCCTCCGAACCGTCCCCCGCATCGTGCCTCTCCCGGTTCCATGTGGGTCCAGGAGGCTCCATGCGCAAGCGGGGTAACAAATACGAAAGGGCCGGCGTAATCGCCGGCCCCTGAACTTTTTCCACGGGATGTGGCGACTACTCTGCAGCTTCCGCCGCCGGAAGCACGGAAATGAACGTGCGGCCCTTGAAGCCCTTCTTGAAGGATACGTGGCCGTCGGTCACGGCGAAGATCGTGTGATCCTTGCCTTCGCCCACACCTTCACCCGGCCACCACTTGTTGCCGCGCTGACGCGCGATGATGTTGCCGGAGATCACGGACTCGCCGCCGTATTTCTTGATGCCAAGGCGGCGACCAGCTGAGTCGCGACCGTTGCGGGAGGAACCACCTGCTTTTTTATGTGCCATGGGTTACTTACTCCTGTTCTGCGGCAAACGTGGTCGCTTGCTCAATCCAGTTGTCACGCTCAATGCGGCCTTTGAACGACAGCTTGTCATCCATATAGGCGATCTCTTCGGCGCCCCAGGCCATGATCTGGTCGAAGTGGAACACGCCGTTTTCGTGCAGCAGGCCTTCCAGTTTGGGACCCACGCCAGAGATCTTTTTCAGATCATCGGGCTGACCGCCACGGGCTTCCGTCAGAAGGTTCGCGGGGCGGGTGCCCTCTGCGGCGGCTTCGGGGGCTGCTTCGGCCTTCGCCTTCTTAGGCGCGGCTTTCTTTTCAGCTTTCGGCTTTTCAGCCTTGGGGGCGTCGGCTGCGGGCTCCTCTGCCTTCTTGGCTTTCTTCGCGGGGGCGGCTGCGACAGCCGCGCTTGCGGTCACGGAGCCAGAGCCCATCGCGGCCTTCACGCCGGTCTTGTCGCCACCGGATGCGAGGATCTCGGTGATCTCGATCAGCGTCAGCTTCTGACGGTGACCCTTCTTGCGCTGGGACGAGTGCTTGCGGCGACGCTTGACGTAGTGGATGAGCTTTTCGCCCTTCACCATGTCGATCACGTTGGCCTGAACGGCGGCACCTTCCACGAGGGGCGCGCCAACGGTGACACTGTCACCGCCAAGCATCAGAATTTCGTTGAATTGGATGGCCTCACCGGCCTCCGCTGCAAGCAGTTCCACGCGCAGTTTGTCACCGGCCTGGACCTTATATTGCTTGCCGCCTGTCTTCATGACAGCGAACATGGGCTTTTCCTTTGTCTCACCGCGTCCTGTGGTCCCAACGATACAAGCGGCATCGCCAGTGTTTGCGGGGCTTTTCCCACCTCGGACAGCGCACCCCTTCAAGGGTGATTGTAACCATAACACCACCGCGCGCGGGGAATCCCTTCACTGATGGACGCCGCTAGATGCGTCAGGGCCGGGCCTTTGTCAAGCAACCATTGCTGCGCGGGCGCAGGTCTGCTGCAATCGGGCCTTCAGGTGTCTTCACCAACAATGAACCCGGCTGCCGCGACGCCCAGATCATAGCTGAGTGAGGCGAGCATCTCGTCGAAGGCGTTGAACAATGCCGCATTCACCGCGCGCCCGGCAGGCGCGTCCGCAAGCGCTACATAGGTCTCCAGATCCGCATCCGTGACCTCGGCGTAGGCGGCAAGCTGGAATGAGAACAGCCATTCAACGGTGAGGTGGCGCACTTCGGGTTCTTGCGCCCAAACCTCGGCCAACATCATGCTTTCCGGCACGTCATTGTCGAAGGCTCCGCCATCGATCAGGCCCCGGTAGAAGGCGATCCGCAGGTTCAGCGCACCCGAGACGTTGCGATCGACCAGCCCGCTTACCGAATTGAGACGCTGCAGAGTGTCCAGCCGGGGGCTGTCGGCGGCAATGGCAGCCATCAGGTCCTCGGTCGCGGCATCGACGGCGGCCTCGTCCAGGAACATTCGCCGCGCGGCGAGTTCTCCGCCAATCACCCTTTGGCCCGCTTCCGAGTCGATGAAGGCCTGCACGATGGCGATCTGGTCCGGGGACACGGCGTCGCGGTCGAAGGCATCCTCGAAGAGCCCCACCATCCGGGGTGTCGCATGCAACCCGGCCACGGTCGCCCGCCAAGCCGCCCCCCCTGCCCCGGGAAACAACTGCTCTTCTAGGTCCGCGCCGCCGCGGGTGTTCTCGGTACCCATCAGCGCGATGATCTCATACATGCCCAAACCATCAAGCATCCGGTACAGCGCTGGCGCCTCCTGCGCCAAGGCGGTCGGTGGGGCGACCTGCGCCTCCTGCGCCCGCGCCGTATCTGGCAGCGAAGCCAAGGCCCCAAGCGCGAGGCTCACGGACAAACATGCGATGCGGATCATGGGGCGCTCCCTTCGGTGGTGTCGCATGTAGAATGACGTGGTTTTCCGACGGAATCCATGGAGCGATCTCGTTCCAGCACAGGTTCGCGCATTTTTTTCGGGTCCGAGAAGGGGCTTGCAGCGATTTTCCCGCAGCTTTGCCCCCCTGCCCCTTGCGTGCCCCGCCGCTTGCCGCTACCTGTCCGCCCACGGATTTTGCTGAAGCATCATCCAAGACCGCGGAGAGGTGCCGGAGTGGTCGAACGGGGCGGTCTCGAAAACCGTTGTGGGTGCAAGCCCACCCAGGGTTCGAATCCCTGTCTCTCCGCCATTTTTCCTAGGCCGCCAATTTGCAACACCCTGATCGAAGGTGAAAATTCGGCGTATTCGCGCTGACGGTAGTGTTCGATCCGCTTGATTTGCCACACAAACGCGGAGATATACCGTCAAGAGCATTGCCAAGCGGGGCAGCACCTTCCACTTGAGACGCCTCGATCCGCGCGGTATCGACCAACCGGGTCGGATTGGCACAGAGTCTTCGAGACGACAGCGGCGTCTTCACGCCGAACAGCTTGGACCCTTCAAACAGCGCTGTGCAGGGGCAAGTGCGTTGGTTGCAATACGGCCAGCGGCGGCGCACAAATCGGACCGTTGGCCTCTCAAGCGCCTCACCCGTGGCGGTCGCTGAAAGGTAGGATCGATCGGCTTGTCGGGGTAGTCAAAACGATCCCACGGCAGGCGCGCCCGGACCATCGGGACGAATTGCGAGATGAAACACTTGGCACTGAAGCGTGCCAAGGAGTTGTTGTTCAGGTTCTTGCGTGCCGGGCTGAAGCCTGTGGTGCTACGCCATTCAACAACTATCTGATATCGTGCGCAAATCTCAGTGCAATTGAATTGGTCCTCTCGGCAGCTGCCGTGCGGTTTTTTTCATATATTCTGTAGCTTAGGTGGCATCCTGCCGCACGGGTCCCAGCGACGCGGCGTAACTCGAAAGCCTTGGGCGTTCGTGCGAAGTTCCAGAGGCGGAACAGGCACCACTCCTCTCGCCGTTCCTCTGCCACGGCCAACTCATTGCGTGAGATGTGAAACGGCGTGCGCTCCCAGCCGTTTGTGATCTTGACCTCGATCAGACGCTGCCGCCCATCTGCATCGAAACTGGCAATATCATAGCCCGCGCCATCCCCGTCTTCTCCGGAAACCCAGCGGATTTTCTGCGCCAGATCCTCACGTCCCGCCGCAGTTAGAGCGTCACGCTCGTGCTTCAAGACTCGCTCTTCTCCAGCTTTGCCCAGGGCGCGGTTTCGCTCATCTCGCGCAGCCACGTCGAACTTCCGGGCGATGTGGAGCATCTGCTCGAGCTCGCCCGGCGGCGGCTGGTTGGACAGAGTCGGTGCGGGCCCGACCCAGAGTTGGGCCGAATCCGCCATGCCGTCCACGGGCCGTGAAGTGAGGGTGCGGTGCGGTGCGGTGCGTCCAGTCGGGGTTCATCGCCAACCATCGTGCAACGGCGTCGATCAGGCTGGCCTGAAAGTTGAACACGGGATTGTACCCGGTGATCCAGGCCTCACCGAGTCCTTTGAGCACAGCGCTGATGTTCTGACGTTTGAACTCAACCGCCCCGTCAGACCGGTTGTTGAGGCGCGGCAGAAGCTGCCGCCGATGCTCGGCCTTGTTGTGGGGACGGCCTGCCACATCGTCGGCCAGCATCGCGAAGTAATCCGCGACGATCAGGTCATTCTCGGTATCTGTCCACGCATGGCTCGACATCGCGCCAGGCTAAGGGAAGATCTGGCTGGTGTCACGAACGGCGGGATGCGGGCGTTCGTTTGCGTGTACAATGCATATGTCAAATGCGTCAAAGCGGACACCGAGGCATTCCTCACCATAGGTGCATGCGCCAGCTTGAGGTTCTTTCACAGATGTGCAAGGCGATGGTCGCGCGCGGCCGTTTGTGCCTAACCGGAGCCGAAAAGGCGGATACTTCTCATGGTTGATCACAGCACACACGGGCTTCTTCAGAACAAGCCATTCAAGATTGCCCTCGGCCTCACCTTGATCCTGGTGGGCGTCTTTTGGTTTGGATCGCGTTATCCCGATCTGGATCAGAAGGCCTTGATGGCCGGTGATACGCAATTCTCCGCTATCGGGTTCGACCTGCTGATCAATATGCCACCTCAACCTTCGCTTTTTCAGGAGATCGGGGTGAACGCGATCAACTGGGTGTTCACAAACTGGAAGGGAATGACGTTCGGTCTGCTGGCAGGCGCGTTGATCCTTACGATGCTTCCGCACCTGCAACGTCTTCACTTCAAGAGCCGATTGGCCAACAGCTTTTTGGGATTGTTGGTGGGCGCCCCTTTGGGGGTTTGCGTCAACTGCGCGACACCGGTTTCTCAAGGTGCGATCGTGGGCGGCGCGCGGCCAGAGACGGCTCTGGCCATGATGGTCAGCTCTCCGACAATGAATGTCTTGGTCCTGACCATGGTGCTGTCGCTCTTCCCGTTGCACATCGCGGTGACGAAGATTGGCCTGACTCTGGTATTTATCTTGGTCCTGGTGCCCCTGATTGTCCGGATGTTCCCAGCGAAGACCCAACAAATTGCCATCGGTGATGTGCCCCGATCGGCGCCCTTGAGCCGACTGCTGCAACCTCCGTCCCCTAGGACGGCGTTGCAGCAGGGCTGGAGTGGATCAAGCATTTTCGTGCTGTCCGAAGCCTTGAGGAACTTGCTCTATCTTGTCGCCGTGACGGTGCCGCTTATGCTGTTAGCCGGTGTCCTGGGGGCTGCAGTGGTGACCGTTCTGCCCTTTGACACGCTGGCTGAGATACTTCCACGCGATGGGGCGATCGTGGTTTTGAGAGCAATGCTTCTTTTGGCCATCTTCGCACTGATCCTGCCCTCACCGATGATGTTTGACGTCATCGTCGCGGCGGCTTTGTTCAACGCAGGACTAAGTGCGGGCTATGTCATGGTCATGCTGTTCGGGCTTGGGATCTTTTCCGTGTATCCGTTCTTGTTGATCTGGCGGCAATTGTCCCGGCAGATCGCGCTGGCCATGATCGCCTCTCTTTCCGCTTTGGGCGTGGCGGGTGGCGCATTTGTGCACGTCTATCACCCACAGTACGCAGAGGCCCAAGACACAGTGATCCGAGCGCAACTGGCGCAAGTCGATGCACCGGTCGAGAGAGAGTACTTCACCCGTCCCCTTCCAGATCGCCCGGCCCGGGCGCTAGTGGCCGAGCTGCAGGCAAATCAAGTGTCTGCTGAAATGCTTTTTGCAGCAGATGGCTTATCGATCGAGCAGGCACCGTACGATCCGTCAGCCGTGGTGCGCGCACAGCACCAGTTCACCCGCATTGAAGGCGCTGAGATTGGGTTGACCGAGGGTTTTGGGCAAACTTTTGAGCGCTTCAGCAACCCTATGGTCCAGGTCCGCGCGGTTGCCGCAGGTGACATCCACAATGATGGGTGGCCGGATCTGGTTTTTGGGTCGGAGCGGGGTTTTGGCGTCTACGCAAACTCTCAAAACGGACACTTTGAACGGCAGGAAGTGATCCTGCCAGAGGCAGAGAATTGGACAATCGGCGCTGTCGCATTAATCGATATGACGAACGACGGCTGGCTCGATCTGGTGTTCTCGACCCTGCAAGCAGGGGTCTGGATGGTCGCAAACTCGGACGGGATGTTTGAGGCCGATGGCCTTGTAAATTTGCCGAACACAGAAGCTGCGGTCATGCCCACGGTGCTTGCATTCGATGATACCAACCACGATGGCCGCCTTGATCTGTTCATTGGCAACGCGGGCTATGGCAACAATGGCCGCGAGGCGTCGCCGCCCTCCAGCCAAGATGTGCTGCTTATCAGCTCGGACACGGGATACGACCGAATAGATCTTGATGGCGTTGTAGCGGAAACGCTGACGGCGCTTTTCGTTGACCTGGACGAAGATGGGTCAAGAGATCTGTTCGTCGGCAATGACTTCGGACCAGGAGATATCATTTATCGCAACGACGGCCAGGGCGCGATGCACTTGATGTCAGAGCCGACGGATGTCCTTCCGCTTAGCGGTAGAACGACCATGGCCATGACAAGCGCGGATATCGACAATGATTTGATCCCAGAGATTTTTGTCGGCCAGCGTGCGTGGGAAAGGAACTCGGTTGCGAGTATGGAGCCGGCAGAGGTTTGCGCTGAGCTTTTGGATGACGCGGCAAGGTCGGCGTGTCTGCGTCACTACCAAGGGGTCGACATTCGGACGGTCGCACACCGGCGCGGCAATCTGGATCAATGCGCGCAATGGCCGGTTCCTGGTATGGAAGCTGATTGTGTTGCGCTTCAGGCCTACGCCGCGCTGGACACGCGCAACGTGTCGTTGGATTATTGTGCGCCCTTTTCACCGGGCTGGCCATTGCTTCACGCGGCTTGTGAAACGTTGGCAGGTCCCGTGACCCCGCCAACGGCTGCACAGATTGACAGCCAGCTTCCCTCGGTCGACAGGCGCAATCTCCTGTTTGCCCGCGATGAGGCAGGCGCATGGCGCGACGTTGCCGGGGCATTAGGGGTTGTGAATGGCGGCTGGGTCTGGAACGCGCGGTTTGCGGATTTGAACCACGATGCATTCCAGGATCTGTTTATCGTGACCGGGTTCCCCACCGTCGACATCCGCCATCCTTCGTATTTCTATCGCAATATCGAAGGCGGCGGGTTTGAGAATGTCACGCGAGAGGTCGGGTTGAACTCCAACCTCGACATTGCTTCGTTTGCCTACGTTGATTTCGACCTCGACGGAGATCTCGACATCGTCGTGCCGCCTTTGGTCGGCCCGGTTTCGATGTTGCGCAATGATGGCCCAATCGGAAATGCACTGTCGATCAGCCTGCGCGATGAGCGGGGGAACCGGTTTGCCGTAGGTGCCCGGATCACCATTACGACGCCCGATGGGACAAGCCAAATGCGCGAGATCGTTGCAAGCGGCGGCTACATGTCCCACGACGAGTTGATCGCCCACTTTGGCCTGGGGGATCAACCACTCGCGCAAGGCGTAGTGGTGACCTGGCCCGATGGGGAGGTTTCAGAGGTTGCGATCCCCCTGGAGGCCGGCGCGCGATACACGATTACCCGCCGCAGACTGGTCGAGTGATCGCTGCACTCAAAGCAAGGCTCTTCTAACGCGTTTTCCAGGCCCCGGCATCGCTATGGGGTGCAAGGTTCTGTGGCGCTTGCGCCAAGGCTTGATGAAGCGGATCCAGATGCGTGGCGACCAGCTCGGCGACAGCGGCGCTGGCATCGCGTTGCTTCTTGCCCTGGTCGTCCGCGAACTGCGCATTCTGGTAGGGAGATTTGGAATAGCTCCGGAAACAGCGCGACATCGCGGTCAAATCTACATCATCTGCGTCAATCCCAAGCGCTGCGAGAATATCGGGAAGACGGTGCGGCGCGAGTTCAGGATATTGCAGCAACGTCCAATTCTTTGCGGCATCAGACATCGCAACGGAATAATACCCCCGCAAGACCTTTGCATAGAATTCGGTCGTGGTTTGCGGAGTCTCCTGCCCACACAGAAAGCTTCCCCAGTCGGTCGACATGGCGTCGTGCCAACCGGGCTTGCGGTTCAGGTGTGAGACCAAAACCTCGGTCGGGTTGCGATACATGAACAAGCATGGCGCGTCGGGAAATGCCGCCCTGAGAGGGGAGGCAGCGTGCAACTCCACGGAAGAAAGCTTAAGGACCATGTGCCGGTATCCGCCACCGCGATTTCGTCCCATCAAAGTGATGACCTTCCGAAGCCGGGCAATGGTGCCAGTTGCATGGGTCAACGTGCTCGGGCCGCCCAAGCGCCACAATCCGTTGGGTATCAACGCCTCACCAAAGGCCAAGATACGGCGGTCGCGGGCCAGCGCGCGTGTCAACAAGGTAGAGCCGCAACGGGAAACCCCAAAGATGAAGGCCGTAGGGGACACGTCATCCGGCGCCGGAGTGAGATCATCGATTACTGACAATTCGGTTGTGAAAAATGGTTGATATACTGTGTCTGGACCTCTGCCCAGAAGCGCGACCGCCGTGTGCGAGGCCTTTTGGTAACTGCCCTCATACATGTGATAAGATCCCAAATCGATCCAGGTCAGGCGCGAGCCGTCGTGGCTGAGCGAATGAGGGATAAGCCCTGCCGTCTTCTCATAAATCTCTAGAAAGGCGTCATTTGGGGTGACGTTATTATCAGTCGCTGGCATCAACTTCGCCCAAAACGCCCACCTTGTATAGTTTTCGCACCAGTTCCAATTTGTAGGCCGGGGTCAACATGCCGGGCAGTCCTTGGGCGCTGAACCTTGCCCCTTCGTTGATCAGATCAATCGCGGGCCGCGCGAATACCGGTGCGACGAAACGATGATCCCGACAGTGAACGGACATGTTGATGCCATCTTGGTCGTCACATAGAATCTGATCCCCTGCGCTCAGCATCAATTCACACGCCATGGTCAGGTCGCCGGCGCGGAAATACCTGTCCAACGGTGCTTGAAGAAGGTCAATCATCTTGCTGCGCGTCGCTGCTTGCACGTCTTCAAGTGCTTGATCGACGACCTTTGGAGTCGCAAAGTGGGTCATGGCGGCGATGATTGCTTGCACGGATTTCGCCTTGTCTTCATCGTTTGAATACCCGTGGGGAACAGCCTCTCGTAACTCGGGGTCCTGCCAACACTGCGCTGAAGCGGCCTCTAGAACGTTGCCCAATGTCGGATGCAACAAGCCCAGAGTTACGTGAATCGAGACCCCCTCAATGGTTTCTGCGGAATGAACCAGACCGCGCGGCACATAGGCCAGACAGCCGGGGCTGAGCAGCATATGAGCGTGCTCGGTAACAGGAGACGGTGCCTTCAGCGTTTTAGGAGTTTCAAGCGTTGCATTGGGCACGCGATGGTCGAACAGAGCCCACCGTTTCTTGCCGTGGACCTGAAGGACGAACACATCATACCGGTCATAATGGGGGGGCAGCGCTTTGCGCCCGGGCGGCGTGATGTAGATGTTGGCGCGCAGCGGCATGCAGAGGTCTTGTTCCAACGCATGGCAAAATGCCTTGAGGCTTGGAATGCTCCGGTGGACAGAACTCAATCGAACCGACATGCCGCGGTCGATCAAGCTCATCAAAGCGTTGGCATCCACAAGCGGTGTCATGTCTGAACACGCGTCTATTCGGGTCCAGTCTTCATGTGGCGCGCGTGCATCCTCATTGAAAACGTGAATCAAATCAGGCTGTGGGTTGGAGGCAAGGAATGTCGAGATATCGGCGACTGTCAGCACGTCATCAAAAGCGCCCGCCGGACGATCCGACAGGTGCATCGATGTTTGCCCAAAAACATCCACGAAGAAATCTTCCGCAGACATTGGGGCGATCAAGCGCTCAAAAGGGCGAAGGTCTGTCATGACACCCGACTTCCAATCTCTTGTATGCGGCGCACATGGTCTGGCAGATAGCCAAGCCCACGGCGCCCTGCACAGGGAATAAAGGGCACGTCGCGACTCAGTTGGGCCAGTGCCTGGAATTCAGCCCGCACGTCTGCGCGATCGATCAAAGCGTAACTTGCATAGGATTGGCGTGACAAAGAGCGCAAGGATTGAGCCTCATTCAGGGGGAGGTCTTGATCAGAGGTTGTGTCGCCTAGATCGAAAACCGCAGAAACCGGCATGGGCCTGTCAGCGGTGCATTGCGCGGGCAACCACACATATCGTTTGTCCAACTGCGAAGCATAAACAAAGTCTGTATCCTGTGGCGAGGCGTTGCCGATGGCCCGCACTGCATCGCCATTGAGGCGGGACGCTGGATATCCTGTCCGGGCTGTCCATGTACCGTTGATCATTTCCAAAGCGGCAATATCGTCGGCGACCAATTGAGCCCCCGCGTAGCGCACAAAGGCAGCCGCCAAAGTAGACTTCCCCGTGCCGCTGCGCCCCAAGAACGCATAGCTACGGTCACCAATCCGTACCACGCTTGCATGTAGACAGGCCAATCCCCGCCGTCGCAAGGCAAACCCCATGATTGTCCCCAAGCAGACCGAGGCGAGATCCGCGTCAGTTGCGCCATCACAGCGCGCAATCTTGATGGATGTCGCTCCAAGATCTGAAACCGCAACAACCGTGCCAAATTTGGTGTCGTATATGAGACGAATCCGGTCCTTGCATTGCGCGACCTGGATACGGCCGCCGTGTCTGCGAAGCGGGAAAGTGACGTTCTCCCAGTCATGCAGATCGTGTGCAGGGTCATATTGACCTGCAAACTCGATCTTCAGATCGGCGGTTTTCCGGGGTGTGATCGGCGGAACGCGAAAAAGCGGCTGTGACGTTTCAACTGTTAACCCAAACAAACTGTACGTCGGGTTGGATATTGCGGGTGATGAATTCATCGCATCACAGCTCATCAAATTCACGCAGAAAGGCGAGGGTCGACAGAGCGCCAGGTACCACATGGGAGCCGTCGAAATAGCCCGCCGCCGCAGGGTCGTGGGGCATGTCGCGGGTCAAAATCTGCCGGAGCCGTTGGATATCCACGATGTGGGCTGCGGGATCATCGTTCCGAAGGTCGCTGACATAGTCCTGGGCGGCCGAACGCTGCCGATTGTATCGAGACACATAGTCTGTCGAGAAAGGAGCCTTGGACGTCCGCCATTGGATCGCCTTTGGCAGCACCCCATCTAGCGACCTGCGTACCATATGACGAGCGTATCCATCCTTCACCATCGCATCCACTGGTGCGCTGATCGCAAATTCAGCCAGGGATTTGTCCAGGAACGGGTACATGAACTGCGCCCCAAACAGCCCATCCGTGAACGAGTTGCGTGACGGGTTTTGCGAATGGGCCACGTGTCGTCGTGTCGCGTGGGATTGGCTGAACCGGTAAAGAATATCGCGCTGCCGCTTGGGTTGCGCCCGTGCATAGTCGGAATAGAACGACGGATGCAGAATACGCTTCATCAGGTCAGGGGCTTGATTGGCCCAAGGCTTCAAGAGAGGGCGTGCCAAGCGAGACCGGAACAGGCTTGCCATGCTGCTGCCCTCCGACACCTTTTTCATCGCCACCAACTCGCGGGTCAGATGTACCCATCGGCCTTGCATAGCCCATTGCGGGAAGGCCGCACTTGCTGGGTTTGTGGGGCCAATTTCACCCCCGATGCCGTCCAGAATAGCCGATGCCCCTTGCGCATTCGCAGCTTGGGCGAAGGCTTGATACATAAAATGACGCGATGACCAAAGCGGACACTGCACCCCGGCCGCCATCTTCTCCAGGTCGTCGAAAGGTCCCCGTTCCGGTGCGGTTACGAAAATTTGCCGCAGGTTTTGAAAACCTGCAAACTGCTCCATGAATTCCCGCTCGGACCGTTGGTCGGGATGCGCGAATTCAGGGATGGCAGACAAGCTCACCAACTCACGGTTCTGGCGTTTCAGGACCTGCATGGCCATTGCGGTGATGGCCGACGAGTCCAAGCCGCCGCTGAGAAGCGTAATGACCGGCCCTGTCTTGGGAAGACACTTTTCCACCGCAGCAAACATAAGATCTCGGCACTCATCCCAATAGTCTTCAATCGCCCGCGTCCCACGTCTCAAACCGACGCCGCGCACCGACCCGGGCGACCAATATTGGCGGACGGTGAATTCATTTGGCTTGACCTGCGCGATACATGCCGCCGAAAGGCCTTGGATACCGTGAAAGGTAGTGCCATGGGTCATCCCGCCCCGCTCTTTCATTAGTCCGCTTTGCGTCAATTGCACGCGATCAAGGCGCAACGGAATTCCGGCAAACCGCGCCAGCAATCGCGGAGACGTTGCGACAAACGTCGCGTCAGGCGCCTGATGAAAGAACAGCGGGTTTCGCCCGAAGTGATCACGACCGCAAAACAAGGTGCGCGATCGGGCGTCCCAAAGGGCATAGGCAAACTGCCCTTCCAACCGCTCCAGGGCGGCTGCTCCTCCAGACCTGAAAAGGTTCAAAGCTGTCGAAGATGGGTCGGATAAGGGACCGCATTCTGCAAAGGGCAAGTCGCGCGTGTTGTGTAGCGACCCGGACATTGCACAAAACGCTTGGTCAAGCGTATTTTTAGCCGGATGAACCGCGCCGCGCCGAGCCGCAAGCATCACGCAATGCGGGTCTGAGATGATCAGATACGCAGAATTACCCGCCTCAAGATTTCGATCAAGCCGAGCAAGGAGGTCACGATGATCAAAGTGATCGGCCGCTTTAGTGACGACCGCCGCGAACTCTGATCGTACTGATGTAGTGAAGCTCATCTCGCGCCAAGGCACCTTCAAAAACGGCTTTCAGGTGTGTCAGGCGAAGCCCGGCGTAGCCAACCAGGACGCGAAAGAGTTCTAGGATCCAGAGTCTGTTGGAAAGCCACCTGATGCGTCATTGCCTGGATTAAAGCTGTTTTGAACGACATCACCAAAAGCGCCCATTTTGGTCAGTGACGGCTTGCTATAGGTTGAAAGCTCTTCCCGATCAGAGCGTGATGTGTTGGCGTCTCCGCCGTTGGCCTGTGTCATGGTTCGGATCCTCTTGTTTGGCTCAAGATATCGCGGCTTTATCCAATGGAAGCAAGCGCGTTCTGGCGCTTTTTATGTCAAGATGTCCGATCAACGCTTGCCGTTTTAGCGCAGTGTATCAGCATGCTGGAAACCTCAGGGTGGCATTTGCTTGGAAGACGCGCGCGCTCGCCCGCAATGACACGGGCCCCCTTCGGGATACCAATCTCTTGACCTATGCAGGATTTCTGGATTTGGGAAACCGGATCAAAGTTGTATTCGGCGACCTGACCGTGACGGTCTATCAATGCGCTGAGTTCAAAATCGAAAATTCTGAACTGGGCGGAAGCGACAACGACAATTCAGCAACACGCCTTTCCCGATGCGTTCAAGGTGGTGGTCGGGTCGAGTTTTCATGGCGTTTGGACTTTCGATAAACACTAGTCTGCAAGTTCAAAAATGCTGATTGGCGGCTGTTCCTTGACAGCGCCAAGGATGCCTATGGGCCCCTTGCCCAACACCTGCTGTCCGCGCGGGAGGGACAAATGCAGGTTCGCTATATCACGGCTGCAAGGCAGTCGATCACGGATCCAGACATTCGGTTCTTTCTGACAATGCTCTTGAATCTTCCCTCCCAAAGCGCATGCTTCACTTCGATCGAGGCGCATCATACCGAAGTGTCTTCACATCGGTCTTGCGCATGGTGCCTCATCGCCCTGAGCGAAAGCGACGTTGTTCTGGCTTTACAAAGGGACATAAGCAACGTCGCTAAGGTGCAAGGCGCCAATACCGGCGTCGAAATTGCCCTCGCTTTGGAAAGGCTTACAGAGGAACAATCTCAGCAATCCATCATGGGCCTACTGGAGGGCCGATGCATCATGGCGGTGGCTGTGAGAATAGTTCTTCAGACGTTGCGAAGGTGGCGCTTGCGGTGAAACGTTCATGACAAATCATGGAATTGTCTCCGCTGTCCATTGTGGGGCATAGAGACTTGGCCGATTGACACGAAACCGCAAACACGGTTGCCGCACCCCGAACCCAAGACACGCGAGATCCCTCCATGCCTTCAAAGATGCCCCAAACGGTCACGACTTCACCCGACGTCTTATTCCAAGAACTTACGGATCAAACGGTTCTGCTAGATTTGACGACTGGAACATATTTTGCGCTGGATCCTGTAGGAAGCGTTTTCTGGAAGCAGCTTGCGGATCATGGTGACACCTCCAAGACAATCGAGGCTGTGCTAAACTCTTTCGCCGTGGATCGTGACCAAGTGGTGGACGATTTTTGCGAGTTGATCGACCAACTGGACGCGGAAGGCCTGATCGCTGCCAGCTAGGGTACTGGGTCCACGCCAGGGCCATGCCGGCATTCAGATATAGCTGGTCAGCACAATATACTGCCTTGATCGATCCCCCCCAATCACAATCTCTCCGGCGACTTCGACCCAAGCATGGGCATCGACACCAACCGCTTCCCGGGAATCCCGCACGCCGACTACACAAACCGAAGCAATCGCGCGTCGATCGAGCATCGTTTTCAAGGCCATGGCGCGCGGCAAGCACATTGCCTTGGTGGGAAGGACCCGGGCAGCTCGACGCACGCTGCTGGCAATCTCGCGTGTCTCCTCCAGCCTATCGGGCTGGCCATGGAGGCCCACGTCTCGGACTTCGCGGCCAAGTCCCGCAGCAATTGCCGGAAATGGGCGGATCTTGATGCGTACTTGCGCCCGCACCAAAGCGGCAGCCGCCTCAATAAGCAGCGCACGCTCCCGTTTGGGCATGGTTACAAAGGCAGCAAACTTGTGCACGAGGACCATGGCTTGCTTCTCTACGATGGGTGCGGTTTCGAATGGTGTCGCGCGCCACCCTACAACCCAGCCCATAGACAGCCAAGAAGAGACGTGTAGACAACGCCATGAATGCGGCGTCCCGTCTGCTTTGGTAAATATGCGCCGCAACGTCGAAGGCTTCGACGAAACGCGGCTTTGGGCCGTGGGCACGCTCCGACAATGATGACACGGCAGATGATGCCGTGCCTCGGAAATGCTTGGCCGTAAGCCCGCTTCACCCCAGGCTACGCAGCGGATGAATGGCCGTTCCCATGGATTACGCTGCTGTCACGGTGTTTAGTTCAATAGGATCCTAGATTTTCCCGTCGGAGCGTTCGACGAGTGCGGACGAAAACTGATCTGAGTGTCGAATAGTTTCCTTGGAGTGATACCCATCAGCGCAAGCTACTGCTTTCCCCTTGCTCTGAAGGTCATTGAAGGCGGCGGATGAGCGCTAGCCATGCGGTCAGCGGGGTTGTCCGATGCCAGCTCAATTCAACGCTCCGGGAGCGCGTTGTAGCGGTATCCCCCAATGGATCACCTGCCGCTCCTGCGTGACGTGGCGGAAGCAATATCGTTCGGTCATCTTCGCGGACTGCTACGTCGTACGGCGCGCGAGGCCGTCCCGAATGGTCTTGATTTCATCCTCAAGGTGCGGGCCGCGATAGACAAATGACGTTTCGTGCCGGGCGTATTGCCCGTTCCGATCCGCGCTGAGCCAGTTGAATGATCCAGCACAGAGAAGCGATTGATCGACGGTCACGATCTTGCTGTGGAGTTTCGGCACCCGGTGAACGGCGACACCAATCGCGGAAAGTCGGCGTTCGACGGCTTCCATCTGGCTCAGCCCACCGGCCGCCGGGCCGGTGTTCAGCAGAGGATCGGCAAAGACTTCGATCTCTGCCCCGCGCTGACGAGCGGCCTCCATGGCGTCCAAAAGGCCAGTCCGTTCGATGGTTCCCGCAACGACCCACGGGCTGACGATCATGTATCTCCGCCCCTCGCCCTTTAGGGCACTCACGAGGAAGGCATCGTGCTCAGCGGAGTGCTGAAGCATCTCGATTTTGGCGTCGTCGCGGGTCAGGTCCTCGCGCGGCTCCATGGCGAAATCCAACGCCTTGCCCTGGGCCGCAAGGAATTCGGACAGCAGCGCGCGCGAAGAGCCGCTCCGGGCGGTGGCCATGATGTCCATATCGCCGAAAACAAGGCAGCTGTCCTTGGCTCGCGACACCGTCACGTTCAACATGCTGGGCGAGGCATCGATGAAACCGCCATCCGCGTGTTTTGAATAGACCGGCGAGAAGATCACCACCGGCCGCTCGGCCCCTTGCAGCGCGTGCACGGTGCCGATTGTCATGCCTTCGCGTCCGGACACCGTGATGCCGCGCGCGGTGCAGGCGTCCCGAATGGCGCGCACTTGCTGGCCAAAGGGCGTGACGAGCCCGACAATCTGCTCAAGTGGAAGACCGTAGTGGCCTTCCAGACCCGCGCGGTTTTCCTTTAGCCATGCTCCGATGGTACGGGCCTCGACGGGGTTGATGCGGCTGCCACCATTCGTGAAGGCGCGGCCTTCGACATGCAGGTAGCCCAGTGCGGGAAGAACCGCATCCGTTGGTGCCGGGCCGCGCATCGGGCGTAGTTTACCCTTGTAGCACAGGGCATTGCTGAAGCCGATGATCTCATCATGGCAGCGGCGATGTTCAAACAGGTAAAGCCCGCGATCCAGATCGGGCCAGGGCGCGACGGTGCAGGCCTGCTGCGCAAGACGCATGGCGCTGCCGCCGGTGGATCGGATGCCGCTTGCGGCCAGGTCATCGGGCACCCCTTCGCCGTCGATCAACCCACAGTCCTTGAGGTTCCCGATATCGACAGGGCAGGGCACGGCCGATATCGGCTCGATCTGCTGCGTGTCGCCGATGACCAGCGCGCGTTTGGCCAGAGCGAAAGAGGCGCCAGCGACCTCGGGCAGGACTTGCCCGGCTTCATCGACGATCAGTAGGTCGATGAAATTGTAAAGGCTGTCAGACGCGAACTTGCCCCCTTGATAGCGGCTGCACGTCAGTTTCCCCGGCAGGCTGGCAAAGGTGGCCACGGCGCAGGGCGTCAACATCATGCGACGTTGCCAGCGTGGTTCGATCGTCTTTCGTCCGGACTTCTCATGCGACGCGGTGATGGTGCCAAGATCGGCTTCCATCGCCATCAACCACCGTCCTTCCCAGTAGTGGGTCGCGAGCAGGAACAAGTCGAAACGGGTCCCGAGATCCGCCTCCCGCTCCAGCACGTCCAAGTCATCCGAGCCCCCGAAGGCCTCTGCCGCCTTGCGCCAAGCCTGATCGCTGGCCGTGGCCTGCCGTATCAACTCCTCTGCTCGGGCGAAGAGCTGTTTGGCAGAAGCGAGGTTCTGCTGCGCCTGTTTCAGGGCATCCGCGACCCGCGTTTCGATATCCTCGACACGAGTTATGTCCTGCAAGCCGTCCAGTCGATCTCCGATAGTCAGGCGCGCCCTCAAAGCGCGTTTGCGCTTGACCGAAGACATGAACGCGAAAAGACCGATTAGCCAGGACTCGGAGGCAAGATAGTGATCCAGCGCCGCACGTGCGGCGGCCAGTCGATCCGCCTCTTCCTGACTGGCGCGCAAAGCATCGGCGCGCCGTGTTTGCTCTGCGCCCGGATCTTCACCCAGTTCCGACAGGAGCGCGGCAGCGCAGGCTCCGCGGCGGTCAAAAGCCTGGTCCAGCTGTCGGAGCTTATTGGCTTGTGCAATCATACGATCCTGAAGCGCGACGACATACCCGGAGACGTCTTTGTTCCTTGCATCCGGAAATGCCCTTTCCGCAGCTTCCAGCCAGGCAACCCGCGCACGCTCGACATAGGCCACGGATTCACATTCCGCCTGGAAGGCCTCTGTCTGATAGCGCTGCGCGGCCTCCATGCGCCGCGAATGTGACGGCAGAAACATCCCGAAGCTCTTGATGTCCGGTAACCAGCGCCCGGCAAACACACCCTCGCCCGCTGCGAAATCCTTGCCAAAGGCGTCGATGATGTTGGTCACTGCCTGGTTGTTGGATGAGGCCGCGACGATGATCGGCGGCTCGCCTCCGTCGAGCGCGGCCTTTATCCAAAGCCCCGCCACAGCGGAAAGCAGCATGGTTGTCTTGCCAGTCCCGGGCGGGCCGTTCACCGCGATCACCTCGCCCGGTTTGGCGACGTCAAGCCACGCGAGGACCTGCCGTTGCTGTTCGGCGAGGGGGAAATGCGGGTTCGAATGACCAAGGCGTCGAAAAAACTCCTTTTCGATGCCGTGATCCATCGCGATCTCAGAGCGACAGGGCAAGGCAAGCTGGCTTAGAAGCGGCGTGTCCGGTTCATCGGCCAGCAGGCTGTCGTAAAGATCCAACATCCCGCGCACCGTTGCATTGGCGCCTTCAGATGCCTCGATGAAACCGCTTCCGGTCGGCAGGTATTCCGTCTCCCGAGAGGGCCAGCCGGGGGCGAGGGCATCGACCATCTGACGGCAATGCTGGCGATAGTCCTGCCAGCCTTCGACCGTCGTCATTTCGGGAAGGGGTGTCGTCGTCAGAAAATCGTCAAGCGCGTCCACCGATCCAAGGGCGAAGGCACCCCGGGGCAAGGGCGTCAGCAGGTCGCGCGCGATGGCATTGCGGGTCGGCACGATCCGCCCCGTCCGATCCACGAAACCTTCGGTGACTACGGGGGCGACAATCTCGGGCATCCCATCGGCGCGCGACGCGGCGTGTGAGGCTTTGCGAGCGGTCACAAGAGGCCAGAACCGAACCGAGACGGTTCCAGAAGCATCCTTGCCTTGGAACAGGTTCTGGACGACCTCTTTGGGAAGGATGCCCGTCTTGAGCGCGTCATTCGGGAGCGCGAGAAATCTTCTTCGATCCGCAGTCCGGAACGTCCCGTCACCAAGTGCACCATCCGCCAGAGATGTCCGCCAATACCGCAGGACGTTGGATAGTGTTGCGGCCATGCGGGGATCACCGTGGGGCTATTGCAGGCAGAAAAGTGAGCAAGCTCTGTGACTTGCTTGGAGATTTCCTGATTAGTGACCTTTTCAAGATGGGAGGGCAAGTGCTGGCCTGCCAGCCTCTCGTCCGCGGGAGGGCAGCTTCGATCTGTAACTCGGAAAGTTCCCGCCATACGGCCGATCGGACATTCAACACCCGTTCGTTTTTTTTGCAGCAATGAACAAGCTCGTTCCAGGAAGCCGTTCTGCAACAAGGAAGGAAGAATGCACGGCTGGGTCTGGGTCGTTCGCCTGAGCCAAGGCTTGTGGCGTGGATCTTTGCGACTTGACACATCGCGGTCGACGGGGGTCCCGTCAGGATCATTGGCGTAGTCTCCCAACCCGATCGTAAGTGCACCGTGACTGGATTTCAGCTATCCAGCCTCAGCGACCGGAGCGATTTTGACAAGGATCGCGCCAGAAGGTGCTGCACTGGCAACAGGCCGGTCCGCGATGAAATCAGAACGCCGATCCGCAGTTCGCGCAGCCGTGGCGAATTGAGAGCCACATAGCGTAGGCGTCCGTCCTCGATTTCGTCGATGAAACCGATCTTTGAGTAGATCCCGATGCCGTGCCCTTTCAGGATCATGGACTTCGCCAGCGGCAGCGAATTTGTCGACATCTGTGTCGAGAGCTGGACACTGAGGTTTGCCAGAGCCTCGTTCACAAATGACCGATGTGACTGTGAATCGTAGGACCGGATCAGATGGTAGGGCGCAAGATCACTGACCTCGAGCAGATCGCGTTCGGCAAGGGGATGGTCATGGGCCATGATCGCACCGATGGGGGTGGATTTTTCGGCCTGACAGCGGACATCGGGATGCAGGTCGTTGCTGAAAGACAGGCCGATATCGGCGGAATCCTCGGCCACGGCCTGCATGATGTTGTGGGGTTCGGCGGTTTGGATCGTATATCCCACCTCCGGGTAGGAGTCCTTGAAGGTATCCAGCACTTCCGGCAACACGCTAAGCGCAATTGAATCGAGGGTCGCGATATTGATGTGGCCGGTCCGCATATCGCGGATGTCGTCGACCATGTGGATAATGCGCTGGTAGTCGAACAACGTGTTTCGACAATGCTCCAACACAACGGCCCCGGCCTCGGTGACGCTCACCCCGTCCGCATGGCGATCGAACAGCCTGATCCCAAGCTTGTTTTCAACGCTGATGATCTTCCGGTTGAGCGATGAGGACGACAGGTTCAGCACCGCGGCTGCCTTGCGGATCGACCCCTGCCGCACCGTTTCATCGAAGTAATTCAAAAACTTGTCATGCATCGGAAAGCCTTTGCCGGAGGTCCTACCAGGTAAGCGCTGCAAAAAAGGCAGCACTATTCGCGCATTTTGACCCTATATACATCGCTCCCAATGCGTCTAGCGTTTGTTGAGTTACCAAAAAACCGATCGCAACTTGGAGTACCATCACAATGTCTCATACATTCGACCGCCGTTCTTTCCTGCAGACCACCGGCGCTGCCGCGAGTCTTGCCGCCTCTGGCACGATGATGTCGGTCCTGCCAGCACGCGCCGACGGCCACCTCTACACGATCCGAATGCAGTTGGGCTGGCTTGCCTCCAACGGGATCATGGGCGAAGTGATGGCCAATCACCTGGGCTATTTCGAAGAAGAAGGGCTGGCGCTGGAAATCGTGCCGGGCGGTCCCAACGTGGACGGCGTTGCCGCAGTCGCATCTGGGGCCAACAACCTCGGGTCGATCTCGTCCTCGCCCTCACTGATGCTGGCGCGTTCGGCAGGGTTGCCGATCAAATGCATCGCCGCTGGCTACCAGCAGCACCCGTTTACCTATTTCTCGCTGGCCGACAATCCGGTGCGCACGCCGCAGGATCTGATCGGCAAGACCGTGGCCACCCAAGGCACCGCGCGCATCCTGTTGAGCGCGCTTCTGGCCCATAACGGGATCTCGGAAGATGACGTCGACGTCATCGTCATGGGCGGCGACATGAGCGCGCTGATGACCGGGCAGGCCCAGGTCGCGACCGGTTGGACCACCAATGTCAGCGCGCTGTCGATCCTTGGTGATCAACGGGTCGACATGGCACTGTGGGACGCTGGCATCCAGCTTTACGCCAACCCCTACTACACCACCGACGACATGCTGGCCGAGCATTCGGACAAGTTGCAGGCGGCAATCCGGGCCATCTCGCGCGGTTGGGGCGCGGCCTACGAGGATCCGGAAGCCGCCGTGGACGCACTGGTGGCGGCCTATCCGAACCTTGATCGTGACAGCGAGATGGAGGCGGCCCCCCTGGTCCTCGGCTATTCATTCAACGACCAGACCGCCGAGCGCGGCTGGGGGACGATGACGGCCGAAAACTGGCAGGCGCAGATCGACATCTACGACCGGCTTGATCAATTCACCAGCGGCGCGCCGGCGCTGGAGGACATCATGACGATGGATATCCTCGAAGCGACGGCGGACACCCGTCCGACCTTCGGATAAGCCGATGGATGGGATGTCGCAAATCCAGACGGGAGGTCGCCCTGTGGCGGCTTCCCTGACCAATGCGAGCGTCAAGTTCGGCTCATTCACCGCACTGTCCGACATCTCGCTTGAGATCGGCGCGGGGGAGTTCTGGACCATTCTCGGCCCGTCGGGCTGTGGAAAATCCACCATGCTTCGCCTGGTGTCCGACCTCGTCCCACCGGCCTCGGGCGGCGTTGAAATCCTGGGAAAATCGACAGAGGCGGCGCGCCTCGCCCGCGAGTTTGCGTTCGTCTTTCAGGATGCCACGTTGCTGCCTTGGCGCTCTGCCCTGAAGAACGTGGAATTGCCGTTGGAGATGGGACGCAAACGCGGCATCGAGATCCCGCGCGGCGACCGGACGCCGATGGAATTGCTGGAGCTGGTCGGCCTGAAGGGGCGCGAGGATGCCCTGCCCCATGAGTTGTCGGGCGGCATGCGCCAACGTGTTGCGATTGCGCGCGCCCTGGTGTGCCAACCTAAGCTTTTGCTGATGGATGAGCCATTTGGCGCCCTGGATGAGATGACCCGCGACCACCTCAACATGCAATTGCTGGAGATCTGGCGAGAGACCGGCGTGACCTGCCTTTTTGTCACCCATTCGATCCCGGAGGCGGTGCTGCTGGGTCAAAAGGTCCTGATGTTGCGCGCCCATCCGGGCCGGGTGAAGGAGGTCGTCGAAATCGATCTGCCCGAGCCCCGCCACGTGGAACTACGTGAGACGCCGGATTTCAATCGCTACTCGTCCTATTTACGCAAATCCCTGGAGGATTGCTGATGGCTGTCGTCGAGAACCTATCCCAAGACTCCGAAGCCGAGGTCCGCGCGCCATCGCTGCTGATGCGGCGGCTGAAAAATGCCGCCGTTCCCATAGGCACGGCGATCGCCTTGCTGCTGATCTGGCAATTCGGTGTGCGTTTCTTCGAGGTCCCGACCTATATCGCTCCGGCTCCGACCGACGTGGGCGCGGTGCTGCGTGACGATTTTCCGCTTCTGATGCGGAACTTCTGGCCCACCTTCATGGTCAGCGTTGTTGGTTTTTTCGCCGGGAACACAGCCGCCATCCTGATCGCCGTGGCCTTTGTGCATAGCCGTGCGGCCGAGCGCGCCTTCTTCCCGATCGCGGTGTTCGTCAATACCATCCCGATCCTGGCCATCGCGCCGATCTTGGTGCTGATCTTTGGTCCCGGCATGACCGCGAAAGTGGTGATTGCAGGCTTGATCTGCTTCTTTCCGACACTGGTCAACATGGTGCGCGGGCTGCAATCGGTCAGCCCGCAGGCGCTGGAACTGGCGCGGATCCTGTCGGCTTCCAAGGCCGAGGTGTTCTGGAAAATCCGCCTGCCCTCATCCCTGCCCTTCCTGTTTTCGGCCCTGAAAATCGCCGCGACAACCTGTGTGATCGGCGCGATCGTCAGCGAATGGATCGGTGCGGATCAGGGCCTTGGGGCGCTCATCATCGACAGCACGTTCAACTATCGCTCCCCCCTGCTTTACGCCACCGTCTTCATGTCTTCGGGCCTGTCGGTGCTGCTGTTTGCGTCGGTGACGATCACGGAAAAACTTGTGGTGCGCTGGTAGCACCCGACAGACTTCAAGGAGAAAACAACATGACAGATCGTCAGACAGCTTTCGTGAAAGTCGAAAGCGCCCAGTTGCCAGTGGTTGCGGATTGCGACGTGGTGGTCGTTGGGGCGGGACCGGCAGGCCACGCGGCTGCGGTTTCTGCGGCGCGCAATGGCTCATCGGTGACGCTGTTGGAACGCTATCATCATCTTGGGGGCATGGCGTCTGGCGGCATGGTCCTGGTGCTCGACGACATGGTCAACGAGGGCAACGAGGTGGTCACGACCGGCATCGTCGATGAATTCGTGGACCGCATGGAGAAGCAGAATGGCGCGGTCTATCCGCCGTCTTCCGATTGCCAGACCAACTGGGAGATGTGGCAGAAATGGTCGCGCTGGGGCTGCATCGATTTTCACAAATCGATGATGCCGCAACCGATCATCCATGCGGTGGCGTTCGATCCCGACGCGTGGAAGCGCGTCAGCCTCGACATGGTGCGCGAATCCGGCGTCAACCTGCGCACCCATAGCTGGTTCTCGGATGTGCTGATGGAAGGCGGGCGCATCACCGGCGTCATCGCCCAGACCAAGGAAGGCCGTCAGGTGATCCGCGCGAAATATGTCGTGGATGCAACCGGTGACCTGGATGTCGGCAAGGCGGCGGGCGCAGAATACACCGACGGGCAATACATCGTCACCACCGTATTCCGTCTGTGCGACGTGGATACTGAAAAGGCCATCGCCTTCGAGTTCGCGGAGCCAGAGGCATACAAGAAGCTCGACCGGCAGGCGCGTCGCGTGATCGGCGGGGCCTGGGGCATGTGGTGGCTGAAGACGCCGTTGCCGGGCATCGTCTGGTGCAACTGCCCCCATATGCCGGGCTACGACGGGCTGTCCGTCGATCACATGGTCGCCGCCGAATACGAGGGCCGCGAGCGGATGATGAACCTGCTGCATTTCGCGCGCGCCAATATCCCCGGCTTCGAGAACGCCAAGATGTTGGGGGGTGCCGAGCAGATGGGCGTGCGTCAGACCCGTCTGTTGCAGGGCGAATATGTGGTCAGCAAGAAAGACGTCACCTCGCGGCGGTATTTCGAAGATACCGTCTGCCGCGGCCGCGACTACTACACGCCCTACCGCGCGCTTCTGCCCAAGGGCATCGACAACCTTATCGTCGCCGGGCGGCACTATTCCGTCGACAGCGACGCCCAGAAGATGAGCCGCGAGATCCCGCCCTGCATGGCGCAGGGAGAGGCCGCAGGCATCGCCGCACACCTGGCGCTGGACGGCAACAAGGCGCTGCGTGACGTCGATTACAAGGCGATCCAGAAACAGATGCGCGCCCAGGGGGCCGATCCCGGCGACAAGCCATCCGCAAACGCGCTGATCGAAGATCCGGTCGCAGCAGAATAACCAGAGGCAAAATCAATGTCAGACACAATCATGCCGCTCAGCGGCATCAGAATCATCGACTTCACCCAGGTCATGTTGGGGCCATGCTGTACCCAGATGCTGGGAGATTTCGGCGCGGACGTCATCAAGGTCGAACGCCCCGGCGCAGGTGATCTGAGCCGCTCGTTCTATGGCGAACGCGGCGAGGAGGCGATGAACAATGCCGTCTTCGCCTCTCTCAACCGCAACAAGCGCTCTGTCACGCTGGACACCAAGACCGACGAAGGGCGGCAGGCAGCCCTTGACCTGATCCGCACCGCCGACGTGGTGGTGGACAACTTCCGCGCGGGTGTGATGGATCGCCTGGGCTTCGGGTACGATGCACTCAGCAAGGTCAACCCGCAGATCATCTGCGCCTCGGGCACCGGCTTCGGGCCCGTTGGACCCTATGCCCACAAGGGCGGGCAGGATGTGCTGGCGCAGGCGATGACGGGTGTGATGGAGAAGACGCAAGATCCCTCGATCCCGAAATCGATCTATCCCACAACGCTGTGCGACTACTCGGCCGGCATGCATCTGGTCCAGGGCATCATGGCGGCGCTGTTGATGCGCGAGAAAACCGGGTTGGGTCAGAAAGTCGGCGTCTCGCTTTACGACAGCATGATCGCGATGCAGATGCAGGAGGCCGCGCAATGGTCCAAGCATCGCGAAGTCCTGAACTGGGCCGCGATGCCCCTGACCGGCGTGTTTGACACGCAAGACGGCGCAATCGTGATCGTCGGCGCGTTCAAGGCGAACCCCTTGCAGGACATCTGCACCGCGTTGGAAATCGAAGACCTGTCGCCGACATATCCGACCTTGCCCGATCAGCGCGCCAACAAGCCGTTCCTTCAGGACACGTTCCGCACCGTGATCGCGACCAATACCTCGGCCCATTGGCTGGAAAGGCTGGAGGCAGTGGACCTGCTTTGTGCGCCGGTCCGCTCGTTGGGCGAGGCGCTGGATGATCCGCAGACACAGGTCAACGATATGCTGGTAGAAATCGACCACCCGGTGCTGGGTGAAGTCAAGCTGGTCGGATCGCCCGTGCATCTGAGCGCGGCCCCGCTATCGGTCCGTCATCTGCCGCCGAAACTGGGCGAGCACACGGACGAAGTGTTGCAGGAGGTGGCCGAACTGCTGCGAACCGAGGCGGCGGAATGAGCGTACTTTTCGACGTCGCGGATCATGTTGCGCGGGTCACCATTGACCGCCCGGACCGGATGAATGCCATTGATACGGCGACCCACCGGCGTTTGGGCGAGATCTGGGACGAGGTAGAGAGCAATCCAGATATCCGTTGCGCCGTGCTGACCGGTGCGGGGGATCGGGCGTTTTCCGCCGGTGCGGACCTGAAGGACGACACGGGCATGTCCGGCGTGGACTACTGGAAGGGCCTGAGCAGGAACGGCTATCGCGGCATCTCGCTGCGGCACATGTCGACGCCGGTGATCGCGCGGGTCAACGGGCTGGCGCTTGGCGGCGGGCTAGAGATGGTGCTGGGGTGCGACATCGTGATTGCCGCCGACACGGCTCGGTTCGCCCTGCCCGAGGCGAAGGTGGGCCGGGTGCCGCTGGACGGTGGCATGCTGCTGCTGCCGCGCCTGATCCCCCGCAACATCGCGGTGGGCATGATGATGACGGGCCGCATGGTGCCCGCGTCCGAGATGGCGCGGTATGGTTTGGTGAACGCGGTTGTGCCGTTTGCAGATCTGGATGACGAGGTGAACACTTGGGTGACAGACATCCTGTCCGCCGCGCCCCTGAGCCTGCGCGCGATCAAGGCAGTGGCCCGGCAGACGGCGTCGTTGTCGGTGCATGAGGCTTATGAAACGGGCGCGCCGGAGCTGGCGCTTGCCCTGAGATCAGACGACGCGGACGAAGGTGTTCTTGCCTTCCGCGAAAAACGCGCGCCGGTCTGGCGCGGGCGGTAGACCATGGCGCTTGTGATCCTCAGTGCTTGCGTCGACGTGAAGGACGGGATCTGCACGACCTCGTGCCCCGTCGATTGCATCTACGAGGGTGAGCGGATGTTCTACATCCACCCGACGGAATGCATCGAATGCGGCATGTGCGAAAGCATCTGCCCGGTGGACGCGATCCGCTATGACGATGAGGTGCCAGAGGGCGAAGAAGCCTTCGCCACGCTCAACGACGCCGTGTTCCGCTTGGCCGATGGCACGCTGGACGAGCCCGGCGGATGGGCCAAGGGCATGGTGCCATTGAGCGACCCGCCACAATTGGCGGACCTCTCTGCCGAGACGGAAAAAGAAAAGGAACCAAGCTGATGGACGGGATTATTGCGGCTGTGCCAACGCCGGTGGATGGCACGGGTGCGCCTTTACGAGACTTGTTTGTGGAGCATTGCCAATGGGCCTTGGCCAATGGCTGTCATGGGCTGAACATCCTTGGCTCGACCGGTGAAGCGAATTCTTTCGATGCAGCAACCCGGCGCGAGGTGATGGGGTGGGCAGTCGAGGTCTGCCCGGTGGATCGGTTGATGGTGGGCACCGGCACGCCGTCCCTGGCCGAGACGATTGCCCTGACCAAAGCGGCGGATGATCTGGGATATGGCGTCGCACTGGTGCTGCCGCCCTACTATTACAAGCCGGCCAGTGAGGCCGGGCTGATCGCTTGGTACATGGCCCTCCACGAGGCGCTCGGGCCCCGCAAGATCCAGGTATTCTTCTATAATTTCCCGCAGATGACCGGGCTTGCAATTCCGATTGCGGTCATCGCGGAACTGGCGCGCCGCGCGCCATCCCGGTTCACCGGCATCAAGGACAGCTCCGGCGATCTGGACTACGCCCGCGCCCTTGTCGCCGAGAACCCCGCGTTGCGAGTATTTCCAAGCTCCGAGACGGTTTTGCCCCACGCGCGAAAAGACGGCTTCGCGGGCTGCATTTCAGCGACAGTCAACATCACGGCCCCGCTCTGCGTGCAGGTCTGGAACGCGCAGGGTGCCGCAACGGACGGGGTCGCCGACGAGATTGCCCGCCAGCGCGGCGCGATGGCCGGTCCGGCCTTGATCCCCAACATCAAGGCCATGGTGGCCGCACGCACCGGCGACACCCGCTGGCGCACTACGCTGCCCCCCTTCCTGCCGCTGTCCGATACGGCGGCGCACGATCTTGAAACGGCCCTTCAGGCCCAACAACAAACGGAACCTACATGACCAAGCATATGTCTCTCATCGACGGAACCTGGGCCGATTTCGGCAACTTCCAACCCGATATCAACCCCGCGAACACCGACGAGGTGATCGGTGAATTCTCCTATGGCGATGCAAGTGCCGTCGATCAGGCCGTGGCCGCAGCCAAGCGCGCTGCCCCTGGATGGGCGGCCTCGACGCCGCAGGTGCGCCATGACTTGCTGGCCGCCGTTGGCGCGGCTCTGGCGGATGGTGCGCAGGAATATGGGCGCATCCTGGCCCGCGAAGAGGGCAAGACCCTGGCCGAGGCCATCGGTGAGGTCGGCCGCGCGGCGCAGGTGTTCAAGTTCTTCGCCGGTGAGGCATTGCGCCTGGGCGGGCAACTGCACCCCTCTGTCCGGCCCGATATCGATATCGAGATCACCCGTGAGCCCGTCGGCGTCGTCGGCCTGATCACGCCCTGGAACTTCCCGATTGCGATTCCAGCCTGGAAGACCGCTCCGGCGCTGGCGTTTGGCAACTGCGTGGTGATGAAACCCGCCGATCTGACACCCGCCTGCGCGCAGATCATCGCGCGCCTGCTGCACGAGAATGGCTGCCCGCCGGGCGTCTTCAACCTTGTTTACGGACGCGGATCGGTGGTGGGCGAGGCCCTTGTCAATCATCCCGACGTGGCCGCGATTTCCTTCACCGGATCGGTCGATGTCGGTAACCGAATGGCTGAAACCTGCGGACGCCTGCGCAAGAAGCTCCAGCTGGAGATGGGCGGCAAGAACCCGATGGTCGTCATGGATGACGCGGATATGGATGTGGCCGTCAACGCCTGCCTGAACGGGGCGTTCTTCTCCACCGGGCAACGCTGCACGGCGTCGTCGCGCCTGATCGTGCAGGCCGGTATCCACGATGCGTTCGTCGAGAAGTTGAGCGCCGCAATGTCCGCCTTGAAGGTCGGCGATCCGCTGGACGCGGCCACTCAGATCGGGCCGGTGGTTGACGAGAAACAACTCGCGTCAAACCTGAAATACGTCGATCTCGCGCATCAGGAGGCGGCTGAGGTGATCGGTGGCCAGCGGCTCAACCTTGCGACACCCGGCTTCTTCCAGGCCCCTGCCCTGTTCCTCGGCACGACCAACGACATGCGCATCAACCGCGAAGAGATTTTTGGCCCCACAGCCTCCGTTATCAAGGTGGGCGACCTCGAAGAAGCCATCGCGGTGGCCAACGATACAGAATTCGGCCTGTCGTCGGGCATCTGCACCAGCAGCCTGAAATCCGCCCGCGAGTATCGCCGGCGCGCGCAGGCGGGCATGCTGATGGTAAACCTGCCGACGGCAGGTGTCGATTACCATGTGCCATTCGGGGGCCGGAAAGGATCCAGCTTTGGGCCGCGTGAACAGGGCAGCTTCGCGGCCGAGTTCTACACCGTGGTCAAGACCTCCTACGTGTTCGCGGGGTAACGCCATGGCCGATGACGCAACCTGGACGGCCCGGTTCATGGGGATGTGCGACCATGTCGCCAGCTGGTCGGAAGATCGGGACCGGCATGTGGGTTGCGTCATTGTCGGATCAGACGGACACGAAGTGCGCGCGACGGGCTATAACGGCCTGCCGCGCGGCGTCTCGGACGCCGATGAGGCACGCTTCGACCGCGCCAGCGGCGAGAAGTTTTTCTGGGGCGAACATGCCGAACGCAACGCGATCTACAATGCCGCGCGCATGGGCGTGTCGCTTCAGGGTTGCACAGTCTACGTCAATCGCTTTCCCTGCGCTGATTGCGCCCGGGCGATCATCCAATGCGGGATTGTCAGGGTCGTCTGCCCGCCGATCCCCGAAGCGGATGGGGCGTTGGACTACAGCTTTCAGGTCGCGAAGCAGATGCTGACCGAAGCCGGGATCGCCCTCAATCATCCCTGACGCAAGGCCTACAAGAAAGTTGCTCCCGTCGTTACGCTAGCCAAAGCCCTTATCCGATGATGTGATGCAAGACGGCGCGACAGGGGCAGGTCGTGCCAACGCACCAAGCCGTTTTTGCTGCACAACCAACAACAAATTGTGCAGAGTCTCAACGCATTCCCAGCATCCCAAGAAATTCGTAGGGCGTCACCTGCGGAGTATCTCTCCGCCACCGACTCCTATTACGCACCCGTTGCGAAATACGTGTCCGCAATCGGGCGATTTCCGTGCCCCTTTTCGTTCCCCGCCTCGAAATCAATTCTCTTGCCATGTTTCCGCAATTGGCGGGATTTTCATCGCTCGGTCCGTGATCAGCCACCACATCTCAAAGCTGGAGAAAGACCTTGGCGCATCGCTGCCGTATCGCTCGACGCGGCGCATGTCGTTGATCGAGGCGAGCGCACCCCTTTTGGCGGCCCGTCAGCCCCTGATCGCCGCCGCTATTGATGGGCTTTCGGCACGTCGCGACCATTCGTGCATCATGCAGAACCCGTCGCTATGGGCTCGACCCCGCCATTTGATGCACGACAAAAAAAAGGGCAGAGGATCTCTCCCCTGCCCCTTCGAAATGCTCAAGGCGTAAGGCCGTTCAGCCCTTGCCGGCGGTCTTGGCGACTTCTTCGGCGAAGTTCTCGACCTTCTTCTCGATTCCTTCGCCAACTTCCAACCGGACAAACCCGGTGATCTCGGCGCCGGCTTCCTTGGCGGCGTCGCCGACGGTGAGGTCGGGGTTCACCACGAAGGCTTGATTCAGAAGCGTGACCTCGGCCATGTACTTCTTCATCCGGCCCACGATCATCTTTTCGATGACCTGCTCTGGCTTACCGCTTTCGCGCGCGATGTCCATTTGGACCTGCTTTTCCTTCTCGACCACATCCGGGTCCAGATCGACCTCGGACAGCGACGCCGGGTTCACGGCGGCGACATGCATGGCGACCTGCTTGGCGAAAGCTTCATCGCCGCCCTTGGTGGCGACCAGAACGCCGATCTTGCCCATGCCGTCAGCAACGGCGTTGTGGACGTAAGACACAACCGTGTCGCCTTCCAGCTTGGCCATGCGGCGCAGGCCCATGTTTTCACCGATGGTCGCGATCTTGTCGGTCAGGATTTCCGAAACGGGCTTGCCGCCAATCTCGAACTTCTGCAGCGCGTCCGTGTCGGCCACCTGAAGGGCGGCCGTCGCGAAGCTTGCGACCATTTCCTGGAACTCGGCGTTCTTGCCGACGAAATCGGTCTCGGAGTTCACTTCGACCGCGACGCCCGTGCCACCGTCAACGGAAACGGCCACAAGGCCTTCGGCGGCGGTGCGCCCGGATTTCTTGGCGGCTTTCGCCAGGCCTTTGGTGCGCAGCCAGTCGATTGCCGCTTCCATGTCACCGTCAGTTTCCGTCAGTGCCTTCTTGGCGTCCATCATGCCTGCGCCGGACGTTTCGCGCAGTTCTTTTACCATGCTTGCCGTGATTGCCATGTCATGGGTCTCCTGAAATGGGGGGGTAGGTTGGGCCCGGCGGTGCCGGGCCCTTGAAACAGTGCCGTTTGGCCGGGCTTAGGCCTCGGCGGCGGGCGCTTCTTCAGCAGGGGCTTCCGCGGCTGCCTCTGCGGGTGCTTCTTCCGCGATGGCTTCCTCGACGGAGCCCTCTTCAAGCGCACCCAGGTCAACACCGGCGGTTTCCAGCTGCGTGGACATGCCGTCCAGCGCCGCGCGGGAGATCAGGTCGCAGTACAGCGCGATCGCACGGGCCGCGTCATCGTTGCCGGGGATAATGTAATCCACGCCATCGGGCGAGCAGTTGGTGTCGACCACGGCCACAACCGGAATACCCAGCTTCTTGGCTTCGGCAATCGCCAGGTCTTCCTTGTTGACGTCGATCACGAAGATCAGGTCAGGAAGGCCACCCATTTCGCGGATGCCACCCAAGGAGGCTTGCAATTTGATCTGGTCACGCTCCATGCCCAGACGCTCTTTCTTGGTCAGACCTTCCAGCGAGCCGTCGGCCTGCTTTTCGTCGATCTCTTTCAGGCGAGAGATGGAGTTGGAGACGGTCTTCCAGTTGGTCAGCGTGCCGCCCAACCAACGGTGGTTCATGTAATACTGGGCGCAACGCTCGGCCGCATCGGCGACCGGCTTTTGCGCCTGGCGTTTGGTGCCCACGAACAGGATCCGGCCGCCCTTGGCGACGGTTTCGCGCACAACCTGAAGCGCTTGCTCCAGCATCGGGTGCGTTTGGGTCAGATCGAGGATGTGGATGCCATTGCGGTCGCCGTAGATGAACTCGCCCATGCGAGGGTTCCAGCGTTGCGTCTGGTGGCCAAAGTGAACGCCAGCTTCAAGAAGCTGACGCATGGTGAAATCAGGAAGCGCCATGCCAATTTCCTTTCCGGTTTGCGCGTAGGGCGAAGGATAGGATTGCTCCAACCGGTGGACTGACCCGGAGAATTTGCCCCGGAAGCCCGCCTTCGCCTGAGAAGTGAGCGTGCCTTAGGGGGTTTGACGGCGCGGTGCAAGAGGGGATCGACACACGGCAAGGGGCGTGCGTTTCGAATGAGTTGTAATTTGCAAGATGAAGGACGGAGCGCTTGCGATGGGCCCCGAGGGCGGGCAAGACGGGGCATGGGACAAGACCCGGACATATTGTGCATCGGCGCGGTGCTGTGGGATATCATCGGACGGTGTGACGCCGCGATGGTTCTTGGCAACGATCGGCCGGGCAAAATCACCCGCGTGCCGGGCGGTGTGGCCTTGAACATTGCGATGACCCTGAAGCGGTTCGGGCTGCGCCCCTCGTTGCTGTCGGTGGTCGGAGAGGATGCCGAGGGCCATCAATTGCGCGCGGCCTGCGCTGAGATGGGCCTCGACGTGGCGCATATGCTGGTGGACGCGCGCTTGCCCACGGACCGTTATATGGCGATCGAGGCACAAGGCGCGCTGATTGCGGCCATCGCCCATGCCCAATCGCTGGAGGATGCCGGCGCGCGGATCCTCTTGCCCCTGGCCGATGGTCGGCTGGGGTCCGACGCCGCGCCATGGGCCGGCCCTGTCGCCCTGGATGGCAATCTGACGGAAAGCCTGCTGCAAGAAATCGCTTCCAGCCCCCTGTTTTCAAAAGCTGATCTGCGCGTCGCCCCGGCCTCTCCGGGTAAGGCCATGCGCCTGCGCCCGCTGCTATCGCACCCGCGCGCCACCTTCTACGTGAACCGCGAAGAGGCCGGTCTTCTGACCGACACGCATCCCGCCAACGCCGCCGCTGCCGCTGCCGCAGTGCTGGCGGCGGGCGCGCGGCGTGTGTTGGTCACGGAAGGCGCGCAAATGGCCGTAGACGCCACGCCCCAGAGCACCCTTTCAGCCGTCCCGCCCGCCGTCGAGGCGCGCCGGATCACCGGCGCGGGCGACACCTTCATGGCGGCCCATATCGCCTCGGAAACGGCTGGAAACCCGCGTGAAATCGCGCTGAACGCCGCCGTTCAGGCCGCCGCCACCTATGTCTCGGGAGACACGCCATGACCCTTCCCCTCACCTTTTCCCCCGAAGTGATCAAGGCCCGTGCCAACGGCACACCAATCGTGGCGCTCGAGTCCACGATCATCACCCACGGCATGCCCTATCCGCAGAACCTCGATACCGCCCGCACCGTGGAACAGGACGTGCGCGACGCGGGCGCCGTGCCTGCGACCATCGCCGTGATGGAAGGGCGCATCCAGATCGGCCTCACGGACACCGACCTTGAAATCCTCTCGCAAGCAGAAGGGGTGGCGAAGCTCTCGCGCGCAGATCTGGCGGCCTGTCTGGCCTCCGGCGGTCTTGGCGCCACCACGGTGGCCGCCACGATGATCTGCGCCGCGCTTGCCGACATCCACGTTTTCGCCACCGGTGGGATCGGCGGCGTCCACAAGGGCGCGGAAGAGACGTTCGATATCTCGGCCGACCTGCGCGAACTGGCCCATACGCCCGTCACGGTCATTGCGGCCGGGCCCAAGGCCATCCTCGACCTGCCCAAGACACTGGAAGTGCTTGAAACCCTTGGCGTTCCCGTCATCGCCTATGGCCAGGATGCCTTCCCCGCCTTCTGGAGCCGCGACAGCGGCCTGCCTGCGCCCCTGCGCATGGATACGCCCGAACAGATCGCGGCTGCGCATCTGATGCGGATGCGCCTTGGCCTGCCCGGTGGGCAACTCGTGACCAACCCGATCCCGCAAGACGCTGAAATCGCGTCACATACTCTGACGCCGATCATCGCGCAGGCGCAATCCGAGGCCGATTCCAAGGGCATCGCGGGCAAGGCCGTGACGCCCTTCCTGCTCAATCGCCTGTTCGAGCTGACGAAGGGTGCCACCTTGACGTCAAACATAGCACTTGTCCGCAATAATGCGCGCCTTGGCGCCTTGGTGGCCCGCGAAATGCAGCGCTGATCGCGCCCGTGCTTGTGTGACGCGACAACGGCGCTTAGATATCGCGTGACGCTTCGCACGAGAACCCTTGCCCCGATGCAACTGCCCCCTGCCCCTCCGCCCCCCCGTCGCGGTATTTTCGCGTCGCTCCGGTCGAATTTCCTGACCGGACTGATCGTGATTGCCCCCATCGGCATCACGATCTGGCTGATCTGGACACTGACGGGTTGGATCGACAGCTGGGTGCTGCCGTTCATTCCCGATGCCTATAATCCGTCAATGCTGATCAACGAATGGACCGGGATCCAGATCAACATCCGTGGCATCGGCGTTGTAACGTTCCTGATCTTCACCATGATCGTGGGCTGGATCGCCAAGGGCCTGATCGGGCGCTCGATGATCCGGTGGGCGGAAAGCCTCGTGCTGTCGATCCCGCTGATCCGCTCTCTGTATTCCGGCCTGAAACAGATCGCCGAGACGATCCTGCAACAAGGTCAGCAGAACTTCGACAAGGCCTGCCTTGTGGAATACCCGCGCAAGGGGATCTGGGCGATTGCCTTCATCTCCACATCCGCCAAGGGCGAAATTGCCGTCCGCGCGCCCGAGGCCATGGTCTCGGTCTTCCTGCCAACGACGCCCAACCCCACCTCCGGCTTCCTGCTGTTCGTGCCGGTCAAGGACACGATCGTGCTGGATATGTCGGTCGAGGATGCCGCCAAACTGATCATCTCGGCCGGGCTCGTCTATCCCAACGGAAAAGACCCGACCCAGCCGCCAAAGCCCCAAGACGCCACGTCCTGAACGCAAAGGGCGCGACCCTGACCGGACCGCGCCCCTTTTTCATCTTGCCAGAAAAACTCCCCCCGGAGGGCCCGCCTATCATGGCGCGCCCCGTTCTGTTCAGGCTCGTGCCATTCAAGCTCGTGTCATTCAGGCTCAACCCACCAGACATCGGGCTGCCAGCCGATCCAATCGCCGTAGATCGGGATCGTATCGGGGAAGTTCAGCTCGGAATTATAGGCGATCCGGCTGATCGGATTGTGGTGGAACGGCACGACATAGCGATCCGAGATCAGGATCCGGTCCAGCGCGTGGACCGCCGCGCGGTAGTTGTCCTGGCTCGACGCGCTCAGCATCTCGTCGATCATCGCCTCGATCGCCGGATTGCAACCGCCGTGCAGGTTGCGCCCCCCGTCGATTTCCGCCGCCTCGCAACCCCAATAGCTTCGCTGCTCGTTGCCCGGGCTCAGGGACAGGCCCCAGCGGTAGTAGATCATGTCGAAATCATAGACATCGCGCCGCTCGCGGAACTGCGCGCTATCGACCCGCGTCACTCCCACGTCGATCCCCAGCCGCTCCAGCGCCTCGGTGTAGATGTTTGTGATCGCATCATTTTCCGAGCTTCCGGTCTGCAACAGGATCTCGAAGGTCACCGGTCCGTTCGGGCCGGTCATGACCCCCTCCTCGATCGTGTAGCCTGCCTCTTCCATCAGGGCGATGGCCGTTCGGATGCCATTCCGGTTCCGCTCGGACCCGTCCGACACGGGCAGCGCATAGCCTTCGATCGCACCGGGCAGCAGATCCTCCGCGAAGGGCTCCAGCAGCTCCAACACACGGCCCTCGGCCGCGCCGGGGCTCATCGACAAGGGCGAATTGGAGAACGGAGACGTGATCCGCGGATCCACACCGCCGTTCACCGTGGCATTGATGAACTCGAAATTATAGGCTTGGATCATCGCCTCCCGCACCCGCCAGTCCGAGAACAGCGGCCTGCGCGTGTTCATCACGTAACCGGTCATGCCCGAGGGACGCTGATGGCGCACCTCGACCAGTTCGACCTCACCGGACTGAACGCGCGGGAAGTCATAGTCATTGGCCCAGGACGTCGCCGAGGTTTCGCGCTGCGTGGTCACGATGCCGCTGGTGAAAGCCTCGCGCATGGCGGTGCCGTCGGCGAAAAACTCCATGCGGATCTCGTCGATGACGTTGGTGCCGCGCCGGAACGGCAGGTCCGCGCCCCAATAGTCGGGGTTGCGGCTCAGTTGCACGAAACGTCCGGCCTCGAAATCGGTGACCGTATAGGGCGCGGTCGCGATCGGGATCACGTCAAGGCCGCTCTCAAGAAACGTGGTTTCTTGCCATTGCGCGGCTTGCAGGATCGGGCGCAGGCCCATGATCATCGCCAACTCGCGATCCGCTTCGGCCAGGGTGATCCGAACGGACCGCTCTCCGGTGGCCTCGATGCCTTCGACCCGGCTCCAGGCCCCCAAGTAACGCGGGTGCCCTTCGGTGCCGAGCGTCTCGAACGACCAGATCACATCCTCGACCGTCACCGGGCTGCCGTCAGAGAATCGCGCCTCTTCGCGGAGCACGAATTCGACGCTGAGGTTGTCATCGGCGATGTCGATCGATTCGGCCAACAACCCGTAAAGCGTGAACGGTTCGTCCCAGGACCGGCCCAAAAGCGATTCGTAGGTCAGGAATCTAAGCTGCCATGGGGTGGAGCCCTGGCGGATGTGCGGGTTCAGACTGTCGAATGAGCCTACTTCTCCGGTCACGATCCGCCCGCCTGTGGGCGCATCCGGGTTGGCATAGGGCAGATGCGTGAAGTCCGGCCCCAGCGCAGGTTCACCATACATGGCCACACCATGTTGTGGGTCAGTCAGGCCTGGGGTGCTAAGTCCGAGGCAAAGCACAATGGATAAGGTGCTTTTCTTGAAACAATTCGTCGGCATCTGCGAACATCCTCCTGCGGCTCGATTTTCGTTATGGTCCAAGGCTATCGGGCGCCGCGCGGGGGCGCAAACTTTTCAGTTGGACTCCGGCCAAGTCATTGCTTATAAAGGTGTCACTGCTCGATAGGTTTCTTGCCTGTATGAAACCTGCCTCAATGACTTAGCCCTGGCCTTGTGCCAGGGTTTTTTTTGTCCCGCCACCGGGCATCTCCCTGGACTTGCGTGCGCCACAAGGGCCCCGCGCCAAATCTCTTGCAAGAGATTTGCAAGGCTTTTGCAAAAGCCTTGTCCAGTTGGCGCATCGGCGGCCCCTGTTCTTTTCGCACCTGCAGCATTAGCCTGACCCAAACGATCAATCAGGAGCACTCCCATGGCCATCATCACAGACCTGTCCGGCAAGACCGCCGTGATCACCGGATCCAACTCGGGCATCGGGTTGGGAATCGCCCACGAATTGGCGCGCGCGGGCGCCGATGTGGTGTTGAACTCCTACACCGATACGCCTGAGGATCACGCCCTGGCCGAAGAAATCGCCGCAAAGCATGGCGTAAGCGCCCGCTACATCCAGGCCGACCTGTCCAACGGCGACCAGGCCCGCGCCCTGATCGAGAAGGCCGGCGTCTGCGATATCCTGGTCAACAACGCAGGCATCCAGCATGTCGCCCCCCTCGACGAATTTCCCGTCGCCAAGTGGGACGCGATCATCGCCATCATGCTCAGCGCGGCCTTTCATACCACCGCCGTCGCCCTGCCGATGATGCGCAAGGCAGGCTGGGGCCGGGTCATCAACATCGCCTCCGCCCATGGCCTGACGGCCTCGCCCTACAAATCGGCCTATGTCTCGGCAAAGCACGGCCTCGTGGGCATGACCAAGGTGGTCGCACTGGAAACGGCGAAAGAGCCGATCACCGCCAATGCCGTCTGCCCCGGCTACGTGCTGACGCCACTGGTCGAAAGCCAGATCCCCGATACCGCCAAGAAGTACGACATGACCGAGGAAGAGGTGAAACAGAAGGTCATTCTGGAACGCCAGCCCTCCAAGGAGTTCGCCACGACGGAACAATTGGGCGGAACGGTCGCGTTCCTGTGCTCGGCCGCGGCCGACCAGATCACCGGCACCACGATCAGCGTGGATGGTGGCTGGACGGCCCTGTGATGCGCCAAGGCGCATCACAATAGGTGGGAAAAGGCGGTTCTGCCCTGGCAAGACCCGCCGACCCAGATCCCCAGACATTACAGGCGCCTACTTGCCCCCCACACGACACAGGAAAGCCACGACATGTCAGACAAAAAGCCCCCTGAAGCAGGCCGCGACAAGCTGAACATTTCCATGATGTATCTCTGCGGCTCCACCTTCACCGCCGTCAGCCTCAGCGATGCCGAGTTTCGCGACACGCATCTGATGAACGCGTTGGTCGATGACGTGAACGAAACGGCTATGCGCTTCAACAACGTCAACCTATCAGACGCCACCTTTCGTGACGTGAATATGTCGGGCGCGTCGATCCAGTTCGCCAATCTCACGGGCATGTCCGTCGCTGACGCAAACTATACCGATATGACGATTGAGGGGATCAAGGTGACCGACCTTCTGGACCATTGGAACAAGACCCATGGCAACGCCTAAGTCCATCAATCTGGCCCTTCAGGGCGGCGGTGCCCACGGTGCCTTTACCTGGGGCGTGCTGGAGGTGATCCTGGCAGAGCCCGGCATCGAGATCGCCGCCATGTCCGGCACCTCGGCGGGCGCGCTGAACGGCGCGGCGGTGAAATCCGGCCTTAGCCAGGGCTCGCGCGCCTTGGCGCTCGAAACGCTTGAAAGTGTCTGGGAAAAGGTCGGCGCCATCACCGACCCCGCCTTTGCGCCGTGGCTTGGCCTGGTCTCGCCGCAGGTCCTCAGCGCGGCCTTGGAAACCTCACTCCCCTTTCTCGCAGGCGATGCCTATTCCCGCATGGTCAGCCCCTATGCGTCCGGGCCGCTTTACGCCAACCCGCTGGAGCCGATCGTCAGCAAATTCCACTACGAGGATATCTGCGGCCAAACCGGGCCCGACTTCTTCATCTGCGCCACCAATGTGCGATCCGGAAAGATCCGCGTCTTCTCGGGCGAAGATATCTCACCCAAGGCGATCATGGCGTCCGCCTGCCTGCCTACGATGTTCCGCGCGGTCGAGATCGACGATCCCGTCACCGGCAAGTCTGAGGCCTACTGGGACGGCGGCTATACCGGCAACCCGGCGCTTTTTCCGCTGTTCACGCCGGATCTGCCGCGCGACATCGTGATCGTGAACATCAACCCCCTCACCCGTGACGAGGTCCCGACGACCGCCCGCGCGATCCAGAACCGGATCAACGAGATCAGCTTCAACTCGTCGCTTTTTCGAGAGCTGCGTGCCATCGCCTTCGTCCAGCGCCTGCTGACCACGGGCGCGCTTTCCGGGGATGCGATGAAGCACGTTCTGATCCACATGATCGCCGACGATGACCTTATGGGGCAACTGTCGGTCGCCACGAAAACCATCGCGACACCGCAGGTCATGCACCTGTTGCGGGATGCTGGTAAAGCGGCTGCCGAAGCTTTCCTGCGCGACGGAATAGATAAGATCGGAGAGGCCTCGACCGTCGATTTGCGCACCATGTTCGAGTAGCGCGCCAGCATCTACCCCTTTGCACCACGGCCGAGCGCCCCGCTTCGACACCGAAGGCGGCACACTTCATGGAAAAACCGCCATAGGCGGCCCCACCCGTCACGCCAGTGACGTGACCCACAAAATCGTGGCGTCGTCGTCCGAGGTCGACACCACGTTGTGCCCCATGGCCGCGTCGTAATAGGCACTGTCGCCCCGCAGCATGTCGACGGGCTGGTAGAACTCTGTGAACAGCCTCACAGCGCCGGTCAGGACATAGAGGAACTCTTCGCCCTCATGGCGGACCCAACCGTCGAACTCCTCAAACCGGCGCGCCCGAATTCGCGCGCGGTAGGGCAGCATCGACTTCTGCACCAGTTGGTCGGCCAGCAACTCGTGCTCATAGGTTGTCGTGGCATGGGCCGCGCCTTCCCCGCGCTTGGTGGTGATCATTCGCCCACCGCCCTGAGGCGCCACCGACGGCGTGAACAACTGCGGCACGCTGATCCCAAGGCCCCCGGCCAACTTCTTTAGGGCGTCGTATGTCGGTGACATCTGCCCGTTCTCGATCTTCGACAAGGTCGACCGCGCAAGTCCCGCCCGACCGGCGGCCTGCTCCAACGTCCAGGACCGCGCCTTGCGCAATTCGCGCACGCGCGCAGCAAGATCCACGGGCACGGGGGCCCTGTCATCGCCAGAGGCCCGGGCGAGGCGGATCAGGCTGGGTTCACCGGGCGTATCGGAGGGGGCATGGCTCATGGATGGTGCGATACCGCACAGGTGCCCCCGCTTGCAACCTCCGCCGCTGTCTCATACGCCCTTGCCATGCAATGCCCCGACCGCTTCAACCTTGCGTCCTATGTCTTGGCAAACGCCCGGAAGACGCCCGACAAGATCGCCCTCGCGATCCTCGGCCCCGCGCGGTCCGAGCGGTGGTCCTACGCGCGACTGGAAGATGCCGTGGCCTGCGCGGCCGGGGGGCTTGTCGCGGCTGGTTTAACAACGGGCGATAAGCTGCTGTTGCGGATGGGCAATTCCGCCCAATTCCCCATCGCCTACCTTGGTGCGATCCGCGCGGGTATCGTGCCGATCCCCACCTCTGCCGCCTTCACCGCGCCTGAGATCACCCGGATCGCCGACGCCTTGCCGCCCACCGCCATCCTCGCGGAAAAGGGCATCGCCCTGCCCGACGGCCCCTACCCGGTCCTGCCGATGGCGGCGTTGAACGGGCCGCCCCATCCTGCCCACGACAGCGCCGCCGATGATCTGGCCTATATCGTCTTCACCTCCGGCTCTTCCGGGCAGCCCAAACCCGTGGCCCACGCCCACCGTGCGGTCTGGGCGCGGCGGATGATGTGGCAGGGCTGGTATGGGCTGCGCGACGACGATCGCCTGATGCACACCGGCGCGTTCAACTGGACCTATACGCTTGGCACCGGGCTGCTGGATCCTTGGGCGATGGGCGCAACCGCCCTTGTGCCAGCCCCCGGCACCGATCCCGCCAGCCTTCCCCTGTTGGCAAAACGCCACGACGCCACCATCCTTGCGGGCAGCCCCGGCATTTTCCGCAAGCTGTTGCACGCGCCACTGCCCCCGCTGCCGAAGCTGCGCCACGCCCTCAGCGCGGGCGAAGCCCTGCCGCCAAGCCTGCGCAGCCGGTGGCAAGAGGCCACCGGCACCGACATTCACGAGGCACTGGGCATGTCCGAAATCTCGACCTTTCTGTCGGGCTCACCTTCGCGGCCCGCGCCCGCGGGCACGATCGGATTCGCGCAAGTCGGGCGCAAGATCCGGATCACCGACGGCTGCCTTGCCATCCACGGATCGGACCCGGGACTGATGCTGGGGTATATCAATGGTAGATCAATTGACCTGCCACTGACCGACGGCTGGTTCCAGACCTCGGACCGTGTCGCGCAACGCGCGGACGGCGCCTTCACCTATCACGGTCGCGCCGATGATATCCTCACGGCGGGCGGTTTCCGCATCGCGCCGCTGGAGATCGAACAGGTCTTCCACGGGCTGGACGGCGTCACCGACTGCGCCGCCCTGACGTTGCACCCCGGCCCCGAGACGACCATTCTCGCCCTTGCCTATTGCGGCACCGCGCGCGAAAAAGACCTCACGCACCACGCCAGCACCCTCCTTGCAAGCCACAAGCATCCCCGCGCCTACCTGCGCCTCGATAGCCTGCCGCGTGGGGCCAACGGCAAACTGAACCGCCGTGCCCTGATGGCGGCTGTGAAGGACATGACATGATCACACTTGATATCCTCTCGGACCCGATTTGCCCCTGGTGCTATATCGGCTGGTCCAACCTCGCCCGCGCGATGGAGGCGCGGCCCAATCATCCGTTCACGATTCAATGGCACCCGTTCCAGTTGAACCCCGACATGCCGGCGGAGGGCATGGACCGCCGCGCCTATCTGGAGGGCAAGTTCGGCGGCAAGGAGGCGGCCGTCCGCGCCTATGCGCCGGTGGTCGAGAAGGCCGCCGAAGCGGGCCTGAAGATGAACCTAGAGGGGATCAAGCGCACGCCCAACACACGCGACGCGCACCGGCTGATCCACTGGGCGGGGATCGAGGGGCGGCAAACGCCGACGGTTCTGGCGCTTTTCCGGGCGTATTTCACCGACGGGCGCGATATCGGCGACCGCGAGACGCTTCTGGATATTGCCGAAAGCGTCGGGCTGGACCGCGCGATGATCGCCAAGCTCTACGAAAGCGGCGCGGATGCCGATGATATCGCGGCCCGTGACACCCATGCGCGCGAACGCGGTGTCCAGGCCGTGCCGACCTTCATCGTGGCCAATCAGCATGCCGTCCCCGGCGCGCAACCGCCCGAGCAATGGATCGCCATCATCGACGACCTGAACGAACAGCTCGCCAAAGCGCAGGAAGCAACCCCCGAGTGACAGATACACCCGCCCCCACCGCGCGCCTGTCACAAGTTGAATTCATTGCTCTGATCGGCGTGCTCTTTGCCACCATCGCGATGTCCATCGATGCCATGCTGCCCGCGTTGCCCGACATCGCGGCCGAGTTGACGCCCGATAACCTGACCCTTGCGCAGTTGGTCCTGACCAGCTTCGTGCTTGGCATGGGTGCGGGCACCTTGATCACCGGGCCCTTGTCGGATGCCTTTGGCCGCAAGCCGGTGATCGTGGTGTTTTCAGCCCTCTACATCATCGGTGCGGGGCTGGCCTGGGCCGCGCAATCGATGGAGGTTCTGATTGCCGCCCGTGTCCTTCAGGGCATTGGCGCGGCGGGGCCCCGGGTTGTCGCCATGGCCTTGGTGCGCGACCTTTATTCGGGCCGCGAGATGGCCAAGATCATGTCATTCGCGATGCTGGTCTTCACCCTGTTTCCCGCTGTCGCGCCCCTGTTGGGCGCTGGCATCATCGCGCTGTTCGATTGGCGCGCGATTTTTCTGGCGCTTGTGCTCTTCATCATCGTTTCGGTGACATGGCTCAGTGTTCGCCAACCCGAGACGTTGCCACCGCCCGCGCGCCGCCCTCTCAACGCGCGGCAGCTTTGGCAAAGCACCAGGGAAGTGATGAGCAACACGCAGATGCAGTTCTCCATCGGCGTTCAGACGCTGATTTACGGGATGCTGTTCGGATCCCTTTCGTCGATCCAGCAGATCTTCGATCTGACCTATGACAAAGCCGCCATCTTCCCGGTCCTGTTCGGGTGTATTGCCGTGCTTTCTGCCCCTGCGGCGCCATTGAACGGGCGTCTTGTGGTTCAGTTGGGCATGCGGCCGCTGGTGCGGCGCGCGCTGTTCATGCAGACCGGCCTTGCGGGGGTGTTCATCGTCATCCTGGGCCTGGGGTTTGCCCCGACGACCGAGGTTTGGTTCTACTTCGCCTGGAGCGTGACGGTCTTTGCGACCATGGGCTTCACCATCGGCAATCTGAATGCCCTTGCCTTGGAGCCATTGGGCCATGTGGCGGGGCTTGCCGCATCGCTGATGGGGGCCTTGTCGACCATCGGGGGGGCCCTGTTGGGCGCGCTGGTGGGCCAGCTTTACAACGGCACGCCCCTGCCCCTTGCCCTTGCGGCCGGGATCCTGTGCGCGATTGGCGGCGCCGTCATGCTGCGGATGCCGCGCGAGAAGGTGTAACCGCTATTGCGCCGGTTGCGCATGGGGGACTTGCGCCTTTGACTGTCGGTGCCACCACCAGGCCACCACCAGCACGTTTGGCACCCAGCAGGTCCAGCCGAGGTAGGGAAACACCACGTCCATATCCCAGAATATCCGCAGGATCGGCAGTTGGATGCGGAAGGATACAGCGCCGAAGCTAAGCGCCGTCATCATCACCATCCAGCGTTGGTGGCGCACAATCTGCTTTGTCTTGATCGCCCAGATCCCCATCACCAGCGCCCCGAACCACGCCACCGAGCCAAGCGCAAAGCCCAATTCGGACCAGAACGGCAGGGTCATGTTGAAGCTGATCGGGGGCGTCGTCAGCGCCGCAATGGTGACGATCGGCACCAGCGCCCACCCCAGGTACACATGCTTGCGCCGGTCGCCCCGCCGCCACATGCGGCTGACTTGCAGCGGCACAAGGATCACGGCCAGCCCGCCCGTGATCATGTGGACCGCAAGAATGGAGCCGACATTCTCAATGTGGTATTCCACGTGGTCCGCGCCCCGAGAGATCCCCTCCACCACAAAGCTGGTCCAGGTCGCCGCAAACCCCTCCCCCCAATGGGCGAAGACACCGTATATCAGTCCCGGCGGGACGAATTTGAACGCCGAAAGCGCGGACAGCGCCGAGAAGAAAAGGAAAGCGTACCAGCCCCAGCGGGGCATGGTACGGCGCGATCTTGGGGTGTCTGACATCGTTCTGGGGCCTTGAATCCGGCGGGCGTCGCCTATGGGGTCTCGATACGCCTCTGCAATTCCAACTGCAATGCGGCCAACTTGCCCAGTCAGCGACGGAGGCGGCACTGGTCCTTACCGGGAATGCCCTCAGGGTCTGCGCAGGGCACTGCACCTGTTGCAATCGATGCTGCTCGCAAATGTCGCGCTGTGCGGGGGGCGCTGGCACGGGCGTCGCATGTCAAGGCTGACGCCCTTACCCCTTCGCGAACACCGCCAGATCCCGCGCCACGGCGAAGGCCCCTTTGATCTTGTCCGCGTCCTTGGGCCAATCGGCCATGACGACGATCTTGTTGTCTTTCACCTTGGCGCGGCCCTGCTGTGCGTGAACGAACTCGACCAGACCGCCGGGGTTGGGAAACTTGTCGTTGTGGAACTGGATCGTCACGCCCTTGGGGCCCGCGTCCAGCTTGGCGATATGCGCGCGCTTGCACATCGCCTTGATGCGCACCACCAGCAGCAGCGTGTTGACCTCTTTGGGCAGCTTGCCGAAGCGGTCGATCAACTCGGCCGCGAAGCCTTCGAGGTCCACCTTGGTTTCCAACTGGCTGAGGCGACGATAAAGCCCCAGACGCACGTCCAGATCGGGCACGTAAGGCTCGGGGATCAGGACCGGCACGCCGAGGTTGATGGTGGGCGACCATTGACCATCGCTGTCGCCCGGAAGCCCCTCTCCCTCGCCAGAGCGGATCTTGGCAATCGCCTCTTCCAGCATGGATTGGTAAAGCTCGAACCCCACCTCCTTGACGTGGCCCGATTGTTCCTCGCCCACGATGTTGCCCGCACCCCGGATATCGAGGTCCTGGGACGCGATGGTGAAGCCCGCGCCAAGGCTGTCGAGGCTGCCCAGAACCCGCAGCCGCTTCTCGGCTGATGGGGTCAGCTTGCCGCGCGGCTTTGTCGTCAGATAGGCATAAGCCCTTGTTTTTGCGCGACCCACCCGGCCCCGGATCTGATAAAGCTGCGCAAGACCGAAGCGGTCGGCGCGGTGGATCACCATGGTGTTGGCGGTGGGGATATCGATGCCGGATTCCACGATGGTCGTGGCCAGCAGGACGTCGTATTTGCCGTCGTAGAACGCCACCATACGGTCATCCAACTCGCCCGCAGCCATCTGGCCATGGGCGGTGATGAAGGACACCTCGGGCACCTGTTCGCGGATGAAATCCTCGATCTCGGGCAGGTCCTGGATGCGGGGGACCACATAGAATGTCTGCCCGCCCCGGTAATGCTCGCGCAGCAACGCCTCGCGGATGGTGACGCTGTCGAATTCCGACACATAGGTGCGGATGGCAAGGCGGTCCACGGGCGGCGTGCCGATCATGCTCAGGTCGCGCACACCCGACAGCGACATCTGCAAGGTGCGCGGGATGGGCGTGGCCGACAGGGTCAACACATGCACGTCAGAACGCATCTCTTTCAGCCGTTCCTTGTGGGTGACGCCAAAGCGCTGCTCTTCGTCGATGATCATCAGGCCAAGGTTCTGCATCCGCACGTTTTTCGCCAGGATCGCATGGGTGCCGATGACGATATCGACGGACCCGTCGGCAAGGCCCTTGCGGGTCTGCTCGGCCTCCTTGGCGCCAACGAACCGCGAGAGTTGGCGCACGGTGATCGGAAAGCCCCGGAAGCGGTCCTTGAAGGTCTTGGCGTGCTGACGCGCCAGCAGCGTCGTGGGGGCCACGACCGCCACCTGCATACCGCTTGCCGCCGCGACGAAGGCGGCGCGCATGGCGACCTCGGTCTTGCCGAAGCCCACGTCGCCCACGACCAGCCGGTCCATCGGGCGGCCAAGGGTCAGGTCATCAAGGACGTCGGCAATGGCGGACAGTTGGTCGTCCGTTTCCTCGTAGGGGAAGCGGGCGTTGAAGGCTTCCCACATGTCGCCGGGGGGCTCGAAGATGGGGGCCTTGCGCAACTCACGTTCCGCCGCGATGCGAATAAGCTTGTCTGCGATCAGGCGGATACGTTCTTTCAGGCGTGCTTTCTTGGCCTGCCACGCCCCGCCACCAAGCTTGTCGAGCAACCCATCGTCGTGGCCATAGCGCGACAGCAGCTCGATATTCTCGACCGGCAGGAACAGACGGTCGCCGCCGGCATATTCCAGCGCGATACACTCGTGCGGCGCGCCCGCCGCGGTGACCGTTTCCAGCCCGTTGTAGCGCCCCACGCCGTGATCGACATGGACCACCAGATCGCCGGGGCTCAGGCTTTGCGCCTCGGTCAGGTAGTTGTCCGCGCGCTTGACCTTGCGCTTGGGCCGGATCAGCCGGTCGCCCAACACATCCTGCTCGGAGATCACGGTGACCCCGCCCCCGGTAAACCCCTCTTCCAGCGGCCAGACCGTTAGGTTGACCGTGCCCGTCTTGCCGATCCCGCGCGCATCACCCACGCGGGCGGTTTCGCTCAGGCCCTCATCTTCCAAAAGACCTTCCAGCCGTTCCCGCGCGCCCTCGGACCAACTGGCGATAACCACCGGGCCATCCTCACGCATCGCTTTAATATGATCCGCCAAGGCCCTGAAAAGACTGATATTTTCTTGCTGGCGCTCCGGGGCGAAACTGCGCCCGACCCGGCCACCGGCATCGATGATCCCCGGCCCCGGTGCTGCGGAATTGACCGAGAATTGCACCACGCGGTGCCCCGCCACGGCGCGCCCCCACGCCGCATCATCCAGATAAAGCAGCCCCGGCGGGGCGGGTTTGTAGACCGTGTCCAGCCGCCCTTTCTGGGTCAGCGCGGTCTTGCGGGTGTCATATTGATCGGTGATGCTGTCCCACCGCGCCAGCCGCTGGGGCGTGGACTGGTCGTCCAGCGTGATCGTGGCACCGGGAAGGTAGTCAAACAGCGTCTCCAACCGCTCATGGTAGAACGGCAGCCAATGCTCCATGCCCTGTGCCTTGCGACCTGCCGTGACGGCTTCGTACAAAGGATCCTCGGACCCGCCCGCCCCAAACTCCACCCGGTAATTCTGCCGGAAGCGCGCGATGGCGGCCTCGTCAAGAATGACTTCAGAGACGGGCGCAAGCTCGACCCGGTCCAGCTTTTGGGTGGTGCGCTGGGTGCCGACGTCGAACCGCCGCGCGCCGTCCAGGGTATCGCCAAAGAGGTCGAGGCGCACGGGGCTGTCTTCACCCGGCGGCCAGACGTCGATGATGCCGCCGCGCACGGCATAGTCGCCGGGCTCCGACACCGTGGGCGATTGCACGTAGCCCATGCGCACGAGGAAGGCGCGCAGCGCGCCCTCATCCACCCGCCCGCCGACCGTGGCGACAAAGGCAGAGGATGCCAGCAGATCACGCGGGGGCACGTATTGCGTGGCCGCGTTGAGCGTTGTCAGGACGATAAACGACCCCGAAAGCCCCGCCGCCAGCGCGGCCAGCGTCGCCATGCGCGCGGCGGAAATCTCGGCCTGGGGAGAGACCCGGTCATAGGGCAAGCAATCCCAGCCCGGAAACTCCAGGATCGGGACAGAGGGGTCAAAGAACGTCAGCGCCGTATGCATGGCGCGCAGGCGCTTGTCATCGCGGGCGACGTGGACGACCGCGCCCGCGCGGGCCTCTTTCAAGACCAGCGTGGCGTCGAAGCCTTCGGGTGCGCCGCCGCACAGGATGTGTCTTGGATCAGCCATGGGCTGCGTCACCTACCCCACCGCGCGCGCAAGTCAACCGTTAACGCCGTTAACGTCTACCCGAGCGGCCCGACATTGACGTTTTGGTACATGCCCCAGAACGCCGTAATGAAAATGAACACCACGCCCAACATCTGCACCATCGTGCGGTGCTGGCGCAGGATCTGCGGCACGTGTTGGTAGTCGTCGGCCCGTAGCCGGTAAGAGGTCCAGACCCCCAGCCCCAGCACCATCATCGAAGGGCACAGAAGCAGGAAGATCGCTTGGCTGAATTCGACACCGTAGACCCATCCGGTGATTGCAAGCCCGGTGAGGATGAAGGTGGAAAATGCCGTCGCCACGGTCCCCGAGGTTTCGGCATAGGCCACGTTGCGCTCGGCGTTCATGCGCGCCAGCACCAGCATGTCGATCTCGGCCTGGGCATCTCCACGGCGGGTCCGGGTGACCAGATGGAACGGCACACCGATGGTCCAATGGCTCATCGAGGACCACAAGATCGCCAGCACGATCCAGTACCAGAGGTTGGAAAAAGACCTGAGGTCAATCACTTCGGTGACAAGATCGAAGAAGTCCAAGGGCACTGTCCATGGTGGAGGGGTCGGTTTCGCGCACCATATGCGCGGGGTTTGCAGGATGCCAGCCCCCTCGGGGCGCTTGCACGCCGGGCGTTGCCGTGGCACCTCTGTCAAGCAGACCTGACACCTGAAAGACCACGCCCATGACCGTCAACCAAGCCCCCTTTCCCCTGACCCGTTTCCGCCGCACCCGCGCGGCCGCACCGATCCGCAACCTGGTGCGCGAAAGTAGCTTGAGCGTGCATGACCTGATCTGGCCCGTCTTCGTATGCGCCGGCTCGAATGAGCGGCAAGCCGTGGCATCGATGCCCGGTGTGGAACGGCTGTCGGTCGATCTGCTGGTCGAGGCCGCGCGCGAGGCGGCGTCCCTTGGCATCCCCGCGATCTGCATCTTCCCCTATACCGACCCGTCCCTGAAGACCGAGCTGTGCGAAGAGGCGTGGAACCCCGACAACTTGTCCAACCGCGCGATCCGCGCGATCCGCGAGGCGGGCATCGAGATCGCGATCATGACCGATATTGCGCTGGACCCCTATAACGCCAACGGCCACGACGGGATCGTGCGTGACGGCGTTATCGTCAACGATGAAACCGTAGAGGCGCTGGTGAAGATGGGCCTGGCCCAGGCCGAGGCCGGTGCCGATATCCTGGGCCCCTCGGACATGATGGACGGACGCATCGGGGCCATTCGCGCGGCGCTGGAGGCCGAAAACCACACCAACGTCACGATCATGTCCTACGCCGCCAAGTTCGCGTCGGCCTTCTATGGCCCGTTCCGCGATGCAGTCGGCGCGTCAGGCGCGCTGAAAGGCGACAAGAAGACCTACCAGATCGATCCGCTGAATGCGCGCGAGGCGCTGCGCTGTGTCGAGCGGGATCTGCGCGAAGGCGCGGATATGGTCATGGTCAAGCCTGGCCTGCCCTATCTGGACATGTGCCGCCAGGTCAAAGACCGCTTCGGCGCGCCGACCTACGCCTACCAGGTCAGCGGCGAATACGCGATGATCCAGGCGGCGGCTCAGAACGGCTGGATCGACGGCGAAAAGGTCATGCTGGAAAGCCTGATGGCGTTCCGCCGTGCGGGCTGTGACGGCGTTTTGACGTATTTCGCGCCCCGGGTGGCCAAAATCCTCAACCAATAGCGCTTCCATCGGCGAAAACCCGCAGGTCTTGTAGTATCATGGGATGACAGGGCCTGCGTTTCGGCGTATTCTTGCCGTCAAGGATCGGGGTGCGAAGCCCCGGCGATAGCAGTTATATAGGCAAGGTATCCCCATGGCAGATGGTCTTTCTCGGCGTTCTCTCCTTCTTGGTGCGGGCTCGGTGCCGCTTCTGGCGGCCTGTGGCAACCCGCTCGGCAACTCCAACGCGCCGCGCATCGATGCGCGCGTCGATGCCGCGATCGAATTCATGCAACAAGAGGTCCCCGGCACGGCAGAGCTTGTGCGCCAAGCCTCCGGCATGTTGGTCATGCCCTTGATTTCAGAAGCCGGTTTCGGCTTCGGGGGCAGCTATGGGCGCGGTGCATTGCGCGTGGGCGAGGCGACGGTCGATTACTATTCCGCCGTCTCAGGCAGCTTCGGCCTGCAAATCGGCGCACAGCAATACGCCCACACGCTGTTCTTCATGACCCCCGCCGCCCTGGCCGATTTCCGCAACTCCGTCGGCTGGTCCGTGGGCGCTGACATCCGCTATGCGGTCAACACCGACGCGGGCAATCTGGGCTTCGACACCGCCACCCTGGCCGAGCCGGTGATCGCGGTGATCTATGGCCAGGCGGGCCTGATCATCGGCGCGACGCTGGACGGCACGCGCTATACCCGGATCATTCCGTAACCGTCGCGCAAGCGTGACTGGCCGCGCGTCCGCGCGCGGTCCATCCTGCGGCGCGCCCGCGCGCCGTAGCTTCCTATGGAACTCACATCCTTTTGAAGCCCCGGCCTTTGTGTCCCCGGCCTCCGACGACGCCGCGTCTGGCCATGTTGTGATCTTCGCCGCCATTGCGGCAGACGCCATCGCGCGCTAGACGCGGGCGACACGCGACTCCCACCGGGCAACGAAGGCCAATCCACCGATGATCACTCTCTTGCGATGGCTGACGCGCCTTGTGGGCGCCGGTATCGCGGTTCTCGTGGTCGCAGGCAGCCTGTTCTACTGGATGGCAAGCCGCTCGATCCCCGACTACGAGGCCGACTGGACTGTCCCCGGCATCGATGGTGAGATCGAGATCGTCCGCAATACCGCCGCTGTCCCGCACATCTTCGCGCTGACCGACCACGATGCCTATTATGGCCTCGGGTTCAGCCATGCCCAGGACCGCCTGTGGCAAATGCTGTTGATGCGGCGGCAAGCGCAGGGGCGCCTGTCTGAGGTGTTCGGGCGGCGCACGCTGGAGATCGACGACCTGATGCGCAGGCTTGATCTGGACGGCCATGCTACACGGTCGCTGGACGCCTTTTCCGAGGAAAGCCGCGGCATCCTTCAGGCTTACGCCGATGGCGTGAACGCGTGGTTGCGGCTTGTAGGGTCCGAGGCGTTGGGGCGCGGCGCACCGGAATTGTTCCTGTTCGAACCCGAAATCGCGCCGTGGCGGCCCAATGACAGCGTTCTGATCTCGTTCCTGATGGCGCTGGAACTGGCGACCCACCACGAGAACGAGATCCTGCGCGCCCGCGCCTCCCTTGCGCTGCCGGAACCCGGACGGATCGCCGATCTGATGCCCGACGCGCCGGGCACAGGCGCGGCAGAGCTTGGTGATTTCGCCAGCCTGCTGGAATTGCCCCGCACGCTATTTGCGGAAGCCACCGGAAGCACCGGGCCGCGCGACGCCCTGCACCCGAATTGGCAAGGCCTCAATCGCGGCGGGGCCTCCAACGTCTGGGCCGCCACGCCTGCCCGCTCTGCCGCGGGGGGCGCGCTGATGGCCTCGGACCCGCATCAAAGCCTCAGCGCGCCGACCCTGTGGTATCTGGCGCGTCTGGAACTGGCCACGGGCGGCGTGATCGGTGCCACGATCCCCGGCACGCCGGGCATCCTCAATGGCCGTTCCGAGCGGCTGAGCTGGGGCATCACCGCCTCCTATCTTGACGATATCGACCTCTATATCGAAGAGGTGAACCCCGAAAACCCCACCCAGTACCGCACCCCGGACGGTTGGGCCGAGTTCGAGACCCGGCGCGAGATCATCGAGATCGCCGATGAGGCCCCCGTCACCATCACCCTGCGCGAAACCGTCAACGGTCCGGTTATCCCCGGCGCCCATTGGAACGCGGGCACCGTGACGCCGGCGGGCCACGTGATGACGATGCGCTGGACCGCCCTGAGCGACGAGAATACCACGATCCAGACCGGCCTGCGCCTGATGCGGGCGCGCACCATCGAAGAGGCGCTGGAGGCGGGCGAGGATTTCGTCGCGCCCTCCGCCAACCTGATGCTGGCCTCCGAGGACGGGCGCATCGCGATGCAGGTCGTGGGCCACATGCCCTGGCGCCTGATCGAGCATGAGACCCAAGCGCGCATGCCCTCGCGCGGGTGGGTTGAAGGCAACCGCTGGCAGGGCATCACCCAGTATTTCGCCAATCCCACCTTCATCGATCCCGAACGCGGCATTCTGGGCAATACGAACAACAAGATGGTGGATCGCGATTTCCCCCTCCACGTCAGCTTCCACTGGGGCGACACCCAACGGATCACGCGCCTTGGCCGCCTGATGGAGGCGCGCGAGGTCCATACCCGCGACAGTTTCATCGGCGCGCAACTCGATACCGTCTCGCCCGCCGCGCGCAACCTTCTGCCACTGGTGGCGCGCGATCTGTGGTTCACCGGCCAGCCCGCCGCCATCGGCACCACCGAACGGATGCGCCAGCGGGCGCTGGAACTGCTGGCCGACTGGAACGGAGAGATGAACGAACATCTGCCCGAGCCGTTGATCTTCGCGGCCTGGATGCGCGCGCTGCAACACCGGTTGGTCCGTGATGACATCGGCCCCCTGGCGGAAGAGTTCTGGACCGTCGAGCCGGTGTTCCTGGAGCGTGTCTTCCGCGATATCGACGGCGCATCGGTGTGGTGCGATGTGCGGCCCTCGTCTGTGATCGAGACCTGTACCGAGATGGCGCAGCTATCGCTGGACGCCGCATTGCAAGAGCTGTCAGAGACCTATGGCGACGACATCGAAAGCTGGCGCTGGGGCGCCGCCCATGAAGCTCTGCATGAGCACCCCGTTCTGGGCGAAACGCGGCTGTTTTCGTGGATCGTGAACATCCGCCAAGCCACGTCGGGCGGGGATTTCACGCTGAACCGGGCCGCCACGCCGGGCACCGGCCCCGAGCCCTATGTCAACATCCATGGTGCAGGCTACCGGGGCGTCTACGACTTCGCGGATCCCGACAGCTCTGTCTTCATCATCGCGACGGGGCAATCTGGCCACCCCTTGAGCCGTCACTACGACGATATGGGAGAGTTGTGGCGCCGGGGAGAGTATGTGCCGATGACGCTTGACCCCGAATTGGCGCGCGCCGCCAACCTCGGCATTACGGTGCTGCGCCCGCAATCGAACTAACGTCAGACCTGCACGGGCAGCCCAACGGAACGCCTACGGCGCGTGATCCGTGCAGAAGGTTGCAACGATATCCTCGATCGGGACAGGACGCCCCAGCAGGTACCCCTGCCCCCGCTCAACCCCCAGATCGCGCAACACCTGCGCTTCCTCATCGCGTTCGATCCCTTCGGCCACAAGGGCGGCCCCTGTCTCGGACGCGAAATAGACCATGGCCGAGCACAGTGCACGCAGGCCGGCATCACTATCGATTCCAGACACCAGAGAGCGGTCCAGCTTGATGATGTCCGGGTGCAATCGCACCATCTGCTGCAAGCCCGAATAGCCAGAGCCCGCGTCATCTATGGCGACCTTAACCCCCATGTCGCGCAGGATCTGGATTTCGTGTTCCAACTTCGACCAATCGGCGGTCCTGACGTGTTCTGTCACCTCCAGCACAAGGTGTTTTGTGGACCGCTCCGCAAACACCTTCGCCAGAAGCCCCGTGCAAACGGTCTGCGGGCTGGCGTTAAGCGACAGGTAGACCCCGGCCGGCAGCTGTTCCAGCGCCAGAAGCGCGGGCTCCATCACGCAGATCTCCAGCATCTCCGAAAGACCCACGCGCCCGGCTTCTTCAAACCGGATGTTGGGCGGGCGATAGGGCTCGGCCCCGAAGCGGCACAAGGCCTCCACCCCGGTCAATGCGCCGGTCGCGAGCGAAAGAATCGGCTGGTAGACGATCTTGAAGGATTGCTGTTCCACCACCGCATGGATGGTCTCCAGCGCCGTCTTTCGAAGTGCATCCTGCTCCAGCGCGCGCTGCACTTCGGCCTGCACCAGCCGCGCGAAACTGCGCATGGTCGCCAGGTCACGGTCGTTGAGGGTGGTGTTGGGATGCGGCGACACGCAACAGAACATCCCGTAGATCGACCCATCGATACGTTCGATCGGGACGCTGATATGGGCGCGGATCGGCAAGCTGCGCGTGATCGGAAGGGCGGCGGCAATCGGATAGTCCAGCGTATCCGCCATCATTTGCGGCAAGTCCCCGGACACGATGTGATTGCAATAGGTCTCGGACCGGGACCGGGTGTCACCGGGTTCTGCCAGGTGTTCCAACCCCGGCGCGTCAACGGCGCGAAACACCAGATCATCGCCCACAAACTCGGACAAGTAGCCGATTTCCATGCCAAGATGCGCCCGCATCGTCCGTATGGCATCGACGACGACATCGTGCGTCGCGACCGGGCAATCCATAACGGCCATGATAGGCTCTTGCTTGGACATGAATGATCTCTCCTTGGCGGCCTGAGCACGTTGGGAGACAGTCATGACGCAATTTCATTAACGGAGCGTGTAGGCCGACCCACTGCGCGCGGCGCGCAGGCTAAAGCGCGCGAAACGCCTTTTGTTGGCGCGCGGTCCAGCGCACAGTCAGGCGGGTGACGTCCTGGCCCGTCTCTTCCGCCTCCACCAGCCCCTGCTCGAACAGCCACGCCCGTTTGCGGCCCTCGTGGTGGGGCAACTCCAGCACCGTCTCGGTGCGCGGCGGTGACAGGGATTGAGAAATGGCGGTCAGCATCTCGTCGATGCCCTCGCCGGTCAGGGCCGAGATTGCGAAGATCGCCTCGTTGCGATCCGCCTCCACTTGCCGCGCGGCCTGGGCATCGGGATCCAGAAGGTCCAGCTTGTTCCAGACCTCCAGCTGCGCCGATTGCTCTCCGACGCCCAGATCGGCCAGGATCTTATGCACATCCTCGGCCTGCTCGGCCGTCTGAGGATGGCTGATATCGCGCACATGCACGATCAGATCGGCATCCAGCACCTCTTCCAGCGTGGCGCGGAACGCCGCCACCAACTGTGTCGGCAGATCGCTGATGAAACCCACCGTGTCGGACAGGATCACATCGGTGCCGTCAGGCAGCGTGACCGAGCGCATAGTGGGATCAAGTGTGGCGAAAAGCATGTCCTTGGCCATCACATCCGCACCGGTCAAGCGATTGAAAAGCGTGGATTTTCCGGCGTTGGTGTAGCCCACCAGCGCCACGATCGGATAGGGCACCTTGGCCCGCGCGGACCGATGCAGCGCGCGGGTTTTCACCACCTTGGCCAGTTGCCGCTTGATCCGTGTGACGGCCTCGTCAATGGCCCGCCTGTCTGCCTCGATCTGGGTCTCGCCCGGGCCGCCCACAAAGCCAAGCCCGCCGCGCTGACGTTCCAGGTGCGTCCAGGCCCGGACCAGCCGCGTGCGCTGATACGACAGCGCCGCCAGTTCCACCTGCAACACACCTTCGCGTGTCGCCGCGCGGTCGGCAAAGATCTCAAGGATCAACCCGGTGCGATCCAGCACCTTGCAGCCCCATTCCTTTTCCAGGTTGCGCTGCTGCACGGGCGTCACGGGGCCGTCGATCAGCACAAGGCCGATGTCCAGCGCCTCCACCAGATCATGGAGCTCATTGATCTTGCCCTTGCCGAACAGCAGGCCCGGTTGTGCGCGCGGCAGGCGCACGCTTTGGGCATCCACGACCTCTAGGTCAGGAAGTGCCGCAGCCAGGGCAACGGCTTCATCCAGCGCGAACTCGGGCGCGCGGCGGGTGCGGTCGGACTTGATGTCTGGATGCAGGACAAGCGCCCGCATTGGGCCTTTTTCAAGGCCCTCTTCCCCCCCGTCAGAGTCGCGCGGATCGGCGCTCACTCTTCCCCGTCATAGAGGCTGATGGGTTGTGCCGGCATCACGGTGGAAATCGCGTGCTTGTACACAAGCTGCGACTGGCCATCGCGGCGCAGCAAAACACAGAAGTTGTCAAACCACGTGATGACGCCTTGCAGCTTCACGCCGTTGATCAGGAAAATCGTCACCGGAACCTTGGTCTTGCGGACATGGTTCAGGAACGCGTCCTGCAAGTTTTGTTTATTTTCGGCCATTTATACTACGCCCTGTTGGTGTTTTTTGATCCGGAATTGTGTCCGGTTGTATTTCGTACCTTTGCACTATGTCTGCGATTCTCGGGAATTTCCACCCCCTGCCCCTTACCTCTGCGTCAATCGCGCCAGAAGCCGGGGTTGAGCAGGGCAATCATCACCAGCGTCTCGATCCGGCCCACGATCATTGCCCCCGCACAGATCAGCTTTGCCGCGTCCGACAGCATGAAGTAATCGATGGGTGTGGCCCCCGCGACCGAGGCCAGGGGCCCGGTGGTGGTCAGCGTCGCGATCGCCAGAATCGTGGCGTCCTCGAAATCGAGGCCAGTGGACGCAAGCGCCACCATCACGGCAGCAATCGACAGCACCAGCAGCATGAAGACGACCCAGGCGATATAGGCACCCTCGCGCCGGATGCGGCGGCCCAGGCGTCCTGCCCCGGCCACGGAATTGGGATAGATCAGCTTGCCCATTTCCCGCACGCCATGTTTGTAAAGCGCATAGACCCGCAGCAATTTCACGCCCCCCGCCGTCGTCGCAACGCCCCCGCCCATCAGCACAAGGCCCACCAGCAAAAGCCCCGGCGTCTGCAAGCCGGACCACGCCCGTGCGTCGCCCCAGGCATCGCTGACAAAGCCCGTGGTCGTCAGGAACGAGATGACCGTGAAGACCGAGCCCCATAGCGCCGACAGTGCCGCGCCCGCGTCCGACAACTCATCAACCTCCAGCGCGCCAACCCAGTGGCGGGCGAACAGCAACGTCGGCAAGACGATGCCCGCGAACAACGCCAGCCGGATTTCGCGGTCCTTGGTCAGGCGTTCGCGCAACTCTCGGCCAATCCCGCTGGAATAGGTGCGCCGGGACAGGGCGAAGAGGAAAAAGACGAAAATCAGCGCCTCTCCGATCAGGCCCGTGGGACTTCCCTGCAAACCGCCAAGCGGGCTGATCCCCGAGGTCGCCAGCGTTGACATCGCGTGGACCGCGGCCACCAGCGGGGCTTCGCCGCTTGCCGTCAGCGCAATGGCCAGCGCGGCCGTAAGACCCGCGTAGATCGGCGTCAGCCGCAGCGCATGTTTGCGCAACCGCTCGGACGCGCCCGCCGCGCGCATCTGTCCGCGGGCGTTGACGATCTGGCCCTGCACCGTGGCCTCGGACGTCACCTCGTAGCCGCCAAGGTTCAGCGGCGCCAGAACCGCGAAGGCCGTGATCCAGATCAGCAGACCGCCGCACCAGCCCACCAAACCGCGCCACAGATGCACCGCTGGCGCAAGGCGGGCCGGGTCGAAGACCTGCGCCCCGGTCGTCGTCAGGGCCGAGACCATGTCGAAATAGACGTTGATGAAGCGCGTGTTGCCCACCACCTGCTCCATCGGCAGGGCAAGGATCAGGGGCAGCCAGAGGTAGGCCAGAAACAGCGACGCCAGATGGCTCCGCTCGGATGGGGGACGGCGCGGCGTCTGGCAGGCGAACCCCAGAAGGGTCGCCGCCATCAACACCATCAATCCCGCGTAAAGAAACACGCGCCCCGTGCGGTAATCCTGCGTCGCCGTGGCGACAGCGGCAGGCAGCAGCATCGCCACACCCGCCGCGAAGATCAGGATCGCGAAAAACGGAAGATTTCGGAAATAGGCGGCCATCGCGCAGGTCTATCAGAAGAAGTCGATGGAGACTTGCAGCAATGTCTCGACCGCAGGCACATCAGAGGCCATCGCAAAGATGACAACGGCGTCGCCTTCCTCGATCCGCGTGGCGCCAGTCGGCCGGAACACCTTCTTGCCGCGCTGCACCGCGCCCACCAACGCGCCTTCGGGGAAGTCGATGTCGCGGATCGCCTTGCCGGAAATCGGGGAGGTCGACAGCACCTGCGCCTCGATGATCTCGGCCTCGGCATCGCCGATGGAATAGACACCGCGCACGCGCCCGTGGCGGATGTGGCGCAGAATCGAGGATACCGTGGTGGAGCGCGGGTTCACATAGGCGTCGATCCCCAAGGGCGTCATCAACGGCACCAGCGTGGGGTCATTCACCAGGCTGATCGCCATCTTCGCCCCCGCCGATTTGGCGCGCACAGAGGCCAGCATGTTGGTCTTGTCGTCATCCGTCAGGCACAGCACCACATCGGCCCGCTCGACCCCTGCCTCGCGCAGCAGATCCATGTCAAGGCCGTCACCGTGCAGCACGATCGTCCGTTCCAGCGCGTCCGCCGCCCGTTCGGCCCTTGCGCGATTGGCCTCGATCACCCGTGTCCGCATCCGCGTGGCGGATTTCTCCAGCTTGGCCGCCACGGCCAGGCCGACGTTGCCGCCGCCAATGATCAGGACCCTCTCGGGCAGCGCGCGGGTCTTGCCGAAGATCTCCAGCGCGCGCGCCACGTCATCGGTATGGGTGAAGACGTAGATCTGATCGCCCGCAAACATCTGGTCGCCGGGCTCGGGCGCAAAAAGCGTGCCCTCCCGACGGATGCCGACGACGATGGCACGCAGGGTCGAGAACAGCTCGGACAATTGCTTCAGGGGCGTGTCGAGCACCGGACAATCGGCGTCCAGCGCGATGCCCAACAGCTGCGTCGCCCCGCCAAGGAAGCTTTCGGTATCGAAAGTGGACGGCGAGGCGATCCGGTTCAACACCGCTTCTGCCACCTCTTTCTCGGGCGAGATCACCACGTCGATCGGCAGGTGATCGCGGCGGTAGAGGTCCGAATAGATCGCATCCAGATAGCTCTGCGCCCTCAGGCGCGCGATCTTGCGCGGGACCGAGAACACGGAATGCGCCACCTGACAGGTGACCATGTTCACCTCGTCCGAGAAGGTCGCCGCAATCACCATATCCGCATCCCGCGCGCCCGCACGATCCAGCACATCGGGGTGACTGGCAAAGCCCGTCAGGCCCTGCACGTCCAGCGTATCCGTCGCACGGCGCACCAGGTCGGCGTTGTTGTCGACGACTGTGACGTCGTTGTTTTCCGATGAAAGATGCCGCGCGATTTGCCAGCCAACCTGACCCGCGCCGCAGATAATGACCTTCATGTGGGGCTTTTCCCGTGAGGACCTGTCTGGGGGAAACTGTTGGCAGCTTGGGGGGGCGGCGTCAATGTCGGGGCCTGCGCCTTATCGGCTGCCTTTGGGGCCTGGAGGCGCCGGTGGGATTGAGTTGTATTTGGCAAGATGAAGGGGGGAGCGTCGTGTATCGCCCGTTCCGTGGCGCGTTTGGCCGGCGCTGGTGGTGGGCGTTTGTGAGGGGGTGCATATGATTGATGGGCTGATCGCAGTCTTGCAGGCTCTGAAGGATGGCGGCGCCCCAGCCCAAGCCAACTGCTTTGGCGTAGCGGGTTGGTGCAGGCCTCAGCCTCATCGGGGTCCTGAGACTGCGCGCAATACACGGCTACCGCACCTCGACGCGCAAATCGCCCAAGGCAATCAAGACCCCACCACCTCATCGCGAATATCCCAAGGCGAAAAGGCGCATATGACGCCGCCTTGTCGGAGCGGTCAGAGCGGTCTGAAAAGGGTTAAAAAGACGTAAACGAAAATAGGATTATGTTTCGTTGTCAATGCTTTAACCAGGGTGCTCAAGCTTGAGCACCCTACCCCTCACTCACCTGAGCCACCCGCGTGCCGGCCTTCGAGGTCGTCACCACCCCCAGCGATTTCAGTTTCCTATGCAGCGCCGAGCGTTCCATCCCGACGAAGCTCGCCGTGCGCGAAATATTGCCCCCGAAGCGGTTGATCTGGGCCATCAGGTACTGCCTCTCGAACAGCTCCCGCGCCTCGCGCAGCGGCAGGGTCGTCAGCGACGCCGACAGCGCCATATCCTCGTCCGAGGTCGGCGCCTCCACCTGCCCCGGCAGATCGCGGGCCTCGATCGGGCCGGTGCCGTCACCCAGGATCATCACCCGCTCGATCACGTTCTTGAGCTGCCGCACATTGCCGGGCCAGGACATCGTTTGAAGCATTGCCGCCGCGTCTTCACCCAACTCCCGCACGGCCATCCCTTGCTCGCGGTTGAACTGATCAATGAAGTGGCGCGCCAGTTCCGGCACATCCTCGCGGCGGTCCTCCAGAGATGGTACTTCGACGGGGACGACATTAAGACGGTGATAGAGTTCCTCGCGAAAACGGCCCTCGGCGATCTCCACGCTCAAGTCCTTGGTGGTCGAGGAAATCACCCGCAGATCGACCCGCACCTTGGCTGTACCGCCCACGCGGGTGAAGCTTTGGTCCACCAGCACCCGCAGGATCTTGGCCTGCGTGGCCAGCGGCATATCGGCGACTTCATCGAAATAGATCACCCCGCCGTGGGCCTGTTCAAGCAACCCCTGCTCGACCCCGCGCTGCTGGCTTTCGCGGCCAAACAGGACCTCTTCCATGTGATCGGGCTGGATCGAAGCACTGGAGACGGTGACAAACGGCGCATCGGCGCGGTTGCTTTCGGCATGAATGTAGCGCGCGGCGACTTCCTTCCCGGTGCCTGCGCCCCCGGTCAGCATCACACGGCCGTTCGACTTGGTCACCTTGTCAAGCTGGTTTTTCAACGTCCGAAACGCCGAGGAACTGCCCACCATTTCGGCGCTACGCGTATCCTGGCGACGCAGCGACACGTTCTCGCGGCGCAGGCGCGAGGTTTCCATCGCGCGTTTGATCACGACCATCAGCTGGTCGATGTTGAAGGGCTTCTCGATGAAGTCATAGGCGCCCTGTTTGATCGCCGCGACAGCGATTTCGACATTGCCGTGACCCGAGATGATCACCACCGGCACTTCCGGGTTGTCGCGCTTCACATGGCCCAGGATATCGATCCCGTCCATGTTGGAATCTTTCAGCCAGATATCGAGGATCATCAGCCCCGGTTCGCTCTTGTTCAACTCGGCCATCGCCTCGTCCGAGTTGCCGGCCATGCGGGTCGTGAAGCCTTCGTCCTGCAAGATATCACAGATCAATTCACGGATATCACGCTCATCATCTACGACCAGAATATCGCTCATGTCTCATCTCCAATGGGGTCTGGAAGGCGCGGCAGGGTGATGCGGGCCATGGCTCCGGGATGGGCGCCATCGCTGAACGGCGCAGCATCCAAAAGCTCCAGCGTGCCGCCGTGCTCCTCAATAATCTTCTTGACGATGGGCAGGCCAAGGCCCGTGCCTTTGTCGCGGGTCGTCACGTAGGGTTCAAACAATTTTGCGCGGTCCGGAGGCAATCCGATCCCGTTGTCCGAAATGTCGATACGAATGGTGTCCTCGGTCAGCGCCACATCGACTTTCAACTGTGGCACATGACCCTCGGGCTTGCCTTTTTCATAAAGGCTTTCAATAGCTTCGCCGCCGTTCTTCAACAAGTTTGTCAGCGCCTGACCGATCATCGTGGCATCGACTTCGGCAAGCACTTCGCGATCCGGGATATCGGTGACAAAACGCATGTCAGGCTGGCCCGCCCGCTGCAACATCACGGCATTGTTCAACAGTTGAACTACATCCTCGACACGGGTCTCGGGCTCGGGCATGCGGGCGAACTTCGAGAATTCGTCCACGATCCGACGCAGGTCATTGGTCTGACGCACAATGACCTCGGTCATCTGCTCAAGTGATACTTGATCTTCGCCCTCCAACTTCTTTGAGAACTTGCGCTTTATGCGTTCAGCAGACAGCTGGATCGGGGTCAGCGGGTTCTTGATTTCATGGGCGATCCGGCGGGCGACGTCGCCCCAGGCCGCCAGGCGCTGCGCACTGACCAATTGCGTCACATCGTCAAAGGCCACCACGTAACCTTCCAGTGCACCCTCAAGATTGCGCCGCGTGGCCATGCGCACCAGCAGGCTTTCCTGCTTGCCGCCACGGGTCAACTTGATCTCTTCCTGAACCGCTTCCGCCGCCGTGCTGGTCAGCTTCTCGAACAAGGGCGCGAACTCGGGCACCGCGGCCTCCATGGTCAGGCCGCTGTCGCGCTGTTCCACCAAAGACAACAGGCGTATGGCCGAGCGGTTCATGAAATCGACGCGCCCGCTTTCCTCCAGCCCGATCACGCCGGCGGTCACCGACGACAGCACGCTGTCGAACAGCCGACGAGATTCCTCGGTGGCGACGTTCTGCTCGATCAAGGTGTCGCGCTGGCCTTTCAACTGCCGTGTCATCTGGTTGAACAGCCGCCCCAGCATCGCGATCTCATCGTCCGAGGTTTCTTCGGGCACGCGCACGTCCAGATCACCCTGCCCAACGCGCTGCGCCGCGCCCGCCAACTGCCCCACCGGGCGCGACAGGCGTTCGCCAAAGCTTAACCCCGCCCAGATCGCGGCAAGGATCATCAGGGTCGCGAAGCCCAGATAAAGCAGGGCGAAATCGAACAACAGCCGCCCCCTGTCGGCCTCTACCTGCCGATACAGCAGCACCGTCTGTTCGGTCTCATCGAGAAGCGCGATGATCTGGCCGTCAACCTCGCGCGAGACATAGAGATAGCGATCGGGGAACGCCGCGAGGCGAAACAGGGCCCGGAATTCGTTCTGGGCGCGGTCTTCGGACAAGACGACCTCACCCTCGGCGGCCCGTGCAAGATCCGCCGCGCTGGGGGCGTCGTAATCAAAGAGGTACGAGCGCGCGCCACGGGCCCGCAACTCGCCCGCGCCATCGATAACGAAGGCCTCGCGCAGCCCGCGCTGGATCTGGCTTTGACCCGCCGTCAGAACCTGCCGCAGATCACCGTCCGACAGGAACGGCGCAGCGCGGCGGTTGAGGTTCAGATAGGCCCCCAGCGCACGGGCGTCCTGCTCCAGATCATCGCGGTGCTCTTGCTGGTAAGCCACTGCCGCATCGACAGAATTTCCAAGCGCAGTCGAAACTCGGTCCGAGAACCAACCCTCCAGCCCCATGTTCACGCTTAGCACCGCAAGAACCGCCACAACGACCGTCGGCACCAGCGCCACAACCCCGAAAATCGCCGTCAGACGCAGGTGCAGCCGAGAGCCCGCCGATTGCGCCCGCCGGGAGGCGACGATGCGGGCCACTTCGCGCAACACGAGGGTAATGATCACAAGGATATAGACGAAATCCGCCAGCAGCACGAGCGTGCGCACGGTGCTGTCGGCCACCTGGCTAAGCGGGCTGAATGCCAGAAAAGTCGCCAGGGCCAGAACCGGCGCAAGTAGAACCAGCGCCACCGCGCTGCCTGAACGCACGCGCTTGCTCTGACGCAAACGCCCGAAACGGTCCAGCATTGTCGGCTGATCGCCCAACCCTCGGGCGGGTTCATCCACCACTCAAAACCCCCAATCGCGCGTCTCAACGGCCTGACAGAGCCAATGCAGCAGCGGGAGCCTGTTCCCGATGTGCCACGCTTGTGGCTTTATTACACCAGTTTGCGGCGCCGTGTCACGCGAATATCGAGGTCGGTGATTTTTTTACGCAAGGTATTGCGGTTGATGCCAAGAAGATCGGCACATTTAGCTTGGTTGCCTGCCGTAGCGTCAAGGGCGATTTCGATCAGGGGCGCCTCAACTTCCTTTAGAATTCGGGCATATAGGCCCGGTGCGGGCAGGACACCTCCGTGCAGGTCGAAGTAGCGCCGCAGGTGCTTGGCGACCGACGCGCTCAACTTGTCGCCCTGGCTGGCGCCGGAAATCAGCGGCTCGATCGCGGGTTGTGAGCCAAGAACCACCTCCACTTCGGCGCGGCTGATCTCTTCGACCTGGGCCGTCACGGTCAGGCGGCGAATGGTGTTTTCCAACTGCCGAACGTTGCCGGGCCAGGAATAGGCCCGCACAAGTTCCAGCGCCTGGTCCGAGAAGCGGCGCGTGGCGGCCCCGTCCCGCTCGGCCCGGGCAAGGAAGTGCGAGGCGAGAAGCGGAATATCGTCAACCCTCTCACGCAGGGACGGCACGGCGATGCCCACCCCGCCCAATCGGTAGAACAGATCCTGGCGAAACCGTCCCTCTTCCATCTTCTCGGTCAGGTCCTTCTGCGAGGTCGCCATGATGCGCGGGTTGGCCTGCGGCATCGCGTCGAGCATACGGACGATCTTGGCCTGCGCCTCTTCATCCAGATCACCGACCTCATCGAACAGGATCGAGCCGCCCTTGGCACGGTTCAGGATGCTTGATGGGCCATCCGCACCCCGCAGATCAGCGGCGGAGGCCACGACGAACGGCAACGTACGCCGGTCCGAGAAGTCGTGAATAGCGCGCGCAATCAAGGACTTGCCCGTGCCACTTTCGCCGGTGATCAGCACCGTCAGATCGGTATTCATCACCCGCGCAACCAAGCGGTAGAGGGCTTGCATGACCGGGGTCCGGCCGACCAGGGGCAGATCTTCGCCATTGGCAGGCAGAGCAGGCTCGGACGTGCGCGCGGCCGCGGGGGCGCGGCGCTTCTGGTCCAGGGCGCGGGCCGCGCGCTTCATCAGATCGGGCAAGTCGAACGGCTTTGGGAGATAATCATAGGCATCTTTTTCGGTCGCCTGGATCGCCGTCATGATCGTGTTCTGGGCCGAGATGATGATCACCGGAAGACCGGGCCGCGACTGGGTGATCAGGGGCAGCGTATCAAGGCCGTTGCCGTCGGGCATGACTACATCCGAGATCACCAGATCGCCCTTACCTTCCTCCACCCAGCGCATCAACGTCACGAGGCTGGAGGTCGCATGAACCTTGCAGCCCGCCCGCGTCAGGGCCTGGGTCAAAACGGTGCGGATCGTGCGGTCATCGTCCGCGACAAGTACGGTTCCGTCCATGGATCTAGCCGCCTTTCAGAGGGTTGCAGAGGGGGGCACGATCATTCCACTTGGAACGATGGGCTTGGCGATGGGTCATTCGGATACCTCCTTGGGGGCGACCGGCAGAGAGATGCGGAACGCGGTGTGTCCGGGCGCGCTTTCAACCGCGATCCACCCGTCATGGTCCGAGACGATCTTCGAAATCAGCGCAAGGCCCAGTCCGGTGCCATTCTCGCGGCCCGACACGAAAGGCTCGAACACGTCCTTGGCCAGCTCTGGCGGGATACCGGGGCCATCGTCGATGACCTCGATCTGTAGCGGCACCGCAGAGCCCGACCCATCGGGATGCCGCACTTTCAGAGACATTTCGTAGAAGGTGCGCAGGCGGATGGTCCCGCCGGATTGCCCGGCCTCAGCCGCGTTCTTCAAGAGATTGACGATCACCTGCTGAAGCTGATCGGGGTCGGCCCATGTATGGGGCAGTGACGGGTCATAGTCCTCGATGATGTTCATATGGGCGGCGAACCCCACCGAGGCGGACTTGCGGGCGTGGTCCAGCACATCGTGGATATTGACGGCACGCCGCTCGGGCGGGCGGACGTTGCCAAAGTCTTCCACCTGCTCCAACAGCTTCAGCACGCGGCGAGTCTCGGCCACGATCAAATCCGTCAATTCCCGATCCTCGGCGTTGGCATTCATCGAAATCAGCTGTGCCGCGCCGGTGATGCCCGCCAGCGGGTTCTTGATTTCATGGGCCAGCATCTCGGCCATCCCGATGGCCGATTTCGCCGCCGTCTTCGACGACATCGCGCGATCCATGCGGCCCACCAACTCTCGGTTTTCCCACAGCACCAGAACATGATCCGGCTTGTCGGCCAGCACCGCGATCTGGACGTCACATGACACGGGCTTGCGGGTCTCGGCCCCCACATCGACGGCATTCACATAGAGAGACGAGCGCGCCGTCCGCACACGGGCAACGGCGTCCTGCAAGGGCGTGCCGAGTTGAATTTTGTCCCACATCACAGCGCCTTCAAGGGACTTGCGGGAAGCGTTCAGGAAGAGTTCGGCGGTAGGATTGACGTCGCGAATGCAATCGTCGGCATCCAGAATCAGCGCGGGGATCGGCAGCGAGGCCCAGAGCGCATCGGTAATCGCGGTCATGCGGCCGCCCTTTCCGAGGCCTGCGCCAGCGCCGTCGGCAGCGCCTTGAGAACGGCGGCGGGGTCGGTTTCCGTCAGGATCGACTTGCGCAGCGCGCGCGGCGTACGGGCGCCGTCCATGTACCACCCCAAATGCTTGCGGGCGACCTTCGCCCCAAGGGCCTGACCATAGAAGGACAGCATGTCCTCGTAATGACGCGCCACCATGTCGGCGAAGGCGGCACCTTCGGGCCGGATCGGGGCCGGGGTGTCGTAAAGCGTGGCGCCGATCTCGGCCACCAGCCAGGGCTGGCCCTGGATGCCGCGCCCAACCATGACGCCGTCGGCCCCCGAACAGCGCAAGGCTTGCGCGGCAGCCGGGGCATCGGTGATGTCGCCATTGGCGATGACGGGGATAGAGGCGGCGTCTTTCACGGCACGGATCGCGGACCAATCGGCAGTCCCCTTGTAGAACTGGCACCGGGTACGGCCATGGATGGTTATCATCTGAATGCCCGCGCTTTCGGCCCGTTGCGCCAGCGTGGGCGCGTTCAGCGTGTCGTCATCCCACCCCAGCCGGGTCTTCAGCGTCACGGGCAGATTAACGGCATTAACCACCGCATCGATAAGGCGCAGGGCATGGTCCAGATCCCGCATCAACGCCGAGCCGGACATGCCGCCCGTGACCTTCTTTGCGGGGCAGCCCATGTTGATGTCGATGATCCTCGCGCCCTGCCCTTCGGCAATCCGCGCGGCCTCGGCCATCCAATGGGCCTCGCGTCCGGCGATCTGCACGGCGGTGGCTTGTTCCCCGAACCCCAGTTCCGCCCGCGCCCGGACGGAGGCTTTTGCCTCCACCATCTCTTGGCTGGCCACCATCTCGCTGACGACAAGCCCCGCCCCGAAGCTGGCAACCAGCCGCCGAAACGGCAGGTCTGTGATCCCCGCCATCGGCGCGAGCAAGACAGGAGGATCGAGGGACATATCGGCGAGGGTCAGGGACAAAACGCTTAATCCTTGGGCAACTGCGACTTAGGTAATCCGCGCCCGAAACGAACACAAAGGTGCGGCGTGTTGATTTCATACAATAGGGTTGGATTGCACAAAAAATAGGCATGCAGGGTGGAAAATTAGGCACCCCCTACAGGTGATTGTACAGTCCAGCCTTTGGGCCTAGACCGTGGCCATGAGCCACGCGCCCTCGATATCGCCCCCGTTGCCCGCCGCTGCCCTGATCGTGGCCGCCGGACGTGGCACCCGCATGGGCGGTGGATTACCGAAGCAGTACAGGGACTTGGGCAGCATCCCGGTGATCGCGCGCACGATCCTGGCCTTCGATACCCATCCGGATGTCGCACAGATCGTCGTGGTGATCCACGCCGACGATGCGGCGATTTTCGCCGACGCCTGCCCAAAGACGCAAACACCCCTTATGACCGTCATGGGCGGCGCGACCCGCGACGCCTCGGTCCGCGCGGGGCTGGCGGCAATAGCGGACTGCGAAAGCGTGTTGATCCACGATGCCGCGCGCCCTTTGGTGTCACGCGCGGTGGTCGACGGAGTGTTAACAGCGTTAACCACCCACGAGGGCGCGGCCCCGGCCCTTGCCGTCACCGACGCGCTTTGGCAGGGCGACGGGACGGTTGACGGCGTCAAGGATCGTACCGGATTGTGGCGGGCACAGACCCCGCAGGGCTTTCGACTGGCCGCGATCCGGGCAGCCCACGGGGCACTCCAGGGTCCTGCGGCGGATGACGTGGCAGTGGCGCGCGCCCATGGAGTGAGCGTGGCGATTACGTCTGGCGCGGAGGAGAACCTGAAACTCACCTCGCCGGGCGATTTTGAGCGCGCCGAAAAGATGTTGGAGAGACCTATGGATATTCGTGTCGGCAATGGGTTCGACGTGCACCGCTTCGGGCCGGGCGATCAGGTTTGGCTCTGTGGCGTCTCGGTTCCGCATACGCGCGGCCTTCAGGGGCACTCGGACGCCGATGTCGGGCTGCACACCCTGACGGACGCGATCTACGGCGCGCTGGCAGAGGGGGACATCGGCACCCATTTTCCGCCGAGTGACCCGCAGTGGAAGGGCGCAGAAAGCCATATTTTCCTGACCCATGCCGTGGATCTGGCGGCATCGCGCGGCTTCACGATCTCCAACGCCGACCTGACGTTGATCTGCGAACAGCCCAAGATCGGCCCCGTGGCAGACGCCATGCGCGCGCGGGTGGCAGAGCTGCTGCGCATCGACGTGGGCCGCGTGTCTGTGAAGGCCACAACGTCGGAACGCTTGGGGTTCACAGGCCGCGAAGAAGGCATCGCCGCCATAGCGACCGTCACCCTGGTGGCATCGTGACCCGTCTGCTCACGACCGTCGGCGGGGTTGGCCTGCTGCGCCCTGCGCCCGGCACCTGGGGGAGTGCGGCGGGGCTACTGCTTGGGGTCTTCCTCCATATGGCGGGCGGTTTCTGGCTTCTGTTGGCCGCAACCTTCGCGATGACGGCGCTTGGATATTGGGCCGTCGCGGCGGAAGTCGGCGACAGCAGCGATGACCCCTCGGAGATCGTTATCGATGAGGTCGCGGGCCAATGGGTGGCCCTTTGGCCGGTGTCGTTCGGCGCAAGCATGATGGGCGCCGATATTTGGGCACTCTACCCCGGCTTGATCACGGCCTTCATCGCGTTTCGGGCCTTCGACATTTTCAAGCCGGGGCCTGTCGGATGGGCCGACAAGCAGCACGGCGCTTTCGGCATCATGGCCGATGACATCATCGCGGGCTGGCTGGCGGCGATGATCGTGGCGCTCTTCGCGGTCTTCGCTCATCTGGTGCTGATGTGAGTGTTAACGCCGTTAATGCCTTGAAGGACCGGGGCTGGATGCTGGCAACGGCAGAAAGCTGCACCGGCGGGCTGATCGCCGGGGCGGTGACCGATGTGGCGGGCTCGTCGACAGTGTTCGACCGCGGCTTCGTCACCTATTCCAACCGGGCCAAAACACAGATGCTGGGGGTGCCACCAGAGGTCATCTCCACCCACGGCGCGGTCAGCGAACAGGTGGCCGAGGCCATGGCACGGGGTGCGTTGGCGCGTTCGGACGCGCAAATCGCGGTCTCCGTCACCGGGATCGCGGGGCCGGGCGGGTCCGAGCATAAACCCGAGGGACGGGTGTGCTTCGGCCTCGCCACATCGGCGGGCTGCCACACGGAAACGGTCGACTTCGGCGCCCTTGGCCGAGCCGAGGTTCGCGCCCGCACCGTCGCCCACGCGCTGGCACTGGTGGAACAGGCAGCGCTTAGTTAGCGGGCATCGGTGCCAACCAGCGCTCAAAAACCGGGCACTTGGCAAATTGCCTGTCATTTCATCACCCAAATCCATCCCTGCCTCTTTTTTCCCCGCCGCCAACCCGCTCTGTCGGCGCGAAACAAGGGAGAGGGACATCCAATGAACGGAGCGGATACCGCATGGATCATCGTCGCCACGGCGCTGGTTCTATTCATGTCATTGCCGGGACTGGCACTTTTTTACGGCGGCCTGGTGCGCGCGCGCAACGTGTTGAGCGTGTTCATGCACGTCTACGCCATCGCCGCGCTGATGAGCATCCTGTGGCTGGCGGTGGGCTATTCCATCGCGTTTGGCCCGGGCGAAAGCGGCTACTGGGGCGGCCTGGAGCGCGCATTCCTCAACGGCGTTGATGCAGACACCCTGTCGGGCACCCTGCCCGAGGTTCTGTTCTTCGCCTTCCAGATGACCTTCGCGATCATCACCCCCGCCCTGATCGTCGGCGCTTACGTTGAGCGGATCGGCTTCGGCTTCGTCCTGCTGTTCAGTGCGATCTGGATGCTGGTCGTCTATGCCCCGGTCGTGCACTGGATCTGGGGCGGCGGCATGCTGTCGGACGGCGGCATTTTCGGCGACGTGGGCGTGCGGGATTTTGCAGGTGGCATCGTGGTGCACGAGACGGCGGGTCTGGCCGCGCTGGTCCTGGCGGTGATGCTGGGGCGGCGCAGGAACCACACCACACCGCCGCATAACCCCGGAATGGTGATGGTCGGCGCAGCAATGCTGTGGGTCGGCTGGTTCGGCTTCAACGGGGGCAGCCAGTTGGCGGCCGATGGCGGTGCCGCGATGGCGCTGACCGTAACCCATATCTCGGCGGCTGCGGCCTCGCTGACGTGGGGCCTTTGGGAGAAGGTAAAATACGGCAAGGCATCCCTCGTGGGTGTGGTGACGGGCACGATTGCGGGCCTTGCGTCTATCACGCCGGCTTCCGGCTTCGTGGGCCCGGTGGCCGCGCTGATCATCGGGTCGGTCGCTGGTATCCTGTGCCAGGAAGCGGTGAACTTCATCCGCAACAAGGCACGGATCGACGATACGCTGGACGTCTTCGCCGTCCACGGCGTCGGCGGCATCTTCGGCACCATCATGATCGTGATTTTCGGCAGCGACGTCAGCGCCTTGGCCCAGTTCGGCGGTCTGGCCGTGGTCGGCATCTACACGGTGGTGTTGACGGTTGTGATCGCCAAAGGGGTGGCGCTGGTCACGCCCCTGCGGGTCGATCCAGAGACGGAGGAGACAGGCCTTGATATCGCGGTCCACGGCGAACGGGCCTACGACATGAGCTCATAGGCGTTAACACCGTTAAGCAAATGATAGGCGCCCGGGGTGATTGCCCCGGGCTTTTTTCTGAAGTGCGCGCCGGGATGCCGGGCCAACGCCCGCTCTAAGCGTAAAGCGCCGCTGCCCGCGTCTCGAACGCGCGCACGATCCGTTGCATGGCGTCCATGAAAAACAGGCCGGCCGCACCTTGCAGCAGGCGGTTGCGAAACTCGAAATCCACCTTGAACCGAACTTCGCAGCCCGTCTCTGTATCGATGAACTCCCAATTCGATATCAGGTACTTGAATGGTCCATCCACGTATTCCGTGTCGATCCTTTTGGCGTCCTCCCACAGCGTCACACGGCTCAGGAATTTTTCGCGGAACATCTTGAAGCCCACCACCATGTCGGCGTGCATCACGGCATGATCATCCCCCGGCTCGACGGATTTCACCCGCGTGGCAATGGTCCACGGAATGAACTCGGGGTAGCGCGCGACATCGGCTACCAGATCGTACATCTGTCGCGCTGAATAGGGAAGCACGCGGGTCTCTGAATGGTTTGGCACGGCGGCCCTTTCGGCTTTTACCTTCGGCTTTCATGTCATAAAACGGAGACGAAAATTCAAGGCATGACAGTGATTTGGGGGCGAAATGGCGCAGCAGGGCTACAGAGTCGAGCAGATGATCTCGGCCAAATCCATCGCCGCGCGGATCGAAGAACTGTGCCGAGAGATCGAGGCCGACTTCGCAGGCACCAGCAAGCTGGTGGTCGTGGGGCTTCTGCGCGGGTCGTTCGTGTTCATCGCCGATCTGGTGCGGGAGCTGGACCTGCCGGTAGAGGTCGATTTCCTCGAAGCCTCCAGCTATGGCAACGCGATGGAGAGCTCTCGTGAGGTGCGCATCCTCAAGGACCTGCGTGGCGAGATTCAGGGCCGCGATGTGCTGGTCGTGGAAGACATCGTCGACACTGGCCACACGCTGAAACATGTCGTCGCACTTTTGAAGCAACGCCAGCCCAATCGGTTGAAAACAATCGCTCTTCTCAACAAGAAGATCCGCCGTGAGGTAGACATTCAGGCCGATTGGGTCGGCTTCGAGATCCCCGACGAATTTGTCGTGGGCTACGGCATCGACTACGCGCAACGCAACCGTAACCTGCCCTTCATCGGCCGCGTCGTGATGGAAGACAGCTGAAGGCGACGTGGCCCCTTCCCCACAGTAAGTGACGTAGCGGAAACCCGCTTATTGGCGTTGCGCAGATCCATGGTAGCGTGCCGATCAAACTTGAACCTCATAGCTTGGCCGATGATACATTGGAGGGTTCCTTGGGCTTTTTCACGACACGCACGATGTTCTGCCTTTGCCTGGCGGCCGGTCACGGTGCCACGCCTGTTCTGGCGCAGGACAGTTTGCCGTTTGATCTGGAGGGCCGCATCGCGCTGGGTGTCTCCATCCCCGATGATCCCGCGTTTGACACCTTCAATTATGCGACCATCGATCTGGAGGGACAGATACCTTTCGGCCAGAACGCCGCGTTCGGCTTGGGCTTCGATGCATTTGTGCTGTCGAACCTGGAAGATGAACCGACCGAGTACGTGGACCTTTACCTGTACTACAATTTAGGGCCGGGTCAGGTTCAGGTGGGTCACGCGCAAAGCGCCATTGACTTGTTCCTCCCCAATCATCCGCTGACCTTTGGCGGGCGCAGCGAGATTTCCCTCTTGCTTGAAGTTTTCCAGCACAACACCTTCGTGCGTCGGTTGAGCTATGGGGAAGAGCCCGCCCTGGGCCTGTCCTATTTCGGCGACTACGGTATGTTTGAAGCCGCCGCGAGCGTGCATTTCAATCAGGAAGGCGATGGTACGGCATATGCGTTTGCCGGGCTTTACAACGTCAGCGCAAGCGTCGAGTTGTTCGGCGGCACCGAGTTTGTTGAAAGCACCAGCACCAACCCCGATCCACGTTTCTGGCTGGGGGGCCGATATGAGGCCAATGGTGTATTCGTGGAGGGCATCTATTCCACCGGCGTCAACTTCATCTCTGGCCAGGACACCTTCGAGGTCAACCTGCGCTACGAGATCCCGACCCTCCAGAACCTGACCCTTGGCGCCTCGCTGTTTTCCAACCGCGGGTTTGGCGGCGACGCGGATCGCTATGCGTTTGGCGCAGAATATGTGGCCGACAACGGCCTTGGGATCGGTGCCAGCGCAAGTGGCCTGGATGGTGACATCACCGACTTCCGGGTCGAGGGCAGCTACAACTTCTGACGCCGCATGTTGCCGTCGCGCGTTTTCCGCACAGCGGACACGCGCTGATGCACAGACGTTTGAATTGACACAATGTCGCAGGTAGTTACGCTAACGCGTAAGGCCAAGTTTTATCCCAACTCGGAGACGCCAGCATGACCACCCTCAAGACATTCCTCGCAGCCACCCTCGCCGTCAGCACGCTTGCTGTAGCGGCCCAGGCGCAAGACAGCAACCCGGCCGTGAACGCCCGCCAAGGGCAGTTCCAGATCATGGCGCTCAACATCGGGGTGCTGGGACAGATGGCGCGCGGCAACACCGAGTACGATGCCGAGGCTGCCCAGGCGGCCGCCAACAACCTGCTCACCATGAGCCAGATCGACCAGCGGTTCCACTGGGTGCCCGGCACCGACACCGACAACATCGAAGGCACCCGCGCCCTGCCCGCGATCTGGGCAGAGGGCAGCCAGGTGATCGAGATCTGGGGCCAGTTCGGTGACGCCGCAGGTGGCTTGGCCGCGGTAGCAGGCGACGGTCTGGAAGCCATGCAAGCGGCATTGGGTCCGGTGGGTGCGGCCTGTGGCGCCTGCCACGATGATTATCGCCAGCCGCAATAAGTACCCGTGGGCCGCGTCATCCGCATTGCCATCGCCTTGGCCATCATTGGCCTTGGCGCTGCATGGGCGCTGACGCGGCCCCAACACATCACCGACACAGAAGTGGCGGGCCTTGTGGGCGACGCAGAGGCCGGCGAAGCAGTGTTCTGGGCGGCGGGCTGCGCGTCATGTCACAGCCGCGAGGACGCCGAGGCAGAGGAGCGGCTGGTTTTGGCCGGAGGCCAGGCGTTCCCCAGCGATTTCGGCACCTTTCGCGCGCCCAACATCTCGTCCGATCCGACCCACGGCATCGGCGATTGGACACTTCCGCAGTTCCTGACCGCGCTTCAGAACGGCATCAGTCCCGAAGGCCAGCATTACTACCCGGCCTTCCCCTACACCGCTTACCGCCTTGCCGACCGCCAGGACCTGGCCGATCTGTTTGCCTTCATGCAGACCCTGCCCGCCTCGGACACGCCGTCGCAGCCCCATGACGTGGGCTTTCCGTTCAGCATCCGCCGCGCCGTGGGCCTGTGGAACGTGCTGAACCTGCGGGATGATTACGCGATCTCCGTTGACCTGTCCGACGAGGCAGAGCGCGGGCGCTATCTGGCCGAGGCGCTGTCCCATTGCGGCGAGTGCCATACGCCGCGAAATGTCATCGGCGCGCTGGACCGCAGCCGCTGGTTGCAAGGCGCGCCCAACCCCTCGGGACGCGGGACGATCCCGGCGCTGACACCGGACGCCCTGACTTGGTCACAAGATGAGATCGCCGCCTATCTCAACGATGGATTCACACCGGAATTCGACAACGCCGGAGGGCACATGCGCTCGGTCATTCAGAACCTCGCAAACCTGCCCGCCGAGGATCGCGAGGCCATTGCCGCCTACCTGCAAGCGGTGCCGCAAGGCTCTGGTGTGCCTTAACGACACCGTAACGCTCCAGATGTTAGATGGCTGTGCTTCACCATGAAAAGGCACAGACATGTCCATTCCCGTTCCAATACCCAGCGACGCTGAAGTGCCCTTCGTTGAACGGCATCGCACCACCAGGGCAGGCCTGCAACGCCTGGGTTCCTTGGCGGAAACGACCGGGCAATGCATCGTCAAACTCTCCGCTAATCTGCATCAGATTGATCTGGATGCGGGCGCGCAGCTTCAGATCGTGGACCAGATCGCAGGAGAGGCCTACGCGCTTACCGAGGCCACCCAGGTCATGACCGATGGCTTGCACACCGTCACACATGCGACAACCCACGCCCTGACAACTGTTGAAAGCTCGATCGATACACTGAAACAGACAGCCAAGCGCAGCAAGGACGTGGCCAAATGGGTCGGCAATCTGGAAGAGGTGCTGACGTCGGTGGAATGCACGCTGACACAGGTCAACAACGCCAACCTGAAGATCGCAGGAATCGCAAAACAAGTTAACATCCTTGCCGTCAACGCCAGGATCGAGGCGGCGCGCGCCGGGAACGCAGGCCGAGGTTTCGCCGTCGTGGCCGAGGCGATCAACGCGTTGTCCAAACAAACGACACTCGCCGCAAATGATGTGCGCGATTCGACCCTGACCCTGAAAGGCGCCATCAGCGATCTGCGCACCGATGCCCACGACATAAGCGGCAGCGCGCAACAGGTGTTGAACGATGCCGCCGATGTGGACGACGCCCTGACGCACATCAATCAAGACGTCCGCGCGGCCGTCACGGGGACCGAACAATTGACCGAAACAGTCGTTGGCGTCGCAACGGCTGCTGGTCATTTCGCCCCGGCTTGCGCCGGCCTCAAACAGGCACTGACCGCCACCGCTCAAGGGGTGCATAACGCCAACCACAGGGCCGAAGAGATTGTCGACATCTCGGAAAACGCGATGCAGCTTTCAGTGGAATTGGGCGGCGACCTTGCGGACGCCGCCTTCATCGAAATTATCCAGGATGGCGCCGCCCAGATCGCCGCCCTGTTCGAGGCGGGGCTCGACAACAGCCAAATCTCGGAGCGGGACCTGTTCGACCGTACCTATACGCCCATCGCGGGCACGCGCCCGCCGCAGGTGCTGGCCCCGTTCACCCGTTACACGGACAACGTCCTGCCCGCCGTGCAAGACCCGATTCTCGACATGAGCGACCGCATCATCTTTTGCGCCGCCGTTGATGTGAACGGCTACCTGCCAACCCACAACAAGGCCTTCTCTGCGCCCCAGGGCGAAGATGAGGTGTGGAACGCAGCCCATTGCCGAAACCGGCGCATTTTCGACGATCGCGTCGGGCTAAAATCCGGAAAGAATACTGCACCGTTCCTGATGCAAACCTACCTGAGGGACATGGGCGGCGGGCAGCATGTCCTGATGAAGGACGTCTCTGCCCCGATCATGGTTCGAGGCAGACATTGGGGCGGCCTGCGGATGGGGTTAAAGCCCCGGTCCTAGAGGCGTCTAGCCCTGCCCCGCGCGAATTTCGGGCCAGAGTTGTGACCGCGCGGGCCCTCCGCCCCCATGGCCCGCGGGCCGAGGGGGCAATGGATCAAGCCAGCTTCGCCAAACGATTCGCCCGCAGACGCGCGAAATCATCGCCTGCATGGTAAGACGACCGCGTCAGCGGCGTGGCCGAGACCATCAGGAACCCCTTGCCCCAAGCCGCCTTTTCATAGCTGGCGAATTCCTCGGGCGTGACGAAACGATCCACCGCATGGTGCTTGGGCGTCGGTTGCAGGTATTGCCCCACCGTCATGAAATCGATGTCGGCGGCCCGCATGTCGTCCATCACCTGCAACACGCCTTGGCGATCTTCGCCCAGGCCCACCATGATGCCGGATTTGGTGAAAATCGTCGGGTCCAGCTCTTTCACGCGCTGCAACAGGCGCAACGAATGGAAATAACGCGCACCCGGCCGCACCTCGGGGTAGAGGCCGGGCACCGTCTCGAGATTGTGGTTGAAGACATCGGGCTTTGCGGCAACGACCACGTCCAACGCGTCCGGGGTCGATTTGATGAAATCAGGTGTCAGGATCTCGATCGTCGTCTCGGGCGACCGCTGGCGAATGGCGCGGATGGTTTGGGCGAAATGCTCGGCCCCGCCATCCTCCACGTCATCGCGGTCCACCGAGGTGATCACAACGTGCTTGAGCGCCAGCTTCTGCACGGCATCGGCCACACGGCCCGGCTCAAAGACGTCCAGCGCCTCGGGCGGCTTGCCCGTTGCGATGTTGCAGAAGGTGCAGGCCCGCGTGCAGACTTCGCCCATGATCATCATCGTTGCGTGGCCCTGGGACCAGCATTCACCAACGTTGGGGCAACCGGCCTCTTCACACACGGTGGTCAACTTGTGGTCGCGCATGATCTTGGCGGTGGCCTTGTAGCCTTCGCCCACGGGCGCTTTGACGCGAATCCATGACGGCTTCTTGGGCTGAGGATTATCCGGACGGCGCGCCTTCTCAGGGTGCCGTTGTTCGGGGATCTTCAAGTCGCGCATCGGGGCCTCCGGGTCTCGTGTTATTGATAAATAGCGCGATCTGCCCGGATTGTAATTGCCCCATTTCGACACAGCCGTCATGCGACTGGCGCAAGGCCCGACGCCCCTAGCCGCCAGAACCGGACGTCGAGACGCTGACAATCACACCCCCGGTGCTGGAGGCCGAGAACGTACCCGGAGCGGTCGCATTCCGGGCCAGCGTCTGGAAATAGGAAGTGCAGCCCGCAACAGCCGAGGCCGAGTAATTCTGCGTTCCCGCCATCATCATCGCGTCACATTGGGCGGGTGTCATGGCGGATTGCGCGGCTGCGGGCAGCGCGGCGCTGGAAAGGCCAAGGGCGGTGAGGGTTGCAAAGCTCTTACGAGTAAGACGGGTCATGGGGCATCCATTGGGTTGGGTCGACGGCCATGGGCCGCGACAGAGAGGTTGAAGACAGCGCCAGTCGCGCACCCGATGACCCAATCCGTAAAGCAGCAAATCCCTTGCATTCATGCCAAGTTGACAATGCCCTGTATCAACTGGCCTTTTTTCTTAATTAACGGGGCGTTACCGCCCGATCGCAGCGCAGAAAACGGTCCGTTTTCATAATATTGCCACAATCGGGCACTCCCAATCGGGGCACCCCCAATTGGGCCAATCCAGAGCGGGCCGGTCAGTCCCTTTGGGCGGGGACAAATCCGTGCCGCTCTTCATAGTGCTGCAACAGGCGTTGCAGACCGATCTTGAGCACTACCTTGCCGGACCGCGCCGACCAGCCGAGCCGTTTTTCAGCGGACTCCAGCCCTTCGAGGAAGCAACACACCCGCATCACCACATCGCCAAGCCCCGGCCCAAGCGCGTCCAGCGCCTCGGACACGCGGGCGCGTGCCGCACGGGGACCCTCACCGATGCCACCGTCTGCCATGAAGCCTCCCCGGTCCGAGCCCGAGAGGAACCGGTCCCAGTTCTGCCCGACACGCGGACCCATCTGGGCGCGCTCGAAGTCCTCGCGCAGGCGCTCTCCAACTTGCACTAGGGCGGCCCCCAGAAACGGTTTCCCGTCCGAGCCCTTCCGCCGCGCCAGGCCCGCCAGGGGCGACTCGGACAGGTTCACGCGCAATCTTTCACGCTTGCCCCCTTCCCCAGCGACCGAGCGCGTGCCCCAGTCTGCATGCTGGCCCTGAAAGCTGGTGGGCCCTTCGGCAAAGCCCGCCGTGCCCATCCGGCGCTTGCGGTCTTCGTCCAGCAGGCGTTTCAGGGCGGTCTTGCCGACCGTGGTGATCGCGTAGCGGGCCAGCTTGCCGCCCTGTTGCACGCAGGAAATCCAGTCCTTCACCGCGAAGGCTTGCGCCACGCGGCGATCAACGACAGCGGTGCGGGTCTGGTCACCATCCAGGCCCTGTCGCAACACCACGGCTTTGTCCATGTCTTGGGCCACGGCCAGAACGGCGCCGGTTTCACATAGACGGCGAAGAATGCGCCGGGCTTCACGGGTTACCATTGCCTCGTCGTGAAGTGGCGTACGTATGGGGGCAGTCATGCGCCTCATCTCCTTATTGATTGTCCGGTTTTGAGCTGGCCTGGTTGCCTCGGCCAAGCAGCTGAGTGCCTCATCGATCAAAGGATCGTCGCGCCGGGATTCGATATGGCGAATCCGTCGAGAAATAGTCGACGGCGCCTGCCCGGTCTCTTTTGCGATGTCACGCAGCGATTGACCTTCAGCCACATGCGCCAGGTATTGAAGTGCCGCCTCTGGCACCCATCCCGGCAGTCTTGGGCTGATGTTTGGGTCTTGGTAGGTCATGGCCTTTGGGCCCTTTGAGTTTGCGTGACAACCCGTGCAGATTTCCGCCGTATTGATTACTGAATCGTTAAAAACTGTGGATAAGTCGAAAATTGTTTCTTTTCTGTAAACAATCCCGAAGGGTGCGCGCGCACAGGCGTCGCACCGCGCAACAGGGGCAAGAATCGAGTCACTGTCGGGACAGAAATTGATCCCACAGGAGCGTTCGATATGACTGATCTGACCACCCACCTCTCTGCAATGCACCGCCCCGGCCTGTTGGTAAAAGCCGCCACTTTGGCTTGTGTTACAGGGGATGCGCACCGCCGAGCCAAGCGTCGGCCCGTCGGCAAACTGCTGGCCGAAGAAGAAATGCTGAACGCCGCGCGCATGGGCGGTGGGATGGGATATTCCCCCACCCGGCACGTCCAGGTCATGAGTGCGCTGATCGCAGCCGCCCGGGGTGTGAACTAGACAATTCGAATAGAATTGGCGGCGTTCATGAATGTGGCGAAATTGTGGATAAGCCAGCCCATTGGCAATTCCCAATGGGCCGACTCACCCCAAAAAACCGTCGCCCGAAGGGCGGTCGTTCTTCTAGATGAATGCGTCTGGCATGGACGCCTTCTTTTCGGCCATATACGCACGCAGCGCCTCGTCTGTGGCCGGATCTAGATGGGGCTGCTGGTAGTCGTCCAACATCCGTTGCACCTTTGCCGCCGCCAACTCGTAGCTGGATCGGCTGCCCTCGTCGGTCCAGGTCTCATACGGTTTGTAATCCAGCACGCCCGTGCGCCAGAACGCCGTTTGATAGTTGTCCTGCGTATGCGCGCAACCAAGGAAGTGCCCACCGGGGCCAACCTCGCGCAGGGCGTCCATCGCCTGCGCCCCCTCGTCCACCGCAACGCCTTCGGCCATCCGGTGCAGAATGCCCAACTGGTCGGCATCCAGCACGAACTTCTCGGGTGAGGCCGCAAGGCCGCCCTCCAGCCACCCGCAGGCGTGAAGCATGAAATTCACCCCCGACAGAAGTCCCATGTTGAGCGAATTCGCCGTCTCATATCCCGCTTGCGCATCGGGCAGCTTGGAGCCGGTGAACGACCCAGAAGAGCGAAATGGCAGCCCCAGGCGGCGGGTGAGCTGTCCCATGCCATAGGTAATCTGCGAGGCCTCGGGCGTGCCAAAGGTCGGCGCGCCAGAGTTCATGTCGATCGACGTCACCATCGCCCCCATGATCGCCGGTGATCCCGCCCGCACCAACTGCGAATAGGCCACGCCTGCCAGCCCCTCGGCCAGGCATTGCGTCAGGGTGCCCGCCACGGATACCGGTGCCATGGCGCCGCCCACGATGAAGGGCGAAATGATCGAGGCCTGGCCTGCCGCCGCATATTGTTCCAACGCGCCCATCATCACGCCATCGAAGGTCAGGGGCGAGTTGATGTTGATCAGCGAGGTCATGACGGTGTTGTTTTCAACCACATCCGCCCCGAATAGGATTTTCGACATCTCGATGGAATCAACGGCCCGCGACGGGTCTGTCACCGATCCCATGTAGGGTTTGTCCGACAGCGACATGTGGGCATAAAGCATGTCGAGGTGGCGTTTGTTGACCGGCACATCGGTCGGCTCGCACACGGTGCCGCCGGAATGGTGCAACCACTTGGACATGTAGCCAAGCTTCACAAACTTTTCGAAATCCGCCATCGTGCCATAGCGCCGCCCGCCCGCAAGATCGTGCACGAACGGCGGCCCGTAGACGGGCGCAAGGACCAAGGTGTTGCCGCCGATTTCCACATCGCGGGCGCGATTGCGCGCGATCTGCGTGAATTTCGAGGGCGCGGTCTTCACCAATTCGCGCGCGAGGCCCCGGGGGATATGCACCCGCTCGCCGCGCACATCCGCGCCCGCATCGCGCCAGCGTTGCAGCGCGGCGGGGTTTTCGACGAACATGACGCCGATCTCTTCCAGCACCGTCTCGGCGTTGGCCTCGATGATCTCGAGCGCCTCTTCGTTCAGCATCTCCAGGTTGGGGATCTTGCGCTCGATGAAGCGCGCCGTCTCGAAGCTGACTGCGCCGCGCGACGCGCGCCGCGCAGCTCCGCCACCGCCCCGAGCCCTACGCCGACCGCCTGCCTGTTCCACTTCGCCCATGACACCCTCCAAAGGCCTGATCCGTTGCCCCCTGATTATCCTGCGGCGGCCCCCGCCCATCGGTGAACTGCGACATGTGGGACGCGGATGCGACATGGACCACGCAGGCAGCCATAATCGCACAATAAAATGCCCGACCAAGAAGCCTTGGCCGGGCAACATCCTCAATTTAGCAGTTATCAGAAGCGAAAGGCCGCGCCCAACGTGAAGCGAGTGCCATCAATTTCAAATTCGTGCAGGTCGCCGCCGCCGAAATCAAAGTTATCAGTATCGTACATCACCTGCTCGATCTCGGCCCGGATCACGATCTGATCCGTGGCGCCGTAATCAACGCCGACCCCTACGGAATATCCGGTGAAATTCTGGTTCGCGGCGCCGAAACCCCCATGGTTCGAGAAGAAATCAGAGCTGACGACGCCGACCGTAAGATACGGCAAGACATTGTCGAGAGCATAGCCGGCCCGGACCTCTGCTTGAAAAGTCGAGTCGACTTCGAAGGGGTTCATGAAAGAGCCATCATCGCCGGCCATTCCGCCGAAGTTATAGCTCAACTCGACACCCAAGATGAACTGGCTAACGGCAAAGTTATAGCCTGCGAAAACGCTGAACGTCTCACCATCGACATCAAAGGGTCCGGGGCCGAAGGTGATATCGTTCGCGTCGAACGAATTCAGCGAAATACCAGCGCCAACATAAGCACCCGCCCAATCATATGGTGTTTCAACGACGACCGGTGGCGGTGGCGGCGCAACCTAGCCTGTGGCCAATGCGGGTGATGCAAAGCCCAACATGGCGGCTACGACAAAAAACTTCTGTTTCACGGCTTCCATCACTCAAGGTTCCAAAAATGTGTGCTTTCATATGGCGAGGCTGGCACTTGGCTCAAGATGAATGGGACTGATGCCACATGGATACTGCAAACCAGTTGCATTGAAGTGACACACGCGCTCTTGCACAGCGAAGTGACGCGGCTTAGTGCCGTGCCATGAACACAGCCGCTGTCCCAGACCCCGCCCTCCATGAACGCCTGCTGATCATCGATTTCGGCAGTCAGGTCACGCAACTCATCGCCCGCCGTCTGCGCGAGTTGAGCGTATACTGCGAAATCCACCCCTATCAGAACGTCGATGACGCCTTCATCGAGGCATTTGCCCCCAAGGCGATCATCTTTTCGGGTGGGCCGGATTCGGTCACGCGCGAAGGCTCGCCCCGGCCGCCACAAGCCGCCTACACCGCGGGCGTTCCGATCCTGGGTATTTGCTATGGCCAGCAGGTGATGATGCAGGACCTGGGCGGCGAGGTGCACGGGGGCAAGATCTCCGGCGGCGGCGGCACCGCCGAATTCGGGCGCGCCTTCGTGGAGCCAACGGGCGCCTTGGCCCTGTTGCAGGGCTGGTTCTCGGACGGGCGCGAACAAGTCTGGATGAGCCACGGCGACCACGTTGCCAAACTGGCACCGGGGTTCGAGGTCTTTGGCACCTCCCCCAACGCGCCCTATGCCATCACGGCGGATGTCGCGCGCAATTTCTTCGCCGTTCAGTTTCATCCAGAGGTGCACCATACGCCGCGCGGTGCAATGCTCTATGAGAACTTTGTGAAACTCGCGGGCTTCACCGGCGACTGGACCATGGACGCCTACCGCGAACAAGCCATCGACGCGATCCGCGCCCAGGTGGGCGACGCGAAGGTGATCTGCGCACTGTCGGGCGGGGTCGATAGCTCGGTCACGGCGGCGCTGCTCCATGAGGCGATCGGCGACCAGCTGACCTGCGTCTTCGTGGACCACGGGTTATTGCGCCTGGATGAGGGTGTGGAAGTGGTCGAGATGTTCCGCGATCACATGAACCTGCACGTCATCCACGCCGAAGAACAGGATCTGTTCCTGAGTGAGTTGGAGGGCGTTTCCGACCCGGAAACAAAGCGGAAGATCATTGGGCGTTTGTTCATCGACGTCTTCCAGAAGTATGCCAATGAGATCGAGGGCGCGTCCTACCTTGCCCAAGGGACGCTTTATCCTGATGTCATTGAATCCGTGTCCTTTTCCGGCGGCCCCTCGGTGACTATCAAGTCGCACCACAATGTCGGCGGTCTGCCTGAAAAGATGGGGCTCAACTTGGTGGAACCCCTGCGGGAGTTGTTCAAGGACGAGGTCCGCGCATTGGGTCGAGAGCTTGGCCTGCCCGCCCATTTCATCGCCCGCCACCCCTTCCCCGGCCCCGGCCTCGCCATCCGTTGCCCCGGAGAGATCACCCGCGCCAAGCTGGACATCCTGCGCGAGGCCGACGCCGTCTACATCGATCAGATCCGCAAGCACGGCCTTTATGATGAGATCTGGCAAGCCTTCGTGGCGATCCTGCCGGTCCGCACCGTGGGCGTCATGGGCGATGGGCGGACCTACGATTACGCTTGTGCCCTGCGCGCGGTCACATCGGTCGACGGCATGACCGCCGACTACTACCCCTTCACCCACGACTTTCTGGGCGAAACCGCGACGCGGATCATCAACGAGGTACCGGGCATCAACCGCGTGACATATGACATCACGTCGAAACCCCCAGGAACAATCGAATGGGAGTGAGGCGTCTTGGCCGCGCGCTGAGATTTGTCTTGCTGATCTACCTGGGGACCTTCGCCGCGGTCGTGGTGACGGCATACGCCTGGCCCGAACATTCGGCCCCCGCGCGTGCCGATGCGATCATCTGCCTTGGCGCAGGCTCCACCCCCAACACGTTGACCCGCAACAGCTATGAGCGCGCCGTCACCTGCGCGGACTTGTTCGAGGCGGGCGTCGCCCCGCAGATCGCCTTCACCGGCATCGTTGCCGCCCCGCTGATGGCCGAAATCGCGGTCGCCCGAGGGGTCCCGCCAGAGGCGATCCTGGTGGAAGCCGAAAGCCGCTCGACGTTGCAGAACGCTTTGTTCACCGCGCGGATTGTGCCGGAAACGGCCCGGATCATCGTCGTCACCGACGCGTTCCATTTGCCACGCTCCTGGGTGGCGTTTCGTGTGATGGGGTTTGAAGACATCGCCCTTGACGCATCAGCCATGCCGCGCCTGCGCCTGATGCCGCTGCTCCGCGAAGCTGTTGCGATCTGGTTCAACGCGGGCCGCATCGTGGTTTGGGCGGCAACGCCGTGGTTGCCCGAAGACGCCCGGGCCGCCCTGCTGATCTAGCGATACGCCGTCAGGCGACCGTCCTCGGTCACAACAAGAAGCGTGTCGCTGACAACGATCGGATGGGCGGCGGCGCCTTGACGCATTTCGACCGCACCAACCAGCGCGCCGGATTCCGGGCTGAAGAAACGGATGTTGCCATCGCCCGAGGCCATGACCAGCCGCCCGCCCGCAAGGATGGGGCCATAATGAGTGAACACGGCACGGCGGCGACGCTCGCGGTCATTGGTGTAAAGCGGCAGTTCGGTGCCCCAGATACGCGCGCCCGAGCCCGCGTCGAGACGGATCAACTCGTTCCGATCCGACACGAAGAACAAGTCGCCGCCGGTATGCAGGACCGGCGAATAAGCGCCCTCGTCCGCTTGCCAGATCCGCTCACCACGGGCGGTGTCAAACGCGACGACCCGGCCCGATTGGTTGCCCGCGTAGAAGCGATTGCCGACGATGACAGGATCGCTGGTGACGTCATTGATGTTGGCATAAGCTACGCCATCGCGCCCCGCCGCGACCGAGGTGTTCCACAGGAGCGCGCTGGAGCGGCGCAGGACGCCACCGATCTCGCCCGAGCCGAACGGCATGACAACAAGACGATCCGTGATCGCGGGGGCAGCGCCCCCGGTCAGCAGCGCGGGGGAATCGGTGCCGGGCACGTTCCATTCCAACCGCCCGGTGTCAGCGTCAATCGCCCACCCCTGATTGTTACGGCTGACAACATAAACGGTGCCGCCCGCGACCGTGGGCGCGCCGATGCCCGCATCAAGCCGTTGCCGCCAGAGAACGCCACCGGTGGCCGCGTCCAGCGCGATCAATTCGCCAAAACCGGTGGTCACATAAAGGCGCCCCCCCGACACGGCGAGACCGCCGCCCGACACATTGCCGCCCCGGTCAAACCCCGGTTGCAAGTCTGCCGCCCAAAGCGCCGCGCCCGAGGTCAGCGACGTGGCCACGACACCCGCTCGACTGTCGAGCGTGAAGACACGGCCATCGGCGGCCACGGGATCGGCCGAAATGCGGTGACGCCGCGTGTTGCCCTGGCCGATTTGTGCGGTCCAGACCTCTGTAAGCGCGTTCCCGAGCGCCGCGTGAGGCGTCCGGTTAAGCGCGTTATAGCCACGCTGTTCCCACGCCGAGAGGCGCACCGGGTTGGGCAGGCTGATGGCTTGGGGCGCATCGCGGGTGACGGTCGCCTCTGCACCGTCGTTCAGGATGGACTCAACCGAAAAACGTTCACCAGGCAGGATCGTTTCCCGTTCGCACCCCACAAGCACCAAGGTCGCGGCGATTGCCACACCTGCCGTAAGGCTCCTGCGGGATGGGAAAATCGTGTCTACAAGGCTCATGCCGCGTCCACCACTCGTTTCGGGACCATGGGACACAGGGCTGTTGCCCGGTCGGGTCCTCGCGTTGCTCGTCCTGCGGGCCTGGGCGCTTACGCGCGCGGGCCCTAGTTTTCCTCGGCCGCACCTTCGGTGCTTGCATCCGCGGCGCCATCTTCGACTGGCACGGTCGCGCCTTCGGCGTTTTCCTCAGCAGAAGCCTCAACAGCGGGCGCCTCTTCGGTAAGTGCCTCGTCAGCTGGCGCTTCCTCAACAGGCGCCTCTTCTGCCGGGGCATCCACCAGGATTGCACCACTTTCCAGCGCCACAATCAACTGCCCGGCGCGTTGTTGCAAGCCTGCCGTTGCCGCGGCGCTCCGCTCGATCGCGCGCAACCGATCAAGTCCGGCGTCCAGATCGCCCGCGCGCACCTCCATCAGGGCCAATTGCTCTTCGGCCAACGCCGAATACGGTGCGCCAGGGGCTGCAAGGGCCTCCAGCGTGGCGCGGGCCTCGGCCTCGGGGGCCGGGTCCAGCATTTCAGCCTTCAAAAGCGCCAGATCCACGTAGCGGCGGGCCACGCCCGGGGCGTCCGCGGCAGCCCGCAAGCGGGTGGCAGCATCGGCGCGATCCTCGCCATTCGCGGCCTCACCGGCGGTCAGAAGCGCCAGGATTATGCCCGCTTCGGCCGAGGGGACCTCCACGGCTTCCAAAGCGGCGATACGCGCCTCGGTGTCGTCACCGTCAAGCGCTTGTAGAAGCGCATCGCCAAAGGCTTCCGCCTGGGCCCGCTGCTGCGCGCTTTGCCATTCGATGTAGGCCGCGCCGCCCACGATCGCGATCACGACAAGGATGGGAATCCACCCCCACCGCCGCATCAGCGCATATAACCGGTCGCGGCGGACCTCTTCGCTGACTTCATCAATAAAACTGTCGGTATTGGCCATGGACGCCGCTCCACCCCGGATCACTATATGTTGCGTAGGGGCTTACCTCGCCTTGGCCCATGGGGGCAAGGCCCGGTTGACGGTGCAGGTTTGCATCTGCCGTCTGCCTTCCCCCGGCACGGGCGTTGCGCAAGCAGAACACTGCCCAAACTGCCTATTCTGAACCGTTCAGTTCACTCTTGTGCTGCGCGCCCAAAAAAAGTAATCCGAGCCGGTCGGTTTAGCGTACAAAAAGCAACATATTCGGGAAGACGGTTGGATACGGCGTCGCACTGGCGACACGAATCGAACCATGAAAGGGTTTGAGATGAAGCTGTTTCCACTGTTGACGGCCGCGCTTGTCTGCGTCGCCCTCTACTTTGCCATTCTGGACCGGGACACGCTGGTGGACTTCGCGGCGCGCTATGTGCCCGAACCAAACAACACCCCGACCAACCTTGCCGATAGCGAAGAAGAGGTCGCGCCCGTGACCGATGACGGCCTGATCAACGTCGTCGTGCGCCGCTCCGAAGCGCAGATGACCGAAAACGCAGTTCTTTTGCGGGGCCGAACCGAGGCCCTGCGCCTGGTCGATGTCGCCTCCGAGACTTCAGGCCGCATCATCTCCATCCCGATCCGGGCGGGCGCATTCGTGGAAGAAGGCCAGTTGATGTGCGAAATCGATCCCGGCACGTCCCAGACCGCCCTTGAAGAGGCCGAAGCCCGCCTTGCCGAGGCGCAGGCCCGTGTCCCCGAGGCCGAGGCGCGCATCCCGGAAGCCCAGGCCCGCCTGCCCGAAGCGCGCGCGATGCTCGCCCAGGCCGAGGCACAATTGACGTCAGCGCAGATCGACGGCAACGCCGCCTCGCGATTAGCCGAATCCGGCTTCGGCTCGGAAACCAGCGCAGCCTCTGCCGCCGCTGGCGTTGCAGGCGCGCAAGCCGGCGTGGAAAGCGCCATGGCGTCGGTGCAGGGCGCGCAGGCCGGCGTGCAAGCGGCCGAAGCCGGCGTGCAGTCTGCTTTGGCAGGCGTGCGCGCGGCTGAAGCCGCCGTGACCCGCGCGCAAGAGGCTATTACACAACTGACGATCCATGCCCCCTTCTCTGGCCTTTTGGAAACGGACACCGCCGAGCTTGGATCGCTGATGCAACCCGGCACGATTTGCGCCACCATCATCCAGCTTGATCCAATCAAGCTGGTGGGCTTCGTGCCCGAAGCGCAGGTCGACCGCATTCGCGTGGGCGCCACGGCGGGGGCGCAACTGGCCTCGGGTCAACAGGTGCGGGGCGAGGTGACGTTCCTGTCCCGCTCCGCCGATGACCGCACGCGCACCTTCCGGGTGGAAATCACCGTTCCCAACTCGGACCTGGCCATTCGCGACGGCCAGACTGCGGATATTCTGGTCCAGACTGAAGGCACGGCAGCACATCTGCTGCCCGCCTCCTCGCTGACCTTGAACGACGAGGGCCTGCTTGGCGTACGGATCGTCGTGAACGGCATCGTCCAGTTCCGGGAGGTTCAAATGATCCGCGACACCCCGCGCGGCGTGCTTCTGGCGGGTCTGCCCGAAACTGCCGACGTGATCGTGGTGGGCCAGGAGTTCGTGACCGCAGGTGTCGAGGTCGCCATCACGCTTGAGGAGCTGACCCAATGATCGGTCTCATCGATTGGGCCGCTGATCGTGCCCGCATGGTCATCGCCTTTGTGCTGCTGTCGCTGACAGTCGGCACGGCGGCCTATATCGGCTTGCCCAAGGAAGGCGAGCCGGACATCGACATCCCCGGCCTCTTTGTGTCCGTCCCCTTTCCCGGCATCTCTGCCGTGGATAGCGAACGCCTTCTGGTGCGCCCGATGGAGGCGGAATTCCAGGATCTCGACGGGCTGCTCACCATCAATGCCACCGCCGCCGAAGGCTATGCGGCCGTCTTCCTTGAATTCGAGTTCGGCTGGGACAAGGGGGCGACCATTGCGGACGTGCGCGACGCCATGGGCCGCGCGGAAGTGCAATTCCCCGATGGCGCGGAAAGCTATTCCATCAACGAGATCAACTTCTCGGAATTCCCGATCATGGTCGTGGCGCTTTCAGGTTCTGCGCCCGAACGCACCCTGATCCGGCTGGCCAATGAAATGCAGACCGAGTTGGAAGCCCTGTCGCCGATCCTGTCGGCAGGCATCGCAGGCGCCCGCGATGAGATGCTGGAGGTGATCCTCGATCCCCTGGCACTGGAGGCCTACGACGTCACCGCCGCCGACCTGATCAGCGCCGTGCAAGGCAACAACCAACTGATTGCGGCGGGCGAGGTCACGACCGAGGGCGGGGCAAACTCCGTCACCATCCCGTCCAGCTTCGACGATGCCCAAGACGTCTATAACCTTGCAATCACGGTAGACGGCGACCGTGTCGTAACCCTGGGCGAGTTGGCCGATATCCGGCTAACCTACCAGGATCGCGACGGCACCGCGCGCTTCAACGGCGAGACGACCATCGCCCTGCAAGTGGTCAAGCGGCAGGGCTTCAACATCATCGACACCGTTGCCCTGATCCGCGAGACGGTCGAGGCCGTCGAGGCCACCTGGCCCGAGGAACTCCGCGCCTCCGTCCATGTGGAAACGACGCTGGACCAATCCGTGCAGGTGGACGGCATGGTGCGGCAATTGGAAGGCTCCGTGCTTACCGCCATCGCGCTGGTGATGATCGTGGTCCTGGCGGCGCTCGGCACGCGCTCGGCGCTGTTGGTGGGCTTCGCCATCCCCACGTCGTTCCTTCTGTGCTTCATCCTTCTGGGCGTCATGGGCATCACGATTTCAAACATCGTCATGTTCGGCCTGATCCTTGCGGTGGGGATGCTGGTGGACGGTGCCATCGTCGTCGTGGAATACGCCGACCGGCGTCTGGCCGAAGGCGCGCGCCCGATGCAAGCCTATACCGAGGCCGCCAAGCGGATGTTCTGGCCCGTGGTATCTTCCACCGCGACGACGCTTTGCGCCTTCCTGCCGATGCTGTTCTGGCCCGGCGTGCCCGGTGAATTCATGGGCATGCTGCCCGTGACGCTGATTTTCGTGCTGTCCGCCTCGTTGATCGTGGCGCTGATCTACCTGCCGGTTCTGGGCGGCGTTGCCGCGCGGACCTCGCGGCTGATCGATACCGTATCGGACACCTTCAAGGGCCTCGTCCCGTGGTACATCGTGCGCCTCGCGATCACGGTAGGCCTGAGCTACCTCATGTTCCTTTCGGCGCTTCAGGTCGTGCGTCCCGGCGTCCTGTTCCCCCTGCCCGAGGATATGCCCCCCCTTGCGCAAATGGGCATCGGTGGCGCGCTGTTCGTCGCCATTTGCGTGCTGATGTCGGTCTGTGTGTCGTCGATCCAGATCACACGCCGCGAAAAGCGTGTGCAATCGGGCTATCGCCGCTCGCCTTTCGGCTGGTTCATCCACCTGATGACCGGCAATCCGGTGATGCCCGTTGTCTCCATCGTGGGCGTCAGCATCTTTGTCGTCTCCGTCTTCACCTACTTCGGCGAGCACAGCCGTGGGGTGGAGTTCTTCGTGACCACGGAACCCGAAACCGCCATCGTCTACGTCCGCGCGCGCGGCAACCTCTCCGTCGAGGAGCAGGACGCCATGGTGCGGCAAGTGGAAGAGATCGTGATGACCCAGGAGGGCGTGCGCGACGTCTTTGCCTTCTCGGGCTCGGGCGGTCTTGATAACAACACCGGTGGCGCGGCAGCCCCCGCCGATACCATTGGCCAGGTCCAGATCGACCTGATGCCTTGGGGCACGCGCGCCAATGGCGACGCTATCCTGGACCAGTTGCAGACCCGCCTTGACGGCTTGGCCGGGTTCGAGACCGAGATCTTTTCGGTCTCCAACGGTCCGGCGGGCGGCAAGCCCGTGTCGTTGCGCATATCGGGCGACAACTGGGAAGAACTGCAAGAGGCCACGAACATCGTCCGCGAGTATTACGAAAACCTCGACGGGTTGCTGTTGGTGGAAGACACCCTGCCGCTTCCCGGCATCGACTGGCAGATCAACGTCGATGTAGAGGCCGCAGGCCGTTTCGGCGCGGATGTGCAGACCGTGGGCGCCATGGTGCAGCTTGTGACGCGCGGCATCCTTCTGGACACGATGCGCGTGCCCACCTCGGACGAGGAAATCGACATCCGTGTCCGCTTCCCCGAAGAAGCGCGCGTCCTGTCCACCCTCGACACCCTGCGCGTGCGCACTCCCGACGGGCTGATCCCGCTGTCGAACTTCGTGACCTACGAGCCGACCCCGCAACTGGCCGAAATCTCGCGCCGCGATCAGGAACGGTTCTTCGAGGTGAAGGCCGATGTCGTCTCGGACGTCATCATCTACGAAGCCGTTCCGCTGGACGAGAATGGCGAGCCGTTCGAGGATGAAGACGGCAATCCGATCCGGGAAGGTGTCATCCCGCTTGGCTTCGGTGATGCCGTGCCCGAAGAGGACGTCGCGCAGGGCGCTGAGGCCAACTTGGTGATCCGCACCCCAAACACAGGCATTGCCGCCTTGTTCGGACCCGAAACCGTCGCGTATCACAACGTCCCCGACTACGCGGGCGATCTGCCATTGGAGCAACTGGCCCAAGCCATCGTCGATGGCGAATATGAGCTGCGCATCACGCCGATGACCCCCACCGAACGCATTGAACGCATCACCGAATGGCTGGAGGCGGAAACGCCCCTGCCCGCCTCGGTCTCGTGGGAATGGGGCGGCGACCAGGAGGAACAGCAGGAAAGCCAGGAGTTCCTGTCGCAGGCCTTCGCCGCCGCGTTGGGCCTGATGTTCATCATCCTGCTGGCGCAGTTCAACTCGGTCTACAACTCCGTGTTGGTGCTGCTGGCGGTGGTGTTGTCCACAACCGGCGTGCTGATCGGGATGCTGGTGATGGATCAGACCTTCTCGATCATCATGACCGGCACCGGGATCGTGGCGCTGGCGGGGATCGTGGTGAACAACAACATCGTTCTGATCGATACCTACCAGGAATACTCTCGCTTCATGCCGAAGCTGGAAGCCATCGTGCGCACGGCCGAGGCGCGTATCCGCCCGGTGCTTCTGACCACGATCACCACGATGGCAGGCCTGGCCCCGATGATGTACGGCATCTCGCTGGACTTCGGGTCGGGCGGCTACACCATCGACAGCCCCACGGCGCTGTGGTGGAAACAGCTGGCCACAGCAGTGGTCTTCGGCCTTGGCATTGCGACCGTGCTGACGCTGATCTTCACGCCGTCGCTTCTGGCCCTGCGTGTCTGGTTCTGGACCATTCTCGGCGGCCTTTTCCGGGGCCTCGCCCTGGTTGGCGCGCGCCGGATGAGCACCCGTGCCCAGGATTGGGCCCTTCAACGCCAGGCCCGCCGCACCCGCGAGCCGGTGATCTACTGGGACGAAGAGCCCTTCGTGGAGCAAATCGACCCCGTCGCGATGCCCGATCCGGAGGCTGAGGCTGAGGCTGAGGAGCAGGCCCCAGATGCTGTCGAAGCAGAACTCCTACCGGAAGCGGAGACCGAGGCAGAAGACCCAACGCCACCCGCCCCCAAGGATCTGCCCGAAACGCCCGATCCGTACGAGGATACCGAGTTGGACAACGACGTCGGCCCGCAACTTCCCCTGCGCGCGGCTGAGTGAAACAGCGGCCGAGTGAAACAAGGGCCGGCGCCTGCATCAGGCCCGGCCCTATCTGTATCTAACACCTCATCATGTCCCGCTGCGAGGTGCGGGCTACCTCCGAGAGGAGACGGCCGACCTGAGCGTCGTCAGGCGGCATCCTCATCGGACACCTGCCGCAGCCAAAGCTGCGCGTAGCGCCCGCCTTTTGCCAGCAACACATCGTGGGTGCCTTCCTCGACCACTTCGCCTCTTTCCAGCACCACGATCCGGTCCGCGTCCACGATCGTCGACAGACGATGCGCGATGGTCAGAACCGTGCGGCCTTCGCCCATCGCCTTCAATTCGGCCTGGATCTCCATTTCGGTGTCCGTGTCCAGCGCACTCGTCGCCTCATCAAGCACCAGGATCGGCGGGTCCTTCAACAGCGTCCGGGCAATGCCCACGCGCTGTTTCTCACCGCCCGAAAGCTTCAGGCCCCGCTCGCCCACCGGCGTGTCGTATCCTTCGGGCAGCGACAGGATGAAATCGTGGATCGACGCGGCCTTTGCCGCCTGCTCGACCTCTGCGCGCGTCGCGCCATCGCGGCCATAGGCGATGTTGTAGTAGATCGAGTCGTTGAACAGCACCGTGTCCTGCGGCACGACCCCGATATTGGCATGGAGCGAGATCTGCGTGACCTCGCGCAGGTCCTGGCCATCAATCGTGATCCTGCCCTTTCCCACGTCATAGAAGCGGAACATCAGCCGCCCGATGGTGGATTTGCCCGACCCCGACGAGCCGACGACAGCCACGGTCTGCCCCGCCGGGATGTCGATATCGACGCCCTTCAGGATCGGTCGCGCTGCGTCATAGCCGAAATGCACCCCTTCAAGACGCACGTTGCCCCCCGTGACCTGCAAGGCCGGGGCGCCCTTGGCATCCTTCACCTCCTGGGGCTGCTCCAGCAGGTTGAACATCTCGCCCATGTCCACCAGCGCTTGCCGGATCTCACGGTAGACGGTGCCGAGGAAGTTCAGCGGCATGGTGATCTGGATCATGTAGGCGTTGACCATGACGAAATCGCCCACCGTCAGCGTGCCATCCTGCACGCCAAGCGCGGCCATGACCATCACGATGACAAGACCCGTGGTGATAATGATCGACTGCCCGAAATTCAAAAACGCCAGCGAATACGACGTCTTCAACGCCGCCGCTTCATAGCCCTCCATCGCGGCGTCGTAGCGGGTCGCCTCTCGGGTTTCGGCACCGAAATATTTCACCGTCTCGAAATTCAGCAGGCTGTCGATGGCCTTCTGATTGGCGTCGGTGTCCTGGTCATTCATCTCCTTGCGGATGCGCACGCGCCATTCAGTGACCTTGAAGGTGAACCAGATATAAAGTGCGATCGTGACGGCGAGGACGATCAGGTAATTGATGTCGAACACCACGGCGAGGATGATCCCCGTCATCGTCAGTTCCAGCACCAGCGGCCCGATGGAGAACAAGAGGAACCGCAGCAGGAATTCGACGCCTTTGACCCCGCGTTCGATAATGCGGCTCAAACCGCCGGTCTTGCGCTGGATGTGGTAGCGCATGGACAGCGCGTGGATGTGCTGGAACGTCTCTAGTGCCAACTGCCGCAGGGCGCGTTGCGCCACCTTGGCGAAAATCGCATCGCGCAACTGGTTGAACCCCACCGTCAGCGCCCGCGCCATTCCGTAGGCCACGGTGATCCCCACGGCACCGACCCCAAGGACCCAGGCCGGGTCCGGTGCCCCATCGCCCGCCAGCATGTCCACGGCGGCCTTGTAAAGGAACGGCGTGCCCACCGCGATGACCTTGGCCAGCGCCAGCATGATCAACGAGATCACGACGCGTTGCTTCACCCAGGGCTTGTCATCGGGCCAGAGATACGGCGCGACCTTGCGGATCGTGCGCAGGCCCGAGCGGCGCTCTTCCTCTTCCAGCTGCGCAAGCGCCTTGGCTTCGGCCTCTTCGGCAGCGCCAAGCGGGGTTTCAGTCTCGGTCTGGGTCGTTGTATCAGCTGGCATGAAGCGGGCGTCCTTTGGCTGACACCTTACCTAAGTCGCCGGGGGGGCAGTGACCAGAGCGCGCGGCCTAGTTCTCGCCGATTGCCGGGTCCAGATCGGGCATGCGGAAAATCTGACCGGGGAAAATCCAGTTCGGATCGCGAATCTGGTCGCGGTTCTCTTCGAAGATCTGCACGTAAAGGATGCCATTGCCAAAGGTGTTTTCCGCCATACCCCACAAAGTAAATCCGGGCTGCACGGTAATCACGTCGATGCCAGAGGCCGCCTGGGCAGGCGCCTCGGCGACCCGTTCGGGGTCTTCTCGCAGAAACGGCGTCTCGACGCGGCTGGCCGCCGAGCCGTCCTCGGCCAGTTCCGTCACCGCAAGCGTGTAAGTGCCGGGGTCGACATCGGGCAGTTGCAGTGACCAATCCCCCTCCGGGCCCACTTCGCCCAATTGGATCGGCTGGTTGTTCAGCGTGATCTGGATATTCGCCGCCGCAGGTCCGCGCCCGGCCAACATCACCGCACCTTCGGCATCATAAGAGATCGCGTCGAGACGCACAGAGGTCTGTACGGCAGGTTCTGCCGCCGGACCTTGCACCACGCGCAGGCCCTCGGCGCTGGCGATCACGATCGAAGGTCCTGTGGTACGGGCGGGCTGCACGGCAGATGGTGGCGTGACGTCGGTCACGGGCGCGGTCGAGGCGGCAACCGACGGCGCGGCGGGCGCGCTCGGTCCTGCGGCCAACGCGTCGGGGGCAGCAGGCACTTCGGGGTCGGCGGGAGCGGCGGGTGCCTCGGCGATAGCAAGTGTCTCCGGGGCGTCGGGCACATCGGCGGCGGCAACCTCGTCGGGGACGGCAACCTCGTCGGCGGCGGCAACCTCGTCGGGGACGACAACCTCGTCGGCGGCGGCAACCTCGTCGGCGGCGGCAACCTCGTCGGCGGCGGCAACCTCGTCGGCGGCGGCAACCTCGTCGGCGGCGGCAACCTCGCCGGGGGCGGCAGGCGCTGGCGTTATCTCGGGCGGCTGCGCTGCGGCAGGTGCCGGTCCTTCCGGATCGGCGAGGTCCGTGGGCGTCGCGGCTGCGACCTCTTCGACGGGCGGCTCTGCTATGGCGGGCGGCCCTGCTGTTGCGGTGGGTTCTTCGGCGACAATGGCAGCAACCGCTTCAGAGGGGGCGAGCGAGGTGAAGGGGGCGATCAGCACCGTCTCGGCCCCCGCCAGCATGGTCCCGTCGGCCAGACGCGCCTCGACGCTCAGAACACGCGGGCTTTCTGACGGGGGGAGGCTCAGCAATGCAACGAAAGCCCCTGCCCCGTCGGCGCGCGTCTCGGCGATCTCGACGCTATCCAGCATAAGCGCCACATTCAGATCGGGCGAGGTGCGCCCGGCAATCACCGCGCGGCCCTCAGGGTCCACGCGCACCAGGTCCAGATGCGGCACAAGCCACGTCGGGGCGGTTTCCAGGGGTCCTTCGGGGGGCGGCTCTGACACCGCGACGGCTGTGGCGGGAGCATCTGGGGTGACGCCTGCACTGGGCGTGACGACTGCACTGGGCGTGACGACTGCACTGGACGTGTAGGGCGCATCTGGCGTGTCGGGGGCCTCTTCGACGGTGGCAACGGTGGGTTGCTCTGCGGGCGGCGTGTCGTCTGCGTTGAACACGGTGATCCCGATGGCCGCCGCCACAAGCACCACGGCACCGACAGCCGTCGCCCCGATCGTCCCAGAGCTGGACCCGAACATCGCGGAGAGTTTCATGCTGTGACCTCTGGCACGGTTTCCCCCTCAAAAAAACCTCGCGAACCGGGCCAGGGGCGCGCCGCACGCGCCCGCGCTTGAGGCCCCCGCCAATGCACAGTATTAGGGCTGAAAGGGTGCCCAAGCGCAAGGTGTTGATATGAGACGGCTGTCACTGTGTGTCTATTGTGGCTCTCGTATGGGGGTGGACCCGGCCTATGAGGCGGCGGCAACCCAACTTGGGACCGCCATGGCCGCGGCAAATATCCGGCTGGTTTACGGCGCGGGCGACGTTGGGTTGATGGGCGCCGTCGCGCGGGCGGCGCAGGCCGGTGGAGCAGAAACCTTCGGCGTGATCCCCACCCATCTGATGGACCGAGAGGTCGGCAAGACCGACCTCACCACCTTCGTGGTCACCGAGACGATGCACGAGCGCAAGAAAGTGATGTTCATGAACGCCGACGCCGTCGTCGTGCTGCCCGGCGGCGCCGGATCACTGGACGAGTTTTTCGAGGTCCTGACCTGGCGGCAGCTGGGGCTGCACGCCAAACCGATCTACCTGCTGAACACAAATGGCTATTGGGACGCGCTGGGGGGATTGCTGGATCATGTCGTGGCCCAGGGATTTGCCGACGCCAGCCTGTTGGACTTCGTGACGACGGTGGACGATGTGTCCGCCTTGATGGCCGCGCTGAAGGACCATGCTTGATCGGCTGGCGCGCACGACTGGGAGGGATGCTGGCGGTCCTTGCGCTGGCCGGCTGTGCCGCGCCAGAGCCGTCTCCCCCCCTGTCCCGCGCGCCCGAGGCGCTTCGACTGGCCACCCTGAACCTGCATTATCTGCGCCCCTCGGACCGACGCGGCATCGCTTCGTTGCAAGAATGGCCCTTGCGCCGAGGCCCCGTGACCGCCGCGTTCCGTGCCATAGATGCCGATATCTTCGCCCTGCAAGAGGTGGGCCTTTTCCCTTGCTGTTCGCAAAACGGCCCCAACCCGGCGCTCGACTGGTTGCTGGATCAGAACCCCGGCTACGGCGTGGCGGCCCATGGTCCGGGCGATCGCTTCCCGCAAATCCAGCCCATCCTATACCGCCGTGACCGCGTGAGCTTGCTGGATCAGGGCTGGTTCTTCTTCTCGGAAACCCCAAATGTCTTGGGCTCCCCCGGCTTTGCGGACGGCTCTTACCCTACCTTCGCCAGTTGGGCTACGTTCCGGCACCGGGGCGAGATCCTCCATGTGGTCAACGCGCATCTGGACGTCACCAGTTGGTTCAACCGCCGCGTGTCCTCGGTCGTCGCGATGCGCTGGATTGCCCCGCGACTGGAGGCCGGCGAACGGGTCGTATTCATCGGCGACATGAACTCTCTTGCGTTCACCCGCCCTGTCCGCGCCATCGCAGAGCGGGGCCTGACCCTCGCGCCGGTGCGGGGGCCGACGTACCACTTCAACCGGGGTCTGCACCTCTACGGGGCCATCGACCACATGGCCTATTCACCGGGCGTGCGCGTGGTACGGGCGCCCACGGTCGTGCGACAACGGTTCGAGGGCCGCTGGCCATCGGACCACTACCCTGTGTTCATGGATGTCGTGCTGGAGTGATGGACATTCCCCCCGGCTGAAGGATGCACTCCTGCCGGGGTGCCCGGCCTTCTAAACGGCAGGCGTCGTCGCTTCCGTCACGTGCAGGGCGATTTCGTCCACAGGATGGTTGGTCAGCGTCAAATCGGCCTCTGCAACCACCTTATCGGTGACGGTCTGATGAAGTTCCTTGCGCAACTCGCCCAAAATCTTGGGAGCCGCGCAAATGATCAAACGGTCGAACCGCCCTTTGTGCGCTTGCTTGTAAAGGATATCCGCCAGATCGCTGGCGAAGCGTTCCTTCTCCAGCCAGTGCCAATCCGTGTCGGCCACGGCCGAGCGCTGGACCGATGGGCCATCGTTGAAGCGGCCGGGCTTGTCGGTTCCCTGCTCTCGGGGCGGGGGATTTTCCTGCTCTGCCTCGCGGAATACTTCCAGATGGGGGTCTTCGGCATCGGTCAGATTGTGCAGAAACAACGCCTTCTCCCCATCTGCCACAAGCACCCAGGTGCCGTGGGTCAACGGAGAGCGGTTGCGAACAACCTGGTCGACGTCGCTTTGTTTGAGGGACGGCTTTGCCATATCACTTGTTCCTTTCGCCAAGATTGTCGGTTCCGGGACGATCCTCATCGGATTTGGTCACGCGCGTGGCCCCAGCAGAGGCATTCGTCATGTGACGCAACTCATCCTTGGTGCCCGTCTTGCGCGCGAGAGCGCCGCCACTGCGGCCTGCTGCGGAAGGTGCATCAAGCTCTTCTCCAAGCAGTTCCCTGGTCTCGCTTCGCCCGTCTTTCGAACGATGACGCTCTGCCATGTCTGATCTCCTTTAGGTCGCCTACGGGATCAACGCGCAACACCCGGCGCAGGTTCCAGGAACGAGAAAGGCCCGCCGTGTCGCCGGCGGGCCTTCAATCATGAAATGTCGACGGCGATCACATGCGCGAGGCGACGTTTTCCCAGTTGACCAGATTGTCGAGGAAGTTCTTCAGGTAATCCGGGCGCTTGTTGCGGAAATCGATGTAGTAGGAATGCTCCCACACGTCGCAGCCCAGAAGCGCTGTCTGGTTGAAGCACAGCGGGTTCACGCCGTTCTCGGTCTTGGTGACAGCCAGCGAGCCGTCGGCGTTCTTGACCAGCCAGCACCAGCCGGAGCCGAACTGACCCGCACCCGCGGCGGAGAACTGGGACTTGAATTCATCGACAGAGCCGAAGGACTCGTTCAAGGCTGCTTCCAACTCGGACGGCATGGACGAAGCGCCCGGCCCCATCATTTCCCAGAACTGGTTGTGGTTCCACAACTGACTGATGTTGTTGAAGATACCGGACTGCGCCACGGCGTTGGCATCATAGGTGCCGGTGATGATCTCTTCGAGGGATTTGCCATCCCACTGCGTGCCTTCGATCGCCTTGTTGCCGTTGGTGACATAGGCGTTGTGGTGCAGGTCGTGGTGATATTCCAGCGTCTCCGCGGACATGCCATGGGCGGCAAGCGCATCGTGGGCATAGGGAAGGTCGGGAAGTTCAAAGGCCATTGTGTGGTCCCCCTGGCTAGTGTGTGTCGCTGCGCCACAGATGGAGGGCGTTGGGGGCAAACGTCAAGGGGGCGGAGGGACTCTGGTGCGCAACGCGGGCGTCACCGCACACGCGGCCGGTTCCCGATTGTGCGGTTCCGAAGGTACCAGGCGCGGCATGTCTCCTGTGGCACACGGACCCGCGAAACCTCGCCGTCCGGGCCGGTGAAAATTGCCAAAACCTCCTCGACCGGGCCTGCGAAGAACCGCCCTTGTTCCACGCAGAGCCCGGGCCCGATCCGCTCGGGCAAAAGGGCGCCGTGCAGCGGCGGGACGGCAAGGGCATAGTTCACGCGCAGGATCTGTCCGTCGTAGGCGTAGCTCTGAAGGCCGTCGTCCTTGGCCCCGATATCCTGCTCGGCAAAGGCCTGGATGTCGAAATAGCTTGGGATCGGCATCAGGTTGGCACGCAGAAAGTTGAAAAAGCTCCAGTCCACCGCAATCGTGCCTAGAAGTACCGCCACCATGACCCACAGGGGGGCCTTCTTGTCGGCAGCCGCCCGTCGCAGGGCCTGAACGATGAAACCAAGACCGGAAATTGCCCCAAGGGTCAAAACCGTCGCGATGGTGATGAACCAGCGATGCTGCCCGCGAATGAAGTCTTCCGGCTGGTAGAAGCCGCCATCGACACCTGCGCGCAAGAAAACAACGAGGGCAAAGACCGATGGCAGCACCCCGATCACGATCGCGATGACGATCGGGCCCGGGCCAGGGCCGCGCGGGAAAAACCCGATGCGCCGCCCGGACATCGGGCGCGCGCCCACGTTCAGGGCGACGGCCTGTGCTGGGGCCATATGGGGTTGATCGGACATGGTGGCTCTCCGCGCTCGGGATGGTCCTGCGGACGCCTAGCGCAGCGTGTTGGCGGAAATATGGCGTGGCGGGTGGCTTTCAATGATTTCCCACCTCGCCCCCCGTCCGCCGCGGCGGGCTTGTACGACCCATGCCACGGACCTCATCTCGGCCACTGGCTTTGAATACGGCGGATCACTGCATCGCACAAAATGCGAATTTCGGTGACGCGCGTGCCCGAGAATTCGACCCCATGATACGACAGCGCCATGGGCTCTTCGCGCGACAACTCGATGTAGGTTTCCGTCTCTCCATCGCTATCACTGATTTCCGTCCAGTCGATGAAACCCATGAAGACGTTCGGCGGGCGGTTGGAAAGAAGGGCATTGATGTCCTGTGTGGCTGCCACGCCAGCAGCGCCCGCGCCCGCCAATCCGCTGAGGTCCACGTAGGAATAATGGTGATCGGCGAGGCCGAAGAAGAAATCCTCGAACGCCATTTGCGAAACGCCGCCGCCCGAACTGGAAATCTCGTACAAGCCGTCGCGCGGGGTCACATCCGTGACAAAGCGGTAAATTCCATCCCGGTAATTCAGTGTCAGCCAGGCGCGCGCCCGGCCCACGCCTGCGCCGTCTGCTGTGGTGACAATGCCCATCAACTCGAAGGGATCCGAGGTGATTTCCCACGAAAACCTATGTGCATAGCGTCCGCCGGACAGGGTCGGCCTGATCCGGATCTGTTCATAAAAATACATCCGCGACGCCGGAAAGGCGGGATGTGCAACACTCAATTCCAGCGACACCGCGCCCGAAAAGCAGCGTTGATCGACCGAGGAAAACCCGTGCCGGTTGTAGAAGTTGCTGACCGGGCGGCCGCCTGGACGCGCCAGCCTGTAGTCACCGGCGCGATAGAGCTCGCCATAGGTATCGTAGGGCGTCTCGGCCTCCGCCGCTGCCTCCTCCGTCTCCGTCTCGATATGGGTGTCAGCCCCCACAGACGACAACCCCAGAGCCGTCATTACTCCGAGGGTCAGGATCCATTTCGCAATCGACCGTTCGGACACGACGCCACCTCCGAGCCTGGTCCGGCGTGCCTGCCGCGATCCCCCGGACCACCTGTTGATGGAACGCCGCACGGCCCCGCCTGGGGCGGGCCATCAGGCTACCCGCAAGGTGCAGCGCGATCAATCTTCTTCAGGCAATCGCCATCAAGTGTCTTGGCCGTAGTACCCCACCTCGCCGCCGTCCGCCGCGGCGGTGGTCAGCAAATCGAACGCATATTGCGCGACCGAGCGGAAGCAGATGACGGCAGCATGGGTCCGGTCGTTCATCCAGAACGCCGCCGGAACCTGCGCCAGCCGCGACCTGCGCATTTCGCCGTATTCCAACGTGCCGAGGTCTGCGGGTGTCAGCTTTCCCAATACCTCGCGCACGTCGGTCGCTTCAATGGTGAAGACCGCCCGCGCGTCCGACACGTTAACGGCAAGATGATGGGCGTCGCCCATGTCTTTCGTCAAACGGGCCACGACCTTGTCCGCGTCGTCGTGCTTGCACATGATCAACAGCTCATCAGGGGCCATCCACGCCACGCTTTCCGGATCGCGGCCCGTGGTTATGGCCCGTTGCGCAGGCAGGGCCAGACCAACAGCCGCCTTCACCGCAGCCGCAGTCTTGGGCGCGGACAGATCGGCCTTCAGCGTGACCATACCCAACAGGCCCATCTCCCGGACATGGGCGAACCCGGTATGTGAGGCACCTTGCAACGCACTGACAGAGTTAGACATTTTGCTTCTCCCCCTCCGGGTCATAGAACACCGGATTGACGATTTTCGCGGCCACCGTGCTCCCGTCCACCTTGTTGAACTGCACCGTTTCCCCCATCCGGTCCGGCCCGTTCAAAACCAGCCCCATGGAGATGCCGCGCCCGAGCGTCGGCGAATGATAGGTCGAGGTCACGCGGCCTTGCACATTCACCTGATCATTGGCATTCCGGCCCTCCGCCACGCAATAGGCGCCATCGGGCAGGACGGATTTGTCCAGCGTCTCCAGCCCAACCAGCTTCCAGCGGTTGGGGTCCTGCATGTAGGTCCGCTGCTGGCCCCGCTTGCCAAGGAAATCCTCTTTCTTCTTGGAAATCGCCCAGTCGAGGCCGAGGTCCTGGGGGATCACGGTGCCGTCGGTCTCGTCCCCGATCATGATGAAGCCCTTCTCGGCCCGCATCACGTGCAGGGCTTCGGTGCCGTAAGAGGTGGCCTGGAACTCCGCCCCCGCGTCGTGCAGGGCCTCCCAGAACGCGCGACCTTGCGAGGCCGGCACGGCGATCTCAAAGCTGAGTTCACCCGAAAAGCTGATGCGGAAGACCCGGGCGTCAAACCCGCCGATGCGCCCCTCGGCCATGCCCATGAACGGCAGTGCCTCGGCCGACAGGTCGAAATCCGCGCCCATCTTCTCCAGCAGCTTGCGCGCATTCGGGCCGACCACGGCGACCTGCGCCCATTGCTCGGTCACATTGGCGGTGAAGACCTTCCAGTCCCACCACTCGCATTGCAGCCAATCCTCCATATGGGCATGGACGTGATCGGCCCCGCCCGAGGTAGTGTGGCAAAGGAACGTCTCTTCATCGAGACGGACGACAACGCCGTCGTCCATCAGGAAGCCATTCTCGGAACACATCAAACCATAACGACATTTGCCCGGTTTCAGGCTGCTCATCATGTTGGTGTAGAGCATATCCATGAACTTGCCCGCATCGGGGCCCTTCACGATGATCTTGCCAAGCGTGGAGGCATCGAGCAGCCCAAGCGACCCGCGTGTGGCGTTGATCTCGCGGGCGACGGCTTGTTCGTGGGTTTCGCCCTGTCGGGGGAAGCAATAGGGCCTGCGCCAGCCGCCGACGGGCTCCATGTAGGCGCCCTGTTCTTCGTGCCATTCATGCATCGGAGTGCGGCGTAGGGGTTGAAAGATCTCGCCCCGCGCCTCGCCCGCAATGGCCCCCATGGAAATGGGCGTATAGGGCGGGCGGAACGTAGTTGTGCCAACACGGGGAATGGCTTCATCCAAAGCATCAGCAAGGACCGCGAGTCCATTGATATTGCTGAGTTTCCCCTGATCCGTCGCCATCCCCAAGGTCGTGTAGCGTTTAGTGTGCTCAACGCTCTCATAGCCCTCGCGGGCGGCAAGCTGCACGTCCGAGACTTTCACGTCGTTCTGGAAATCCAGCCACATCTTGGAGCGTTTCTTGTAGCTCGCGCCATGGGGCATGATCCAGACCGGGGCCAACCCCTCCTCGCTTGCGCTCCTCGCAGTTGCCCCTTCAGAGGGTGTTTTTCCCAGCGCTTTGAACATATTGCCGGTGTTCGTTGATGCATTCTTCAACGTCTCGGCGGCCAGCAAGGCACCATCAGCGGCCCCAACGCAGGTCACGAAGCCTTCGCCGTTGTGGTCCAGCGGCGGGCGCGTGGGGTCGGGCCGGAAGAACGCGGCCTCCGCGTCCCACGTCAGTTTGCCGCCGCAGTGCGACCAGAGGTGCACGACCGGCGACCAGCCGCCCGACATCGCAACCGCATCACAGGCCACTTCCTCGGTGATCAGCCCATCGCCGTCCTGGGCGCAGAGCGCGACAGAGACGACATTACGCAAGCCCTTCACCTTGGCAATGGCGCAATTCACTTTAACATTGACCCCCAAAGCACGGGCCTTGTTGGGTAATTCCCCGTCGGCGCGTGGCCTTGCATCCACCACACAAGCGACGCCCAGACCGGCCTCCACCTGCGCAATCGCGGTGCGGTAGCCGTCGTCATTGTTGGTGACGACAACGATATTGTCGCCCACGGCGACGCCGTAGTTCACGAGGTAGTCGCGCACCGCCGAGGCCAGCATGACACCCGGCTTGTCGTTCCCCGAAAAGCTGAGCGGACGTTCCAACGCGCCGGTGGCCGAGATGATCCGGGTCGCACGGATGCGCCAAAGGCGATGGCGCGGACCGTCGGCCTGCGGCATGTGATCCGTCAAACGCTCATACCCCAGCACATAGCCGTGGTCATAGACCCCCGCCACCATCGCGCGTAGGCGAAGATCCACATTCGCCATACTTTCAAGCTCTTGCACGGCGTTCTTTACCCAAACTTCTGCGGGTTCGCCGTCCACCTCCACGCCATCAACGGGCGCACGCCCGCCCCAATGGGCGCTTTGTTCCATCAGCACGACACGTGCCCCTGCCCGGCCCGCCAGAAGCGCCGCCTGCAGGCCTGCGATGCCGCCGCCTGCCACCACCAGATCGACATGGGCATAGAAATGCTCGTACCGGTCAGGGTCACGCGTCTCGGGGTGTGGCGCTTTGCCAAGGCCCGCCGACTGGCGGATGAACGGCTCGAACACATGTTTCCAGAAGGCGCGCGGGAACAGGAACGTCTTGTAGTAGAACCCGGCAGGCAGGAACCGCGCCACCAGGCCGTTGACCTCGCCCACATCGAACTCCAGCGACGGCCAGTGGTTCTGGGACGTGGCCTCCAGCTTTTCGAACAACTCCGTCGTGGTGGCGCGCTGGTTCGGCTCATGCCGCAGGCCGCTGCCAAGGTTGACCAACGCGTTGGGCTCTTCTGCGCCGCTTGACATGATCCCGCGTGGGCGGTGGTATTTGAACGAACGCCCCACCAGCGTCTGACCATTGGCCAAAAGCGCAGAGGCCAGCGTATCGCCCCTATGACCGCGCATCCATTTGCCGTTGAAGGTGAATTTCACGGTCGTGTCGCGGTCGATCAGGCGACCGTAAGAAGGCAGACGGGTGCTCATGACGAGAAGCTCCAATCGGGGCGTTTGGCTTTGATTTTGTCGATCAGATCGGCAGGCGGTTCAGTTGTTTGCGCCGAATAGGTCCCGAAGACCTCCAGCGTGGCGGTGTCGCGGGCGGCCAGGAACCACTTGCCGCAGCCCGCCGCATGGCGCCACCGCTCAAAATGGACGCCGCGGGTGTTGGGGCGCATGAACAGATAGGCCTCGAAATGGTCGTCGGAAGAGCCGGGACCATGGCGCGTCAGATGCGCCTCGCCGCCGGCGGCAAGCTCGGTCTCGCAGGCAGAGATCCCGCAGTTGGGGCACGTGAGGGTAAGCATGTTCTAGGGCTCCTCAGGGGTTTCGGCGGTCAGGGGCAAGGCGGGCGTGGCGTCAAGCACGAAGGCCACGTCCTCGAAAAGCTGCGGGTTGGGCGTGCCCTCGTATTTGCCGAGGGTGGTGCCCCAATGATGTTCCGCATAGATGCGCCCGGGCCCATCATAGCGCGGCTTGTCCTTGTTTTTCGGCACGAAGAAATAGGCGGGCCAGATGCGCAGATCGCGGATTTCGGCACGGTATTTCTCGACCAGGCCGCGCAGGAACAGATTGCCGACGCTGATCCAGGGCTGGCGCGCAGTCTCGGGCGCATGGGCATAGGTGGTGTGAATCTCGTCCAGCGTCAGCGCCAGCGTGTGGGTGCCAGGCGCGGATGCCAGGAACGGCGTCAGCTTGCACCGGCCCTTGGGATAGGTGTCATAGCAGGTATAAGTGCAGGGCTCGGCAAACAGCTCATCGCAATTGCGGAGCGCCTCAAAATCCGCGCCGGGGATGAAACCGCCCTTCTCGAACAGCAGTTCATAGCGCATCAGGTCAGCCACGCCCTCGAACCGGCGCTGGCGGAAGAAATGCGCGATCAGGCGCTGGTTGCGCCAGCGCCGCGTGGTCAAATAGACGTTGTCATACAGGGTATAAGACCAATCGGGGTGCAGATCGCGCCACGATTGCAGCCAGCGCGTCGGCGCGGGCTTGTCCCCGATCCAGATATGGCCGAGGCGTTTGGGGATGGCGACCGCGCTCATCGGCGGGCCTGCGGGGCAGGCATGACTTTTGCCGCCAAGGGGCGTATGATGGCGAAATGGAACCGGAACGCACCCGCAGCCTGCTTGAGTATTGGCCGTTCTTCGTTTTGGGGGCCCTTGCGATCTTTGCGATGGTGGGCGTCGCCCGGGGCCTGAAGCGGCCTGCCGACAACTCGAAAAACGACGCCTCGGGCGGCGGGCACTTGTTGCCAGGACGGGGTCGCCCCCGCCCGAGCATGAACGTCGTCAGTCCACGAGAACCGGGGCCGTCGGGTCAACGACGGGCGCCTCGTCAGAGGGCACGACCGCAGGCGCGGCGCCTTCCTCTGGCAACGTGCTGCTGCCCCCGCCCATGAAGAGCATCGCGAGAATGAACAACACGACCAGCCCGGCAATAAAGATAAGTGCGCCAGAGCCGGAGCCGCCGCGCGTGGGCGGCGCGTAGTCGAAATTGCGGTTGCGTTGGTCGAAGTCAGACATGAGGCATCCTCCATTGCTGCATATCCCAATGTGGGACAGCCGCAAGGGAGTGCATAGGACGCGGGCAAAACCCGACGTTTTGCGCCAAAAAGGGCCGGATCGGGCGTTTGTGATGGGCCAAAAGATGCCGCGTCCCGCATTTCTACATGCAACGGCACAAAAGACCGGCAGTTGCTTGGGCGACCAGGCCTACTTGATTTGTCCCACGGTTGGTCGGGCCGCGATCCTTGGCGACTGCATCTCGGACGACTGCGCGTCGGACACAATGCCCAGGTATGGGGCATCCACACCTCGCCCCTCCATTGCCCCGCCAAGCGTAAACATGAGGATCGACAAGCCCACCGCCGCACCACATCCCTTGATCCTTTTCTCAGCCTTGGCTGAGAATTCAAACCAGGCGCGGCTTGCATAGTCAGGGTGCTGGGAAGTGCGCATGGGAATGGTCCGTTTTGCTCGATATGCCCTTGGTGCGCTCCACATGACTCAAAAAGTCTAAAATTTTCGTTAAAAAGAGGTAAACGCGGGGTCCGAAGACCCGCTTCCCTTGCGTCACCTTCAAATCCCGTGCCAGCCATCAATGGGCGACCCCCGCCGCAACGCTTTCGTCAATGAACCGGCCTTCGCGGAAACGTTCCATGCCAAACTCGGACGTCAGGGGCGAGTGCCCCTTGGCCATCAACTCCGCAAAGCCCCAGCCCGATCCGGGGATCGCCTTGAACCCGCCGGTGCCCCAGCCGCAGTTCATGAACATGCCCTCCACCGGCGTTTTCGACAGGATGGGCGAGCGGTCGCCCGTCACATCCACGATCCCACCCCATTGGCGCAGCATCTTCAGGCGCGACAGCATCGGGAATGTCTCGATCAGGGCGCGCACGGTTTCCTCGATGTGGTGGAAGGACCCACGCTGGGTGTAGTTGTTGTAGCTGTCGGTGCCGCCGCCGATGACCATCTCGCCCTTGTCGGACTGCGACAGGTAGCCGTGCACCGTGTTGGCCATGACGACCACGTCCATGGCGGGCTTGATCGGCTCACTCACCAGTGCCTGAAGCGCGACCGATTCCATCGGCAGGCGGAAGCCCGCCATCTCGGCCAGCACCGATGAATGCCCCGCGACCACGCCGCCCAATTTCTTGCACCCGATGAACCCCTTGGAGGTCTCGACCCCTGCGACCGCGCCGCCCTCGACCCGCACGCCGGTCACTTCGCACTGCTGGATGATGTCCATCCCCATGTCCGAGCACGCCCGCGCGTAGCCCCAGGCCACCGCATCGTGGCGCGCTGTGCCGCCGCGTGGCTGGTACAGCCCGCCCAACACGGGATACCGAGGCCCTTCGATGTTCATAATCGGCACAAGTTTCTTGACCTCGTGCTTGTCGATGAACCGCGTATCGACCCCTTGCAGCGCATTGGCCTGGGCCGTGCGCAGGTAGCCGCGCACCTCGTGGTGGGTCTGGGCCAGCATGATTACGCCACGGGGGCTGAACATGACGTTGTAGTTCAGGTCTTGGGACAGCGTCTCATACAGGCTCCGCGCTTTCTCGTAGATCGCGGCAGAAGGATCTTGCAGGTAGTTGGACCGAATGATCGTCGTGTTGCGCCCGGTGTTGCCGCCGCCAAGCCAGCCCTTCTCGATCACCGCGACATTGGTTAGCCCATGATTCTTGCCCAGGTAATAGGCCGTGGCCAGACCGTGGCCCCCTGCCCCCACGATCACCGCATCATAGCTGGCCTTGGGCGCGGGCGAGCGCCACGCGCGTTCCCACCCGTCATGGTGGCGAAAGGCTTCACGGGCGATGGCAAAGGCAGAATACTTACGCATGGGCAGGGCTCCGGAACTGTCACTTTGCTTTTGGGGGGACGCGTAGAAAAGAGGATACTGCCCGCGACATAAGATGTGCCATTTGCGACCCCCTGCCATGTTGTCGCGCCTTGGCAGGAAATCAGCTTTGTGACGGGCGCGCGCCTTTCGCTTTTGGCGCGCGCGTCCTATGTGAAATGGGGTTGAGGGAAGAGGACCGGGACACATGGCATTCTGGATTGCAGCTGGCTTGATTTGCGCCGTCGTCGTGGGCATCGTTTTTCTGGCCGCCCGCCGCCCGTCCGACGCCGTGTCACCGGCCGCCGCCTACGACCTTCAAGTCTACCGCGATCAGCTTTCGGAACTGGACCGCGACGTCACCCGCGGCACCCTGACCGAGGAAGAAGCCACACGCGCCCGCACCGAGGTCAGCCGCCGCATTCTGGAGGCCGATCGTGCCTTGCAACAGGTGCAGCGCGTGGAAGGAGTCTCGCGCACGGGCACGGTGATCGTCGGCCTGGGCCTCGTGGCGACGGTGGCGGGCGCGTTCTGGGTCTACACGCAGATCGGCGCGCCGGGCTATCCGGATTTGCCCCTCGGCGGGCGAATCGCGATGATCGAAGACGCCCGCGAAAACCGCCCTAGCCAGGAACTGGCCGAGGAACAGGTCCCCGACCTCCCGTCCCCCAACGCCGACCCCCAGCGCGCCGACATGGTCGCGCAGTTGCGCACGGTGATGGAACAACGCCCCGAGGATACCGAAGGCCTGACCCTTCTGGCCGCCAACGAAGCGATGTTGGGCAACTTCCGCGCTGCCCACCGCGCACAGCAGCGCCTGATCACCGTTCTGGGCGACGACGCCACGGGCCGCCACTACATCGATCTGGCCGAGATGATGATCTTCGCCGCCGGCGGCTATGTCTCGCCCGAGGCCGAGCAAGCGCTGCGCAGGGGCCTGCAACTGGAACCCCGCGACGGCACCGGGCGCTACTACGCCGGGGAAATGTACGCGCAACAGGGCCGCCCCGATCTGGCTCTGCCGATCTGGTCCAACCTGCTGGCAGATTCTCGCCCCGAGGCCCCTTGGGTGCCGCCGATCCGCGCGCAATTGGCCGACATCGCCTTTGCCGCCGGGGTGGATCTGGACCCCGCCCTTCTGGCCGCCCCCCGTGGTCCCTCGGCGGCGGATATCGAAGCGGCCCAGGGTATGGACCCTGAAGACCAGCGCGCGATGATCGAGAACATGGTCGAGACACTGGCAGACCGCCTGTCGACCGAAGGCGGCACGCCCCAGGATTGGGCGCAACTGATCACCGCCTACGGCGTGTTGGGCCGCACGAACGCGGCGCAGATCGTCCATGATGAGGCGCTGAGCGTCTTTGCAGGCTCTCCCGAGGCGCTGGAAACCGTGGAAAGCGCGTTTCGGGCCGCCATGGCGCGATCCGGTGCTGCGGAAGACGCGCAGTGATTTTCGGGGACCTCGACGATTTCGCCGGGGACCTGCCGCCGATGCGGGGACTCTTCGGTCTTGATCTGGGCACCAAGACTATCGGCGTGGCCTTGTCGGACCGCCTGCTTACCTCGGCCAGCGCACTGGAAACGGTGAAGCGCAAGAAATTCGGGCTGGATGCCGATGCCCTGGCCGCGTTGATCGCCAAGCATGAGGTCTGCGGGATCATCCTCGGGCTGCCCCGCAATATGGACGGGTCTGAGGGGCCGCGCGCGCAGGCCACACGCGCCTTCGCCCTCAACCTCTCGCGCCGTCCTGATTTTGCGGAGGTCCCCATCGCCTTCTGGGATGAGCGCCTGAGCACCGTCGCCGCCGAACGCGCGCTGATCGAGGCGGATACGACGCGAAAACGTCGCTCTGAAGTCATTGATGCCGTCGCCGCGAGCTATATCTTGCAAGGGGCGCTGGACCGATTGCGCCATCTGAGGGCTGCGATATGAGCGACACCAACCCCAAGCGCACTTCCAGTGACGACATCTGGAAACGCGACGAGATCCAAAGCCCCTGCGTCAAGATCTGCATCATTCACCCCGAAGCACGCCTGTGCACCGGTTGCCTGCGTACCATCGACGAGATCACGCAATGGTCGCGCCTGACCCACGAGGCCCGCGCGGACGTCATGGAAGCGCTTCCGGCCCGCGCGCCGCAACTGCAAAAGCGTCGGGGCGGGCGCGCCGCGCGCCTGACGCGCGGGACCTGACGCGATGGCGCGCGCCGATGAAAGCAACAAGGACACCCGCAAAAGCCCGGCAGAACATCGTCGTGTCTCATGGCTGATCGCGGGGTTCACGGGGGCCTGGACGGGGCTGCTGTTGTTCTATCCCGTCGTGCTGGTCCTGGCCCTTGGTGACGGCGATCTGGCCACCGGATGGGCCAGCGCGGCCGAAGGTGGCCTGTTCCTGATCATCGCGCCGGGCCTTATCCACCTGACCCTGGGTCCGGTGCCGATCTGGGCCGTCATGGCATGGTGGTTGGGGCGGCAAGACGAGCGCGACCCCGGCGTGGCCCCTGCGACACTGATGAATTTCGGCGTCGCCGTCCTGGCGCTGGTCCTGGCGCAAGTGCTTGTGGTGGGGGTTGCGGATCTGGGCCGCGTCGCGACCTCGCCACAGATGCTGGCCAATATCGGGGTGCTGGCGGTGATCTTCCTGACCTACCGCATCCGCCTCCTGCCCCGCGCGGGTCGCTAAGGCGCGCTGAGCCAGAGGGCCGGATCGTCGAAGCAAGGGCGGAAGTACGCAATCGCCCTGCCCTCCGGCGCGGCCTTCGCGCCCTCGGCCCAAGGGGCCACGCCGTGGATCGCCATTCGGTGCAGCAAGACGCTTTCACCAGGCCGCAAAGGGACCTCGATGCGCGGGCAAACCTTGAACACGTCGCTTCGCGCGGCCTTGTAGACCTCGGTCACGTCGCGCCCCGCCCAAGCCTCTGGCGCAATGCCTGCAAAAGCCGCTGTGAACGCCCGGCGGATCACCCCATGGCTCCCTCCCAAACGACCAGCGGTGCCGCGTTAGCGTCGGCCCGGGTCAACGCGATGCCCAGGATCCAGGCATGGGGTTCGTGTAAATGACGGCGCTTCTCGGGGCCTACGGGCAACAATCCGTCCAGATGCGCCGCGTCGCGATCCCGGCGAAAGCGGTGGATGGCGTCGCTTTCATGCGCGTCCCGCCCCGGATACCCCGGATACGTGACCGAGATCTGCGCCCGGTGCACCCCCCGCACCCCGGTGGCGGCCACCGCCTGATCCAGCGCCTTCCCCCCCAGAACCGGCCCATCCCCGACACTGCCATGTGCATCATTGCCAAGCGCATCGACACCCACACACCAGGTTCCGCCATGGCGGCGCGGCTGATCCGCCGCCGCTTCCAACGCGGGCCCCTTGGCCGCGGCCACCCACGCCGCGACCGGAGGTTCAGGCGCGAAGACCTCCCAGCCGCGCCGCAGCCAGCTCAATAGCCAAAAGCCTTTCGCAACATGTTGAGCGCCATAACCATGATGAACACCGCGAACACACGCTTGAGCGGTTTGGGGTCCATCGCATGGGCCAGCTTCACGCCCAGGGGTGTCGTCAGCAGCGTCATCGCGATGACCGCCACGAAAGCCACAAGGTTCACCTGCCCCATGGTGAAGGGAGGCCGCCCGGCCCCCTCGCCCGGCGTCAGCAGGAAGCCGATGACCGCAGGCACGGCGATGATCACGCCAAAGCCCGCCGCCGTGGCCACGGCGCGGTGGATCGGCACGGCGTAAAGCGTCATCATCGGCACCCCGAAGGACCCGCCGCCAATGCCCATCAGAACCGACAGGAACCCCAGGATCGGAGACGAGACGACAGTCCCCACGCGCGCCGGCATCTGGCTGCCCAGGCGCCATTCAGACCGCCCGAACGCCATGTAAAGCCCAACGCTGACACCCAGGACACCGAAAATGCCCATCAAGACCTCGTTGCGCAGGCCACTGGCCGCCAAGACGCCACAGCCCGCACCGATCGCGATGCCGGGGCCCCAGCTGCGCAGGATGTCCCAATCCACCGCGCCCTTCTTGTTGTGCCCCAGGACCGAGCGCACGGACGTCACCACGATCGTCGCCAAAGACGTTGCAAGGCAGATCTGCATGAGCCCGTCGGTACTGTATCCCAGCCCCTCGAACGCAAAGAAAAACGCCGGCACCAGCACGATGCCGCCGCCGACGCCCAAAAGGCCCGCGACAACCCCCGCAAGCGCGCCAATCGCAAGGATCAGTGCCAGCATCGGCAAGAATTCTGCTAGTTCCGGCATCTTGTCCCCCCTTGTTTGCGCAAGACCTAGCCTGCCCGCGTAAGGGGGGAAAGATGGAAAGCTATTCGGCGGCCGCGCGGGTGGCGGTTCCGCCCGCCGCAAGGGCTGCCAGCAACTCCTCCCGGCGCTTGGCGGCGGTGGCGGCGTTCTTTTCCTTCACCGGGCCAAAACCCCGGATGCTCAAAGGCAACTCGGCAAGCGCCACCAGCGCGTCCATGCGGTCCGCGTCTGCCTGTGGCAGCCAGGTCGTCATGTCGGCACGGTATTGCTTGATCAGGGCACGTTCCATGCGCCGCTCGGCGGAATAGCCGAAGACATCCAGCGGCGTGCCGCGCAGGCGTTTCATCCGCGCCAACACCTTGTAGACACCGCCGACCCAGGGGCCGAATTCGCGCTTCTTGGGGCGCCCCAAGGCGTCGCGGCCCGGCAGCATCGGCGGGGCCAGATGGTAGGTCATCTTGAAATCACCGGCAAAGGTCTCACGGGCCTTGGCTTCCGTTTCCAGATGCAGGCGCGCAACCTCGTATTCATCCTTGTAGGCCAACAGCTTGTGGTAGCCCTTGGCGACCGCCTCTTTCAGGCGTGGGTCTGTGACGCCATCCACAAGCTTGCGATAGCGCTTTGCAAGGCCCTTGCCTTGATAGGCCACCAGATGGGCCTCGCGGAAGGCGATCTTCTGGTCCAGTGTCTTGGGCTTTTCCACCACGTTGGCGGTTGTCAGGCGCGCCGCCTGATCGGGGTTCACCACCGCCCAACGGCCCATCTCAAACGCTTGTTTGTTGGCCTCGATGGCCGCGCCGTTCATCGCGATGGCTTCCACGATGGCGTCATGGGTCAACGGGATCAATCCCATCTGCCAGGCCGCGCCGAAGGTCATCATGTTGGAGTAGATCGAATCCCCCAACAGCACCCGCGCCAGCTCGGTCGCATCAAACAGCACCAACTTGTCGCGGACCCGCGCCTGCAACGCGACCTCCAGATCCTTGCCCGGAATGGTGAATTCCGTATCGAGCGTGAAATCCCCCGTCGTGATCTCGTGGCTATTCACCGCCGCACCCGTGCGCCCGGCCTTCATCTGGCTCAGGGTCTTGGCACCGCCGGTCACGACCAGATCCCCGCCGATCACGGCGTCGGCCTCTCCGGCACCCACGCGGATGGCGGCGATGTCATCAGGCGAATTGGCCAGCCGCAGGTGGATTGCGACCGCGCCGCCCTTCTGGGCCAGCCCCGCCATTTCGATCATGCCCGCACCCTTGCCGTCCAGTTGCGCCGCCTGCGCCATCACCGCGCCGATGGTCACGACGCCCGTGCCACCGACACCCGTTACCAGCACATTGTGCGTCCCGTCGATCACCGGCAGCACCGGAT